>JAUWQF010000040.1 GCA_030611205.1 Methanothrix sp.
TTTCAAGGTACTGGAAGGTGAGAACAGGGAGACGATCTCGAAGCAACTTAAGCTCTTCCAGGAACGGGCTCTACCCGATCTCAGGGATAATATCAAGTGTGGGAATTCGCTGATAGGTCCTGATTTTTATGATGGGCAGAGTACTCTCTTAGACGAAGACGAGATGCGAAGGATTAACACCTTCGACTGGGTGGTGGAGTTCTCGGAGATCATGGGCAATGGTGGTTTTGATGCTGTGATCGGGAATCCGCCTTATGTGAGACAGGAGATGCTGAGTGACCTGAAAGAATACTTTGCGCAAAACTATCAAGTCTATCATGGGGTTGCCGATCTTTACACCTACTTTATTGAGAAGGGCGTCTCGCTGCTGCTTCCGAGAGGGATCTTCTCCTATATCGTGGCCAATAAGTGGATGAGAGCCAACTACGGGTTGCCTTTGCGTGTCTGGCTGAAAGGACAGCACATAGAGGAGATCGTTGATTTTGGAGACTTACAGGTTTTCCAGAAGGCGACGACCTATCCCTGCATCCTTCGAATCTCTAAGGAAGCATCTCATGATAGCTTCGGGGTTGCTCAAATGAAGACGCTCAGCTTCGCCAACCTAAGTGATTATGTTGAGGAACATCGTTATCAAGTGCAACAATTCGATCTCGACGACACGGGGTGGTCTCTCGTCGATGAGTCAGTTAAAAAGCTCCTTGAAAAGCTCCGCCGGTCTGGGGTTCCCCTCGGCGAGTACGTGAATGGGAAAATCTACTATGGGATCAAGACCGGTCTCAACGAGGCTTTTGTGATCGACGAAGAGACGCGTGCCCGTCTGATCGCAGAAGATCCGAGGAGCGAGGAGCTGATCAAGCCATTCCTAGCAGGTCGGGATATCAAGAGATATCAACCACCAAAGAGCAATCGTTACCTGATCTTCACAAGGCGAGGTGTAAAGATAAAGGATTACCCGGCTATCAAGCGCTACTTGAGCCAGTTCAAGGAGCGACTAACACCAAAACCAAAAGACTGGAAAGGAGACAAATGGATAGGGAGAAAGCCGGGTATATATCAATGGTACGAAATTCAAGACACTGTTAGCTATTACGAAGAGTTCGAAAAGCCGAAGATAATGTATTTAGTTTTCCAGGTTAAACCCGCATTTACTTTTGATGAAGCTGGAACTTATGGAAACAATGCCATATGGATAACGCCTAATGCTGATCAGTATCTACTGAGCATATTAAATTCGAAACTCGGGTGGTTTTTAATTTCAAACTACTGCACCCAAATACAGAATGGCTATCAGCTGATCTTTAAGTACTTAGGCAAAGTTCCCATCCACACCATAGACTTCTCCGACTCTGAAGACGTGGCCAGCCACGACAGAATGGTCCAGCTCGTAGAGAACATGCTGGAGCTTAACAAGAAGCTTGCAGAGACGAAGACCGGCCACGAAAAGACACTCCTCCAGCGCCAAATAGACGCCACCGACCACCAGATAGACCGCCTCGTTTACGATCTATACGACCTCACCGAGGAAGAGGTCAAGATCGTGGAGGAGGCTTCAGGGTAAAGATAGCAACTCTCGTATCTCATCGAGACAACTCTTTCAGCTTCTGGATGACCTTCATCGTCCGCTCAAACTGCATCGAAGCTGTCACACGTGCTTTTTGAACCCGTCTTAGATGCACACAATCACGGAAACCAATTTATAAAATATATAATTATAAAATATCATATACAACCTGCCAGATTTCGCAGATTTAATCAAAATTATTATTACTAATAGAATGTCGAGAAGTTATAATTATTACCCACATACTGGTAGTGCCTTTTCAAGAGGTTGGTGTTTTTCGGAAATACTATGCTGAGGACGGTTTTAGGCAGAAGCATCTTCAATCGAGATCATCAACAAAAACGTTATCTAATGATCGCTTTAAGGATTCGCCCATAAAACATCAACCAAATTCAAGATCGCTACCGTAATCCTCCTCAATTATTAAAAAAATGTCAAATAGAAGTGTTTTCAGCAGATCTTCGAAATTATTTGCCATGACATTCTGTATACGAATATTATGTCCAGCAAAATTTCGAAGATTCCAAGCAACGAGAAGGCATTGAATCTCTTTTTTTATTCGCAAAGTCATAGGCAGCAAATCCAAAAGTACTTGATCAGGACATCCGTGAGAGATATTAAGATTATTCTTAGATATTAGTTTTTCCAAATCATGTTGAGGTATCCATTTTTTAACTTTGGCATATTGTATAATCTCTTCACTGATATAATTAAGATCGGGCCTTAGATTATTCAATAGCTTGTCTATGACCAAGCATAATGCAAAAAGCCAATTTGAATTCTTGAGTTTCGCAAAATCATTTTTCATTAGATCATGACCTACTTTGCGTCGATACTCAAAAATGGCCCAAAAATTAAAAACAAAATAGTATTTAATTGGTTCGATATTCGAACTGCGATTTTGCAGAAATCGTCTATCGAATTCTTCCATAGTTAAAGTTCTTCCAAATTCTTTCTGATATAAATTCAAATATTTTTCAAGTTCCAATCTGATTTCTTTCACCAAATCAATAAAGACATTTTCAGGATGTGAACTCAGAGTTGCCGTTCTGTGTACTGGCGCATCATAAGGATAATTCAACCCAGGACAGACTTTGTTCAATTCGATATCATCTTCGATTGCATTGTAAATATATGTAAAGCCTGTGTCAATATCTCCAATCACTAAGTAAGCGTATGCAATAAAGGCATATGGCGTGCCTTTGTGAATGTGTTTTCCTGTATCCTTCTCCCATTTATGGACAATGGATAATATTTTCGTCCAAAATGGAATTGCCAAAATATGTTGGCCATTTTTCATATAATTTAACCAATGTGTTGATAGCTTTTCAAATAAAAAGGAGGATAAATATGCAGCCAAACAAGCTCGATTTGTTCGGTATAACTCATAGACAGCTGGAAAAATTGAGTGAAATATCGACTCAAATTCGTCAGGGAGAATCACTTTTGCATTATCCGGCCGCCTAATATTAAAATCTTGTATTTGAATTCGAGGCAATTGCCGAGAAAGGACGTTAGAACCATCCCATGTAATCCCTATTTGACCGGAGGAAATTCCGGAGTAAGAATTTGTTATAGTACGTCCAAAGCTACTATTCTGGCAGCAAATGATGTCTGTTATATTTTTGCCATCTAAAGTGACTTCACGAATACTCCAGTTCTCGTCGTGATCAATTATTATGTTATTGATTCTTGTTAGCATAATATACTGACCTCATCAACTGTGGGTAGTGATCTTTCATCCGGTTGATGTTATATAATACGGGTGTGCTAAGTAGTTCACGCAGGGTCCAATTGCGATCAATTAAGCCCTGCTCCTTCGCAGGAGAATTCTTCTCACAGCTCATATCCATCCTCTTTAGTTACTCTATACCATAAAGCTTTTCGCTTGTTACCTATCGTCCAATATGTCTATGATTTATCTTATTATAGTTCTAAATATTAATTTTATTCTTAATAGTGTGTATATATTACGAGATATAATGGTGATAAACATAGACATATTGGACAGATATAGAGGAATATATCAACAATTAGTTTTATATTAACAGCTTTACCGACTTATTACCGACCTTTTCAGAGCCGGTAACAGTGCTTGTCATCGAAAATCTTATTTTTATCCAACAACACAAATAACAGTGTCTCGTCATCAGAAATTTGAAGTTGTGGAATTGAGCCAATTTCAAAACCGATATCAATAAAGCCATTTCTAAGTTCAGCGATTGAAGCTTTTGGTTCACAACATTCTAAAAGTCAGTGTTTATGGTAGATAGCGCTATCTTTTGAGAAGTTATAGATTGTTATAAGAATATGTAACAATGCTGGGATATTCTTATAAAGCTTGATGCATTATAACCCAATATGGGATCTTCAATTACGCCCTTTGCATTCTCTGTTCTAGGTTTAATCTACATAATAATCGCGATAAATCTTTTTAAGTTATTTTATAATATCAATATTTTAGGTGCTGTTGGTGTTAGTGATATAATTCTTCTTGCGACGTTTATAGTAATAATTTTTTATACATATTATACATATAAATTAGCGACAATATCAATTATATATCCTGCAATGTTATTTGCCCGAAAGGAGCATACAAAAGATTTAAAGAATTTTCTATCAGAATTGAAATCTACGATAAAGCCTAATCAAATTTATGACGAAGCTCCTAAAAAAGAACATCCGATTAATCCCATAACACAAAAATGTACAGATTGGAGATACAAAGATCTCATAGAAAACCATCTTCCGAGTGAATGTGAAAAAAGATTCCAGAACGCATGTGAGGAATTCGAGAAAAAACTCAATACATATAATAAAACCCGTAATAATCTATACGAGAAAATACGATTGGATATACGTTATGAGATTAGAAAACGGGGGTTAGAGGAGGAATGTTATACTAACATCCCAGAACGGAGAAGCACTGATTTTGCAGTGCTTTGTTATAAACAATATATGAATTATTTCGGACGGTCAAAAGAGCTATATTTTAAAAACACAAGAGATACGTTTGTACCTTATAACGTTCCTGCGACTGATATTTCCGAACTTCATTTTCAATGTGTTGATGGTATATACACCGTAGCTAAATCTAAATATAATCTACAAAATGTTTCTAGTATTGAAGAGATATATAGTGATATGTTGTTTAATAAAGAGAAATTTGATGAATATAAAGAGTTAGCTAAGGTTATAATCGATGGAGATGCTGAGTTAGATGCACTCGGTAATAAGCTCAAAAAAATGATTGAATTTTTGATGAGATATCCACTGTTTAAAGGGACAAAATGTTGTATATTACAAGATCTATATAAAGACAACGATTTGGGTGACTTCTAATATATGCATATGGAAAACCGTTCGGTGTCCAATATGTCTATGATTATTTCTATTATATCTATATCCTATCACTAAGAATAAAATTAGAAAGTATAGTATAAAGTATGGAAAAAGGTAGACATCTTAGACGTCACAAGGTCAAACACTGATCATATCGCTCTCTCTTAGTTTTATCTGCAACATGTGCATATCTGAGAGTGGTTCTGATATCTTTATGCCGTAATACTTCTTTCACGATTCGTATGTCGCAACCATTCGCGACCATAATGGTGGCTGGTGTATGTCTAGCGAACACGTGAACGCCGCCATTTTTTTCTATGCCTGCCTTCTTTTTGTAGGTGATGAACATCCTATGAACTTCAGTTCTTTTCCACCTCTGCCCATAGTCAGTATAGAATAAAGGCTGCTGACCATCGATCTTAAGGAGTGGTCGCACACTCAAATATTGCTTTAGCACCGTCGCACATTCATTATTGATGTACACTATTCCTTCTTTGCCACCTTTTCCCTCTCTAACTCTGATGGTCAGATCCTTTAGGTTGTCGTCTTGATCGTTGAGAGAGCATAGTTCTGATGCCCTCAGAGCCCCATAAAATAAGACATTAAGCATTGCATAATGTTTCAGGTTATCACATACGGCAAAGATTTTCTGAACTTCATGGGCGGTAAAATAATATGGGATATAATTATTTGGGTTCAAGCGTTTATAAGAAATCTCTTCGCCCTGCATACGATGATAGGCTTTGATCGCATATCCATATTGATTTAGAGTGATTCTGCTGAGTTTAGAGTTATGTAATTCATCCCGAAAGCTTATCCTATCTTTTTCTGAAGGCTTATCAGTAGCGACGAATTTTAGATATCGTCCGACGTTGCCCACGTAGCCCTCAATGGTACTATTTCTGAAGCCGTTATCCTCTAAATAACGCTTAAATCGCTTTAAAGCTGCTTCGAAGTCAGTTGTAGTGTGAATGTTCCAGTCAATATCCAATCGCTTCATATTTCTCTCCTGAAGCGATCACATAACACAGTCCTGTAACGTATGGGTCTACGAATTATGAAAAATCGATCCCCTCAGAACAATAATGTGGGGCCACGGCGATTTGAACGCCGGTCACAGGACCCCCAGTCCTGTAGGATGCCAGGCTACCCTATGGCCCCTCCGATGGAGACGAGGATGCAACGTACCCCATATAAACTTTATCTACAACCACACTCATTTTTCGCACTCACCATTACCATCCAGAGACCGCATACCACCAGCAGCCCGTTGAAGAGTATAGATAATGGATTGAACCCGTTGGGCACGATGATGAACAGAAATGCGCCCGTCGTAACAGTACCCAGCCCGACGAGGAGGATCCCTGCCCGGGCCGATACCAGGGTCAAGAAGAGGCCCACCGCGATCAAGACCATCCCTGCGGCGATTAACGGGTCCTGAAAAAGCATATTTCCGCCTCTGATAGGGGTGTACTTATAGGTTGTCATCGTACCTCCGTAGTTTATTTACCGTATGCGTCTGCTAAATACCCGGCATGAAGAGGATCTACATGGATCATGCCTCCACCACGCCCATGGCAGACGAGGTGGTAGAGGCGATGCACACCTGCTTCACCCAGATCTACGGCAACGCCTCCAGCCTCCACTCCATCGGGCGGGAGGCGAAGACGGCGCTGGAAGAGTCCCGGGCCAGGGTGGCAGAACTCATCGGCGCCGGGGTCGATGAGGTCTACTTCACCAGCGGCGGGACCGAGTCGGACAACATGGCCGTGAAGGGCGTAGCCATGAGAAACCGGGACCAAGGCAGGCATATAATCACCACCGCCATAGAGCACCCGGCGATTTTAGAACCCTGCCACTACCTGGAGTCCCGGGGCTTCGAGGTCACCTGCCTCCCGGTCACCAGAGAGGGGATAGTCCGGATAGAGGACCTGGAATCGGCCATACGCAAAGATACCATCCTCATCTCCATGATGCACGCCAACAACGAGATCGGTACCATCCAGCCCGTGGCCGAAGCCGGGAAGATCGCCCGGGACCGGGACATCCCCTTTCATACCGACGCCGTCCAGACGGTGGGCAAGATACCCGCAGACGTGAACGACCTTAACGTGGACCTGCTCTCCATATCGTCCCACAAACTCTACGGCCCGAAAGGGGTAGGCGCCATCTACATCAGAAAAGGCACCGAGATCGAGCCCATCACGCAAGGCGGCGGCCACGAGCAAGGCCTCCGGTCGGGCACGGAGAACGTCCCCGGCATCGTGGGCCTGGCCAAAGCGGCAGAACTTGCCCAAGCAGAGATGCCCAAAGAGATGGTGAGGCTCACCGCGATGAGAGACCGGCTGGCCAAGACCGTGCTGGAAGAAGTCGAAGACGCCTGGATCAACGGCCACCCGACGAAGAGGCTGCCCAACAACCTGAACCTGGGCTTCCTCCACGTGGAGGGCGAGGCCCTGATGCTCCATCTGGACGCCAGAGGCATAGCAGCTTCCACGGGATCCGCCTGTTCCTCCAAGAAGACCGTGGCCAGCCACGTACTGACGGCGATAGGTCTCAAGCCCGAAGAGGCCCACGGTTCCCTCCGGATCACCCTGGGACGAGATAACACGACCGAAGACGCAGAGCGCGCCGCCGAAGCCATCCGGGAGTCGGCAGAGAAGCTCCGGTCCATCTCGCCTTTCAGAAGGTAGCCTGGCGGTATGACGATGAATAACGAAGTCTTTGATGCGATCCGCAAACGGGTCGAAGAAGAGCCGTACGCACAGAAGCTGGGACTGAGGCTTATCAAGCTGGACCGCGGGTACTCGCTGGTGGAGATGGTCTTATCCGAAGACGTGGGGAACATATTCGGTATGGCCCACGGTGGAGCCATCTTCTCCCTGATAGACGAGGCATTCGAGGTTGCCTCGAACTCCCACGGCACAGTCTCGGTGGCCCTCAACATGAACGTAACCTACACCAACCCGCCCACACCGGGAGATACGCTACGCGCCGAGGCAAAAGAGACGAGCAGATCAAATAGGACTGCCACCTACAGCATCGAGGTCAGGAACGAGAAAGACGTCCTGATCGCGGTCTGCCAGGCGCTGGTATACCGGAAGAGAGACCCGCTGCCGTTTCTGTGACGACGTTGTAGCACATACCCGTAACGCCCTACCGCCCTACCCGTAACGCCCCACCCCGCCACCGGCACGGGCGGTCTGGCATGCCTACCCGGGAGATGCCGGCCCCCGCCCCGGCAGGGACGAGGACGGGGACGCTTCTATTCGTCGGATTCGTCGGTGCCCTTCCTGATCTTCACCGCAGGGCCGCGGTTCATCTGGATCATCTCTTCCGGCGATAGGTGCGCCTTGCCCGTGGCTATGAGGCCGCCCTCCTCGTCCACCACCAGCACCTCCTCTCCTGCCCTGATCTCCGGGTCGACCTCGGTTACGTGCCTGGAAAATAGGGTTCCTCCTCTGGCTACGTAGGGAGCGGCTTCTTGAGATGCGGTCACCCGGAGCCTGGGCGCGGACAGATGGTCGTAGAGCCTCCGCGCTCCCAGCATGCTCAAGGTCAGAAGCCCGTCTTTGGCCCGTACGGTAGCGATCCTCTCGTCGGCAGAGTAGAGGTACCTCAGCCTCTTTGTGTTGGAGAGCTTGTAGGTGGTACCCTCCGGGAAGAGAGCCCACCCTGAACCACGTCCGAACTGGAAATCGGCTATCATCCTCGCCCGTCTCAGCATGCATCTGCCATAGGAGGCCCTTTTAAATATAGTACGCTCTAGGTACCATAATATTTTGCCTCTAAGAGATCCTCTCTTTGGCAAACCTGACACTGGTGATTCGATTGAGCTTCTTAGATGTTGTTGACCCCGAGATTGCCTCCGCGATCAGAGATGAGCTAGAACGGCAGCGGAACGGCCTGGAGCTGATCGCCGCCGAGAACTTCACCAGCCTGGCGGTGATGGAGGCCTATTCCAACGTGATGACCAACAAGTATGCCGAAGGTTATCCGGGCAAACGGTACTACGGCGGCTGCGCCTTCGTGGACGTGGCCGAGAACCTGGCCCGGGATCGATGCAAGTCTCTCTTTGGCGCGGAGCACGTGAACGTCCAGCCTCACAGCGGGTCCCAGGCCAACATGGCGGTATACCTGGCCCTGGTCAAGCCCGGCGAGACCATAATGGGGATGAGCCTGACCCACGGGGGACACCTATCTCACGGCAGTCCTGTCAACTTCTCGGGCAAGATGTACCAGGTGGTCCACTACGGGGTGAACAAGGATACGGAGATGCTGGATTATGGCGAGGTCCTGGATATCGCCAAGAAGTCTTCGCCGAAGCTCATAGTCAGCGGGGCCTCGGCCTATCCTCGGACCATCGACTTCAAGGCCTTCCGGGAGGTGGCCGACGAGGTGGACGCCTACCTCATGGCAGACATCGCCCACATAGCAGGCCTGGTGGCGGCAGGGGCCCATCCGTCGCCCATCCCCTACGCCGACGTGGTCACCACCACCACCCACAAGACCCTCAGAGGTCCCCGGGGCGGGGTAGTGATGTGCAAAGAGGATCTGGCCTCGGATATTGACCGGGCGGTCTTCCCAGGGGTGCAGGGCGGCCCCCTGATGCACGTCATAGCTGCCAAGGCGGTAGGCTTCAAGGAGGCCTCCACCCAGGAGTTCAAAGACTACCAGTTCCAGGTGGTGAAGAATGCCAAGACCATCGCCGACAGCATGATCGACCAAGGGTTCTCTCTCGTGTCCGGCGGTACGGATAATCATCTGATGCTGGTCAAGCTCAACGAGATGGGGTTCTCGGGCAAGGATGCCGAGAACGCTCTGGAACGGGCGGGGATCACCCTGAACAAGAACACCATACCCTTCGACACCACCAGCCCCTTCATCACCAGCGGTATCAGGATCGGCACCCCTGCGGTGACCACCCGGGGGATGAAGGAGCCGGAGATGGTTCAGATAGCCGAGATGATCGGTGCCATATTGCAAGACATCGAGAACGACGAAGTCATCAAGAGGATCAGAAACGAGGTGACCGAGCTTTGTCAGAGGTACCCCATCTATCCGGAACTGGGATGATCATAGACGGGAAGGCGATGGCCGCGGAGGTCGAAGCGGATACCAGATCCCGGGTCGAGCGTCTGGGGTTCGGGCCGGGTCTGGCCACGATCCTGGTGGGAGATAACCCTGCGTCTCGGATGTACGTGAGGATCAAGCATGCGGCCTGTGACAGGGTCGGGATCCGCTCGGTGGACGTGAACCTGCCCGAAGACGCCGACGAAGCGGTGATCCTGGAGACGATCGAGAGCCTCAACTCCAGAGAGGACGTCAACGGGATACTGCTCCAGCTGCCTCTGCCCGAAGGTCTCGATCCCAGCAGGGCCATGAGCGCCATCGCGCCCGAGAAGGACGTGGACGGGTTCCATCCTCTGAACATGGGTTCCCTCCTGGCCGGGGCGGAGAGGCTGGTGCCCTGTACCCCCAAGGGTATAATCTGCGCCTTGGAGAGGTTGGGGGTGGACCTGGTAGGGACAGAGGTTGTGATCGTGGGTCACAGCAACGTGGTGGGCAAGCCTCTGGCGGCGATGATGCTCAACAGGAACGCCACGGTCCAGGTCTGTCACGTCTACACCCGCGACCTGGCAGAGCATACCCGGCGAGCCGAGGTCCTGGTGGTGGCAGCAGGCGTGGCCGGGCTCGTAAAGAAGGATATGGTCCGAGAAGGGGCTTACGTCTTCGATGTGGGCATCAACAAGGTCGGTGACAGGGTAGTGGGCGACGTGGAGTTCGAGCCCGTCCGGGAGGTTGCGGCCGGGGTGACCCCGGTTCCCGGCGGGGTGGGACCTCTGACCGTTTCCATGCTCCTGAGCCAGACGGTCGACGCGGCAGAGATGCAGATGAAGACGTGGGTGGAGAAGGAGAAGCGATAGTGTCGTTGGTGATGGCTTTCTCCGGCCGGAAGAGAGCGATTGTGGGCGGAGATCGTCGCAGCATAACATTCTTCGGCGAGGCGGAGGCTCTGGAAGAGGAGCTCTACGGCGGCCGGATCAGGACCGACGAGGAGCTGGTCAGGAGGGCCGAGGAGCTGGGGACCAGGATCCAGGTCTCCGACGCGAGAGATAAGGTCTGGAAGCGCGGTCCCGTGCTGGTGGGCGAGGTGACCGAGGTCTCCCCGGAGTCGGATCGCAGGAGGAGGCTCTACGTCACCCCCGGCGGGTATCTGCTGGTGGACATCTCGGAGGGCCAGGCTGTGGTGAAAACGGAGGGAGGAACGTCCCTTGTCGTTCTCGGGAACGAGATTACCAAAAGGCTGGCCAACGTGCGGTTGGGGAAGCTGAGGTCCTTCGACCATGCGGTCTTCGGGTCGGCCTTCAGAGAGATAAGGAAAGAGACCGCCTCGATAAGTCCCGATCATACCGTGATCGGTATCGGTGAGGTCCATCCGGATCCGAGGTCCGCCCTCCGCCAGGCGCTGCGCCAGGACTGCGAGGAGAGCGGATGGAAGGTATCAGGTCTGCGGTGATCCTGGCAGGAGGGGGCGGGAGGCGGATCGGCGGGGATAAGGCTGCGATGGAGTTTCTGGGCAGGACCATGATCGAGGGGGTGGTGGACCGGGTCCGGGATGTCGCTTTAGACATAGTCGTGGTGGTCAGGGACGAGCCGCAGCGAAGACGGATTCAGAGACTGGTCCCGGATGCGAGGGTTGTCTGCGACCAAGTCTCCGGCTACGGCCCTGTGGCAGGGTTGGCCGCCGGTATGGAGGCTGCCCGGGGCGATTGGTCTCTGGCCGTGGGGTGTGATCTGCCCTTCATCAGCCCGGAGGTCTTCGATACGCTCTTCCGCCTGGTCGAGGGTCACGATGCTGCGGTCCCCCAAAGGGAAGACGGGGTGCTGGAGACCCTTCATGCAGTCTACCGGTCCGGTCCCATGGCCGAGGCCTGCAGGATGGCGGTGGAGGGTGGCGAACGGAGGATAGTCGCGCCGCTGGAAACGCTGAGGGTGAACCGGGTACCGGTGGACAGGTTGAGGTCCGCAGACCCCCGTCTGCTGAGCTTCTTTAACGTGAACACAAAAGAGGATCTGAGAGAGGCAAAGCAGGTCTGGGAGGCGTCTCAGATGTGTCCCTGGAGCAGACGGTATACGAGGTAGACTACCGCCACGAAGATGGCTATCTTGAAGAGAGACCAGAGGTACGTCCAAAGCAGGGCGACTATTACGATGGCCAGGACGATCAGAAGTATGTTCACCCATGGTTGGCGCGCCCGTCGGTATCTGCCCGATATGTAACGATGAGACATGATATCTTGGTTTAGGTCTTTGTTGATAATAACCCTTTCTGCGCTCTTCAGGAATCTGCGCCCTTCAGGAGAAGTGGCGGTGCGCCATGTAGGCCACGTAGACTATTATGAAGAGGAGGAGGAACTTCGATAGGAACCAATACGTGTTCCAGAAGATTATGATGAACAGGATCGCCAGCGCAACCAGGCCCAGGTTCTTCTCCCGCTGGCGGGTGTCATGCTCGGGTTCGTCTTTCGTCTCTCGGGCCATATAAGGCGGTCTTTTGTCCGTACGGTAATAACCCTTTCTGCCGAAACTTCTTCTGCCGGGACTTCTGGTGAGGGAATCCGGAGAGGAAATCCGGAGAGGGGGCGCGGGCAGACGGAACTCCCCATCGCCCTGGCTGAGATGGCAGGCATCGCCCCAATATCAACCATTGGAATATATTATATAATAAATATATTGATTATTAACTAAACGCCTAATATGCCTCTAATTTGACAGCGGTCCCATAGGCGAGCACCTCGGCGGCCCCGGCTACGACTGTAGATGTCATAAGCCTGACGTTGATCACGGCATCGGCGCCCATGCCGTCGGCGTCCATTTTCATCCTTTCCAGAGCTTCTTCTCTCGCCTCGTTCAGCATTTCTGTGTAGCCCTTGAGCTCTCCGCCTACGATGCCTTTTAGCCCGGCCATTATGTCCTTTCCCACATGCTTGGACCTTATGGTGCTTCCTTTTGCGATGCCAAGTACCTTCGTCACCTTTTTTCCGGGAACTGTGTCCGTAGTTGTAACTATCATGAGAAGATATTTTACATGATTGTATATAAATTCTCCATCCCGACGACGTCGATCCTCTTCAGAGACTTCTTAACTGATGATGAATGCCGAGCATTTCAGATTGAACGCCTTTCACGTATGTTCGCATAGAACAGGCTGAATGGTTACATGCCTGTATGATATCCAAGTAGCATATTCGCCAGCTCATGCGTCAGGCTTTTCTGGTTGTACATAAAGTATAACTTTATGTGCTCAAGTAAATGTGAGCGTAAGCGAGCATTTTCTTGTTGTACATAAAGTATAACTTTATGTGCTCAAGTAAATCCGACCGAAGGGTGGATTTACTTGTGGATCTGCCAAGGAATATCCGGCAGTGCTCACCTGGGTCTTGAAAAATGCCAGTAAACATACAACGAGGTGATAGTATATCAAAAAAATTCTGCTAACGACATCTTATACCAGTACATCTTATGATTACATGGCTTTCAACTCCAGGTCCAGATACTTCAAGTTCTGCTGGCCGAGGATTCAATCATATGGCCTGCGTTTTCTCAAGCAGAATATCCCCGAGATAGAGATCCTGGAATATCCTACATGGGAACAGTATGTGAAGAAACTCAGGGAGGGGTGGGATGTAGTTGGTTTCTCCTTTTATCTGAGTGATACACCTGAAGTTCTGGAGATGGTAGAGTATGCCAGATCCGCTGGCATCGAGGAGATCTGGTGCGGCAATTACGGTGCCCTGACACCTGAGATCCAAGACCGGTTTGATAAGATCTTTATAGGTTATGCTGAGCATGAGGTGGCAGCAGAGGTAGGCAGAGAGATCGATTTCATAGTCCATCCACCGCTTTTTGAGTACCTTGCAACTCCATTTGGAGCAAAGCTCAACTGGTACGGGATCATGTTCACAACACGGGGATGTCCAGCCGGGTGCAGGTTCTGTCAGACATCTGCTTTCTGTAATAAACCGTCGGTTATACCCATAGAGAGCATAGAGCGCCTGCTCTCTTACTATAGAGATCTTGGGGTAAAGATTGTGCTGATCGAGGACGAAAATTTTGGAGTTCTACAGAAGCACGCCGATGAGGTAGTGGAACTTCTCGAAAAATATGAAATGCTCTGGGGCTGTATGGTCAGAGCTGACTTTTTACAGAAGAAGGCCGATGAGTGGATAGTTTCATACGAAGAGAATCAGAGGAATGGCAAGTTCACAGGGTTCGGCGGTGCTGCGGTTGGTATCGAAAGTTTTCATCAATCGACGTTGGACGGTGTCAAGAAGAATGAGACTGCAGCTGATATAATGAAAGTACTGCAGAAACTTAAGGCGCATGGTCTGGCTACAGTGGGATACTATATGATCGGTTTTGAGAATGAGACCGTAGAGTCCATAAGGGCAGATATTGAAAAGCTCGCAAGCCTCAGACTGGACCTGACTCAGGTTTGCGTGGTAACTCCTCTTCCATTGACGCCCCTCTGGAATGATATCGATGAGAAGTATGGAATCTTTGAGAAGGATTATCACAAGTTCGACGGTAAGCATCTTGTATGGAATCATCCGAACATTTCACCCTCTGAAATGGAACAGCTTATAGACTGGGCAGTTCGAAAGGCCTACCCCAGGAGGATGGCAATTATCTCCTCATATAGGATATGGTCTGACGCCCTGAAACGAGGTGGGATACCTGGCCTCACGGAGGTCTTCAAGCTAATGTATCAAGCAAACAGGTTCGATTTTTTCCCTGACAAGCCGAGGTTCTTCGAGATAAAAACTTGAACCGGATTTTAGCTGTTTGGTCTAGCGTGGCCCGTGATGGCTCTCTGCTCGAATTTCGGGTGCTCTTGACTGTCAGGGAGATCTAGGGGGGACTGGGGTCGTACCAACGTCCCAGGGAGAGTATCGGTGCTGTAAATCCGCCTGCCATCTATTTGTTTTTGTATTTCATGTATGGTCTTCATCCCGCCGGCATCGATCCTCTTCAGGGCCAGGAAAGGGATGCGCCCGGCTGGCGCCGGGAACCGGGTGCCGGACATCTGGCGCTCGGGTTCTGACAAACGCCACCCGGCGCGGGGTCTGGACGGGGATCGGCACCGGGATGGGAGGGCATACCGGGAGCGCGGGTCGATCTGCGGGTTGGGTGCACTCGGATTTTTCCGATAGAGATATAACGTGTAGAAATATCAAGCATATCATCAAACTTGACACCCCCGACCTCACGGCGGCGCCATTGCCAGCAGGTGCCTGTTCCCGACGTAAACCCTCTCCAGGTGCCTCTTTGCAGCTTCGTAGCAGCGCTTGACCTGAGACCGAGGAGTCACCGGCAGATCATTCATGCAGAAGGCCGGATGGAAGACCAGCAACGAGTAAGGGATCCCGGGGTCCAGGCTCGCTATGAACTCCGCCGTCTTCTCCACCTCAACTTCGTCGACGTAATGGGGAACCAGAAGCGTGGTCGCCATGAGCACCGGCGGGTCCGAGCCTTCGAAGAACTCACCGGCGCTCATCTCGCAGTTCTGAAAGGCCCTGCGATTGGAGACCCCGCACAAGGCGACGCTCAGGTCATTGCCGAAAGCCTTGAGGTCGAACTTCACGATCCCCCCGCTCCTCAAGAACAGGGGAGCCGCCTTCCTCACCAGGGCAGGGTTCCCGCAGCCGTTCCCCACCCAGCAGATCCTGGGTCTTCCATCGTAGAGGAGCCGTTCTGACGACTGAATAATTTTGTCCCAAGGCCGATCGCGAGATTTTTTACATTCCATGAAATCGATATGCCTATCGGTCATTTGGGTGTTTAGAAATTTTGCGTCCTATTATGGAAGACCACTCTTAAGCTTGCCCTGTG
This sequence comes from Methanothrix sp., assembly GCA_030611205.1. Lineage (GTDB taxonomy): Archaea > Halobacteriota > Methanosarcinia > Methanotrichales > Methanotrichaceae > UBA204. The sequence continues at coordinate 15,800 of JAUWQF010000040.1, forward strand.
ACTGGAGATCGCATCTCGCCGACGAGCCAGCTTTTGAGATAAGCACATTAATATGTTCAGGCAAATAATAACAACCGAAACTTATAAATTCCATCGGAAACTCTCTTGGAAAAGAGGATTGCCCTATGCCAGACAGCATCTATAAGGTAATAGATCTTATTGGATCATCCCCCAACAGCTGGGAAGAAGCGGTCAAGAACGCAGTTGAAAAGGCCTCGGAAAGCTTGAAGGACCTGAGAGTGGCAGAAGTCAAGGAACTGGATGTCATGCTGGAGGATGGGAAGATCGTCGCCTACAGGGCAAAAGTAAGCATATCCTTCAAGGTCAAAGGAAATGCCGTCATAGACTTCTATGCATAGGACACATCCAAAAAAACACAAAAATAGCGTATCTTGTATGTGGCGTTTTGGAGCTGCACCTCAACTCGAACCTTAGATCATTCAGAAGTCGGAGCCCTCGTAACTCTTCCGCCTGTGGTTAATATCGGCCTTCAGATAGATCGGGGGCCCAGGCTGCTTGAAAGGGCAGTGTATTGAATTAACTCAAATTACCGCAAATTCAGCACACTGTCCGTGAAAGTGTCCCAACGTATGAGGGATGGTCACGAGATTCCTATTCCGGATCCCCTCCTAAAAATGGCAATAATTTCCGACCAGAGTATTCCCTGGCGAACCAGGGTCATTATAGTCCTGAACGCTAAGTTTGACACTTATCCGATGCGCAAGACGCTCCCAGCCCAAGAAAACACTGGCCTTGTAGCAGAT
>JAUWQF010000070.1 GCA_030611205.1 Methanothrix sp.
ATACAATGTTATACATTATATACAACCAAAAAGGTTTTATCCAAAAATGGTTGGTCGGAAGATGAACGAGATATGCGAGATTGAGATGGAAGGTCACCTGATAGACTCTCTCACGCTCACCAAGGTCCTCGACAAGATAATGGACATGGGCGGCGAGTTCGAGATCAAGACCTTCAGGGTGGGAAAGAAGAAGCACGACCCCAGCTACGCCCGGATCACGGTCTCCGGCGAGGACGGAACCCATCTGGAAAGGATCCTCCTAGAGCTCCATGCTCTGGGGGCGCGGACCATCGAGACCGAGGACGCTAAGGTAGAGGCCGCTCCCAAAGACCGGGTGGTCCCCAGAGGATTCTACTCCACCACCAACCACCTCACCTACGTGCGGCACAGCGGCACCTGGCTGGAGATCGAAGACATCCAGATGGACTGCATGATCGTGATAGATGGGGAGAGGGCCCTATGCAAGCCCATAGGGGGCATCGAGAAGGGCGACCAGGTGGTCGTCGGGACCACGGGCGTCAGGGTGGTCCCACCGGAGCGGCCCAGGGAGAAGAGCCTCTTCGAGTTCATGGCCACAGAGGTCTCCTCAGAGCGCCCCGGGAGCGAGATCGTACACCGGCTCGCCAAGGAGATCATCAAGACGAAGCGGTCTGGGGGAAAGATCGCCGTGGTGGGAGGACCGGCCATAATACACACCAGCGCGGCAGGAGCCCTGGCCAAGCTGATCAGAGAGGGCTACGTAGACGTACTCCTGGCGGGGAACGCCCTGGCGGTGCACGACATCGAGCGCCAGCTCTTCGGGACGAGCCTGGGTATGGACCCTCATGGGAACCTGACCTCGGGCGGCCACAGGAACCACATCTCCGCCATAAGCGAGATCATAGCCAGCGGATCCATCGCAAAGGCGGTGGAGGAGGGTAAACTGAAGGGAGGGATCATGTACGAGTGTATCAAGAAAGACGTGCCCTTCGTGCTGGCAGGGTCCATCCGCGACGACGGCCCGCTGCCCGACGTAATCACCGATACGGTGGCGGCGCAGAAGGCCATGTTCGATGCTCTGCGCGGCGTCGATATGGTACTGATGATGTCTACCATGCTCCATTCCATAGCTACGGGTAACCTTCTGCCCTCCCGCGTGAAGACGATATGCGTGGACATAAACCCCTCTGCGGTGACGAAGCTGATGGACAGGGGGACCGCTCAGGCCATCGGGCTGGTGACGGACATAGGGATGTTCCTGCCCAGGTTGGCCGAAGAGGTAGAGAGACTGGTCGAAGAATCCGATCGCAACGCTTAAATTAAGAATCGCCAATCGCCTTTTCGACCGTTGAGAGAGCCGCCGTGGCTTAGCCCGGTAAAGCGGCTGATTCGTAAGACGAAGAAGTCCGATACATCAGCAAATCATGGGTTCGAATCCCATCGGCGGCTTCATCCTGGTTCTATCTGATGAGAGGCAACAAACCAGAGGCCGCCTCTTGGTCAACCTACAATGCTTTATATACTCCTAGTTTAAAAGGGGGGCTCTGGAGTGACGGGATTATGGAGTCCACCATCAACATAGAGAATGTAGTTGCCTCCACAAAGCTCGCCGAGGAGTTCGATTTGATCAAGATCGAGTCCGAACTCGAAGGTGCCGAGTACAACAAGGAGAAGTTTCCAGGGCTGGTCTACAGGGTCAAATCGCCCAAGGCAGCGTTTCTGATCTTCACCTCGGGAAAGGTGGTCTGTACCGGTGCCAAGAACGTGGAAGACGTCAGGACGGTTATATCCAACATGGCCAACACCCTGAAGTCTATCGGCTTTTCCGGTGTCGATCTGACCCCGGAGATCCATGTCCAGAATATCGTGGCCAGCGCGGACCTGAAGGCCGACCTGAACCTCAACGCCATAGCCATGGGACTAGGGCTGGAGAATATCGAGTACGAGCCTGAGCAGTTCCCCGGACTGGTCTACCGGATCAAAGTCCCGAAGGTGGTGGTGCTGATATTCAGCTCCGGGAAGCTGGTGGTGACCGGGGGTAAGTCGCCCGCCGATTGCGAGAAAGGTGTCAAGATCGTACGGGAACAGCTGGAGAACCTGGGACTGCTATGATGAGGCTCGGTCGTCAATCGTGCTTGGTGTGATGCTCTGCTCGTGTTTCTTTTATGACCATTATGATCGATGATCGGGCGCTTTAGGCGTCGTCGGGTCGATTTTGCTCGGACAGGCAGACGTTGTCGTCCATGCCCAGTTCTGGAGGGCAGCCTTTATCTCCTCAATCCTCTGCTCGGATATGCCCTTCTCGGGTGATATCTCCACTCGTAGGGTCAGCTTTAGGATACTCTCTGTATGGATCTTGATGTATTCCTCTGCTGTTTCTTTTGTTATGAATAAAAGGCCAATACCGGGCAAGTTATATCAGTCCCAGCCCCTAATCATGTAGAGTTAAGGTTTTAAGTCGTGTCAGCCATTGTCGACGAGGTCGTTTCATGAGACTGGAAGATGAGATCGAGATAATCGGGCAGAGCAAGGACAGAATGTCTCACGAAGATAAGGTTATGTTCTACGAGCTGAAGAAGAAAAGCATGGTCGTAGGGATGTTACTGGCCATATTCGTCTTCGGCGGGATGGGCCAGGTTTACGCGAGCAAGGTGGCCAAGGGCGTTCTGTTCATGCTAATCTCCTGGCTGCTGATCCCCTACATCTACGCGATATGGGACACGCATCGATTGATCAACGAGTATAACGATGAGATGTACCGGGCGGTCTTCGGCGGCTTCGATTAGCCGCCGGATCTTAATCGCTATCCGAAAAAATCCTCCCTTCTGTCGGAGTTGCTCTGAGTACATAATGTTATACATTATATACAATCAAAAATTTGGGTGCCGATGGCGTGGACGGCGCCACCGGGCGACCCCCTATGATACACCCCCTTCTGCTATCCCCTTCTGTGATCTCAACGCAACGATCATTCTACGACTACCATCACCACCTTCTCGATGAGAGATCCGTCGATAGTGGCGGTTATCCTGAAGGTCTTGACGCCAGGCGACCCGAAGCGGGAGTCCAGCCTGTACGTCCCGAGCGCGGTCCTTCCGAATAGGTCGCTTGTGGTGACGGCATCCTCCGGTATCCAGGACATCCTCGGGTTGACGGGATCGACGAGCTGGCCCCGCTGGTTGTAGAACCTGACCGCCAGGGTGTAGGGTCTATAGGCCTCGTTTGAGCTGAAATCGGCGACGATGCAGCACTCCAGGGGTTGGCCACCAGGCGGAACGGGTTTGGCGAAGATGTTCCAGCCCCCTGCGTCCTGTGAGACGTAAGCTATCCAGATAAGGCCGTCAAAGGCGCTATAGGTCAGTGAGGGCCAGGTCATATGACCGGACGTGCTGGTCACCGACTGCCTTTCCATAAGCTGCCAGTCATGGTCGTACCGCTCCAGGTAGATGTCGTAGCTCCCCTCTTCCATCGAGCTGTAGGCCAGGTCGAACTCACCATTCTGCTCGATCATCGCCGGATAGTCTTGGTCGGACGGGTCTGTGGTGATCATTCTCTTATGCAAGAAGTTCAGGTACCGGTCGTATTCCTTAAGGAATATGTCCAGGTTGCCCGTCTCGTCGGATGTATAGGCGACGTATAAGTGGCCATCGGCGTAGGCCAGAGAGGGCCTATCCTGGCAGGAGCGTTCTCTGGTCACCCTGACCTTGTCGATGGGGTTCCAGCGGGAGTCGAACCGCTCGATGAAGATGTCTCCCCCATAATACGAGCCCGCCTCCCATGACTGGTAGGCCAGATAGAAGTCGTTGCCGACACGAACCAGAGATGGTCGGTCCTGATCGGCGAGGCTGCTGGTCAGCTGGCGGGTCTCGATGAGGTCCAGATCTGAGTCGTACTTCTTCATGAATATATCGAAGGTGCCCGTCTCGTCGGATACATAGACCATATAGTAATACCCGTCAGAGTATGCTAACGAAGGCGTATCTTCATACGCTCTCAGCCCGGTTGCCCTGACCTTCTTCATAAGGTTCCAGTCCGGGCCGAACTTCTTGATATATATGTCTCCCTGATAGTAGTCTCCCGCCTCCCATGACTGGTAGGCCAGAACGTAACCATCGTCTGCGTAGACCAGCGATGGCCGGTCCTGTATGATCTCACCAACGGTGAGCTGCAAGACCTCGCCCCAGCTGATCAGCTCGTAGTCTCTGTACCCCGTGCCGCTGTCGTAGAGAGCTGTCGATATGTGTCTTCCGTCGCGTACGTACATGTAGAGGTCATACTCACCCACATCGCCGGGACTGGTGACCCAAGTCCAGGCGTTGCTGGAACTCCAGTCGCGGACTACCTTCCACACGTTCCCGGTAGAAGGACCCCTCAGCCAGAAGAGGTAGTAGAGGGTGTCTCCTTCTGGGTCGTAGGCGGTGGCGGTCCAGGTGACCACAGCACCTTCGAGCGAGGGGCTGGGTCTGTCAGGAGAAAGACTTATGGCCACCGGTGGTTGGTTGGGGCTGATCAGCCGGTAGTCTCTATATCCTGTGCAGTCGTCGTAGCGTCCCGCAGGCTGGTGTTTCCCGTCCCGGACGCATACGGCCACGTCATGATCTCCGGCATCCCCGGTGCTGGTGGCCCAGGTCCAGCTGCTTCCGGAACTCCAGTCGCGCATCACCTTCCAGACGTTCTCCGTAGAGGGACCCTTCAGCCAGAACCGGTAGAGGATTGTGTCACCGTCAGGATCGTACGCGTAGGCGGTCCAGGTTATCCTCGTGCCGGTGGTTTGCGGGCTCAGCCGGTTAGGATCCAGGCTCGTTGCCACTGGCGGCTGGTTTGCAGGTGGGGTGATGACATAATTTAGTATCTTCTTCTCGTCATCGAAATGGTTCGCGTCTGCATGTGTTCCGTCTCTGACCCAGACGCTGATCTCGTTTGTGCCGGCGGCGGCAGCAGCGGTGGGCCATGTCCAGGAGTTGCCTGGACTCCAGTCTCTCTTAATCTCCCATCCGGAAGTGCCTGGTCCTTTCACCCAGAACCTGTAGAGAATTGTGTCGGCAGGGTTAGGATCGGTTGCGATCGCCGTGAATGTGATCGCGGTTCCGGCTGGCTGTGGACTAATTGCGTCTGAGATCAGACCTTCTACGACCGGTGCCTCGTTGGCCCCTGCCGCAGAAGCGCTCATGAATAAGCCGAGAAACAAAAGCAACGCAATCGTGCGAGAGATACTTACACAACTAAACATAGCAGCTTCTCTGGACCACTTTTTCAGCCGGTTCCAGGTACCTAGTTCAAACAGGTTAAAATCCAATGTCATGCCTCCTTATGCCGCATTATGCCGAGTTTCATCGTTCAATATGAAGGAAGTGAGCTTTTAAGTATTTATTTTTCATATTGAGACCGCGTTAGTCTCTTGTGTTATCTACCAAGTTCATATGAAACCTTTATAGGAGCTATGTATGTCCGAATATTTATTAGTATGTCGGCGATCGAAGAAAAGGTTATTGGTCCACTGCTGACCTGTGCTGTGAGATCGGGCAGGAACGCTCTCGATCTGGAGGTTTATTTATAATAGGACGCGCACCGAAGATACTCTGATTTCCGGTCATCTGGAAGTGAATTATTGGTGAAGAACATCGCCTGGGCCGTCACCGGTGCGGGTCACCACCTGCTAGAAAGCGTGGCGGCGATGAAAGAGCTATCGCAGGAGAACAGGGTCTGCACCTTCGTCTCCAGCGCCGGTGAAGAGGTTCTACGGATGTACGGCCTCTTCGAGAGGCTCTCGGAGATATCGGGCGGCGGGTATCTAGAGGAGATCTTCCTCGATCGAGAGGAGGGCAGCAGCAGTCCCAAGACCGGCAGGTTCATGATGGGCAAGTTCGACCTTTTGATAATAGCTCCTGCCACCGCCAATACCGTGGCCAAGATCACATGCGGGATAGCGGACAGCCTGGTAACCAACGCCGCCGCTCTCGCCAACAAGGCAGGGGTTCCGGTCTACGTACTGCCCACCGACGTGAAGGAGAGCACCCAGACGCAGACCCCCTACATAATCGACCGGGAGCTCTGCCAGCACTGCGAGATCTGCCCGCCTCGGGAAGCCTGCCCCAACAGGGCCATCGACGACCAGATCGAGTTGACGAAGTGCGACGGCTGCGGCATCTGTGTGGAACTCTGCGAGCATGGTGCGATAAGGGGAGGGACGTTCCGGGTGGTTACTAGAGAGCTGGACAAGGAGAACATCGATAGGCTCAGAGCACTTCCCGGGTTTACCGTGCTGGAAGACGCAAAAGAGATCTCTCGCCTATTATTCGGAAACGTATACGATTGTGAGGTTTGTAATGATAATATTCGTAGTTAACAACTATGGCCAGTTCAACCACCTGATCAGGAGGAGCATCAAAAGCCTGGCCGAGTGCAGGATGATATTCAACGAAACGCCGGCAGATCAGATAGAGGCCGATGGTCTGATACTCGGCGGGGGGCCGTCGCTCGACCGTGCCGGCAACTGCGCCGAGTATCTGAGAGACCTGGACGTCCCCGTCCTGGGCATCTGCCTGGGGATGCAGATAGCTGCGGAGACCTTCGGCGGAAGGGTCGAGCACGGCGCCGTTGGCGGATACGCCGAGGTCCAGGTGGAGATACAGGAAGAAGACGATATACTGAGAGGCCTTCCCAAGACCTTCAAAACCTGGGCGTCTCATGCCGACCAGGTGGTGGAGCTGCCGCCGGACTTCGAGGCGCTGGCCAGGTCAAAGGTCTGCGAGATCGAGGCCATGAGGCACCGGAGCAGGCCCATCTACGGCGTCCAGTGGCACCCTGAGGTTGTCCAGACCGAGTTCGGCACAGAGGTCATGGAGAACTTCCTGAAAGTATGTAGAAGATGAAAGAAGAGGAACCTGCGTCGGACGAACGGCTAGTTGCGCTCAGGTCCCGGCTCGAAGCGGCCAGGGACCTCTCCACAGAGAGGATCGCGACAGAGATCCGAGAGGTGGGATTCCGATGTCTCAGGTGTGGCGAGTGCTGCCGTGGCGAAGACAACAGCGTGACGGTCTTTCCCTCCGAGATCAGGAGGATCGTCTGCAAGACGGGCAAGAGCTGGCTTGAGGTGGTAGAGCCTCCTCAACTGGGAGAATGGGACTCTAAGGGGAACTTCCACACATTGGAATGGCGGCTTAGAAAAGAAGGACCAGGATGCCGCTACTATTCTGATTGCAGGTGCAGTATCTACCCGGATAGGCCGCTCCTCTGCAGAACCTATCCCTTCTATCTGGAAGACGGAGATCTTCGCGTCTCGGAGTGTCGAGGTCTGGGGGGGGCGATCGAGCATCGAGCGGCTCTGAGACTCGCTTCGGTCATCAAGAAGAGGTATCTGACCGAGATCGAGGAGAGCATCGAGCTCGTCAGGAGGTACAGAGACTTCGAGAGAGGCAGACCCTCGCCGGAGGGGGAGGGGGTCTGTATCGTCCACGACAGCGAAGGTGAGCACCCGATAGGATGGAACAGGATCCCGGATCGCCGGAGGCGCTGCCTCCTGGGCGATTGATGGGCAAGAGGCTACGAGGCTACCTGCCGGTTATTATCTGCTGGATGAGCTGCCTGCCCTCATCTGAACCGAATAGGGGCGGATCCCAGCGTTCCAATACCTCTTTGGCCTCTCTGTAGATCAAGATCCCGCGTCTCTGCCAGGCCGGTTTCTTGGCCAGGTTAGTTCCTCGCAAAAAGAGCATCTCGTGTATCTCACCTTCTTTTATACCCCTGAGATGCTCCATGGCCTCTCGCGGTCTACGGCCTTCGTCGATGAGGGCGTAGAACCCGTAGGAGAATACGCAGTTTCTCCACGCCTCGTCCTGCCTTTCCGATAGGTAGTCTGCAATCTCCCCAGGACAGAGGGGGATGGCCCTGGCGTCCATGGATACCGCAGAGCCCATATCCAAAGAGAGGGCGCTCGATAGGGCGCTTGCGACCACCGAGTCCAGCTTCTCCAGCCGGCCGTTGAAGGGGACCTTCATGAAGAGGAAGTTGACCTCGTCGGAGAAGGTGAAGGCCAAAATGGGCCCCAGGCCTGAGCCCTGGAATACGCTCCTGGCGGCCCTGGTCAACGATTGGGCAAACCCGATATCGTAGGGCTTCTGAGCCGTTCTGAGAAGCTTGTTGAAACCCCTCCCGTCGGCTCTTACCACCAGCGGAGCGCGGACCTTGATGTCGGCGTAGATCTCTCTAGGATCTGTCTTTCTCTTCATTTTTCTCTGCGGCTCTTGTGAAGTGTCTCATGAGAATGATGTCTCCGATCGCGGTAACCCAGTCGTAGGGTATGACCACCCTCTTTGCGTCGAAGTTGAAGAGGGACCTGTTCACGCGACCCAGCGCCAGTGAGCTGATCGTGCCCTGGTCCGGGTCGAGCACCGCGTCGTCTACCCTCCCGACGAAGATGCCTTTCTGGGTGTAGACGTCCAGGTCCAGAAGTGAGCTAATCTCGATACGCATGTATATTCCTCAATATAATATGAGGCCATCATATTATAAATGTTATGATCGGCGGTCGCCGGGGGGTATTTTTATGCTCCGGGACTTCTTGGGGTCGCTCTCAATAGAACGGCGATCGGTTGTTTGAAGATGTACTAAAGGGATCTTGACCATTCATTTACTGAGGAATAATTCGTAGTTGGAAATAAAATATTGGGGGACTGCTCTCCTCGCTCGTTGGTCGCGAAATCTATTATCACAGCATGGCCAGCGTCTACCAGCGCCCGGTTTAAACAAGGGTACTCTGGCTCTATTACTGTCCTGGAGAGAGACCACCACAACCTACCACCTGACTGGTTAGACTGTACAGTCCCGAAACCTTTAACTTTATATACCCAACACCATCGCATGGGAAAATGAAATAAGGTTGTAAAGCTAACCGATAAGAAGATCAGATATATTATTCGAGCCGAAACAAACAACATCAGCACCAAACGTATTGCGCTGGGGATGAAAGTTAGCGAGATAGATGAACTTCTGTTAGAGGGAAGTATGTACAAAGTAAGCTTCGGATATGATGACAAAATGGAGGGATATACGAACTCAAGTTCAGATATACCGAAGTTATACGCCATGCCTTAATCCTTCGGGTCTGCAATAGAATGTATAAAGCGAGGTATAGAAGAGATGAAAATACAAAAGATTGAAATAAGAAACTATCGCTCTTTACGAAACGTAACTATTCATCCAGAAGATATTCTGGCATTGGTTGGCCGAAACAACAGTGGTAAATCAAATGTAATTAAAGCACTTGAGCTATTTTTTGAAGGTACAACTCGACTGGTTAATGGTGAATGTTTTTACGATCACAAAACCGAGGAACCTATAGAGATATTTATTACGTTTGAGCAATTAAGTGATTGGGAGAGAGAACAATTTGAACCTTGGATGGATGGGGATAAGTTGGTTGTGGGTAGAGAAGTTCTTTGCATCGGTACAGATTCTTATACCATTAACAATCTGGCTATTACAAAAGTTCCAGAGCCTGAATGGCTCCGAGAAGATATAATAAATGGCGAGAAAATAACTGAGTGGTGGTCTAAGAAAGATAAGCTAAAAATAAATGGCTTAGATTTTGGAGTTGAACTTGGTACTTCAAAGCCTGGAGTCGGGAAATGGAAAGAAACAGTTAAGATATTTTTAGATGAATATCGCGATGAAATACCTTGGGAAATAGAGAGACGCAAAAATCCTAGAGGTTACCCCGGAGTTTTAAAAGGAGCCCTGCCGGAATTCATACATATTCTTGCCGTGAGGGACATTTCAGAGGAGGCAAAAGTTGCAAAGACAAATCCCTTCGGGCAGCTTATCAACTCTGTACTTGTAAAGATATCTGGCGAACAAACGGATGCTATTTCGAAACAACTAAAAGATATAGAAAAGCGACTGAATCGTAGTGAGGAAGGAGAACGGATTATTGAGATCAAAAATATGGAAGTCAGCCTAACCAAATTGATGTCCGAACTTATGTATTGCGACATTGAAATTGAACTGGCTATGCCTGAATTGAGAGAAGTTTTTGGAGCAGCCAAAATTTATGCTGATGACGGGATAAGAACCACTATTGAAACAAAAGGGCATGGTATGCAACGTTCGATGATTTTCACAATTTTGCGTGCCTACGCTGAATTAGCCCATGATCAAAAAGCTGGGGTGAAAGCAGAAGAAAGAACTACAATTTTTGCGATTGAGGAACCTGAGCTTTATTTACACCCCCAATTACAACGAACTTTAATGTCAGTCTTTCGAGATATAGCTGGTGGAAGGGATCAAATAATTTACGGCACCCAGTCTAGTTTATTCGTCGATATTAGCCATTTTGATCAGATTTGTATCATGCGGCGGGATAAAAAGGAGGAACGTTACGAAAGCTATCCTACCCAACTCTTAATGTCAACGATGATTGAAGATCTTAAGGCAAGAAAAGGAGGTGATGCTACCGAGGAAGGTATAAGAGAACAATATTCTCATGCCTTCAACCCAATGATTAATGACGGTTTCTTCGCAGACACGGTAGTGATAGTAGAAGGGCCTTCAGAACAGTATGCACTACCCATTTATGCAGATGCTCTTAAATACGATCTGGATCGAAATAACTTACATTCCGCAGGTCGGGCTTTGTCACAGAAACATTTTTCCTGATAGCGATTTCCCAACCAAACCACCAAATTGCTTTAATTATATGTTTTCTAATGTAGCCTACTTTCCGTAGGTCGCCCTCTGATCCAAAGCA
>JAUWQF010000170.1 GCA_030611205.1 Methanothrix sp.
GCGGAACGTGCATATGACTTCTTTGAGATGCTCCATTAAGTATCAAGTCTAAGGTTCATGACTATAATGACCCTGGTTCGCCAGGGAACACTCTGGTCGGAAATTATTGCCATTTTTAGGAGGGGGTCCGGAATAGGAAATGGGCAGGTTGTATCGGATCTTATGTAACCAGGCAACAGGCTTAACTAATCAGGTTACATAAGAAACGCCATGATCCCCAAGACGATCTCCGACGTTTTGGAAGAGCAGGATAACGCCGTGCTCCAGGAGGTCAAAGAGTACATCGACCAGCTGATCTCCGATCGGGATGGGGCAGATCTGCCGGTCGAGATCCTCGAAGAGAACATGTTGGGATCGATTACCTACCGGCAGGAACGGGTCTACTGCGGTAAAGGATGCAAAGGATGCCCCCACGGTCCTTACTGGTACGCCTACTGGAAAGAGGACGGCAGAACCCACACCAGGTACATAGGGAAAGAGCTGAAGGAGGTCGTGGTGTGAGGCATCTTTACCTTTTGATACTGGTATCGCTGCTCGGCGGTCTTTGTGGCTGCATATCCACCGACGACCAGGCCGGATCGGACGACCAGGGCAGGGTCAACGTCATGACCACCACCGTGCCCCTCGGTCATTTCGTCGAGATGGTGGGAGGCGACCGGGTGAGGGTCGCCGTCCTCGTCCAGCCCGGCACCAACCCCCACACCTTCGAGCCTTCACCTTCACACATGAGGCTGATAGAAGATGCTGACCTGTACGTCAAGAACGGCGCAGGTCTGGAGATATGGATAGACAGGATAGTCCGGGCCAACCGGGAGATGCTGGTGGTCGACTCCTCCGAGGGCGTGGATCTAATAGAGGCGCCCGGTCCCGATCATAACGCTCACGAGAGCATCCTCACCACCGATCCTCACATATGGTTATCGCCCAGGAACGCCATGATCATGACGGATAATATCTGCGACGGTCTGGCCCGGGTCGATCCGTCCAACGCGAGCCATTACAGGAAAAACCTGGATGCCTACCAGGAGCAGCTGAGGGCGCTGGACGCCGAGCTGAACGAGACGTTCCCCAAGAAAGAACGGAAAGAGTTCGTGGTTCTTCATCCGTCCTGGGGCTACCTGGCCAGGGACTACGGTCTGGAACAGGTACCCCTTCTCCCCACCGAGAAAGAGCCGGGGCCCAAGTATCTGGCTGCCATCATAAATACGGCCCGGGAGAAGAACATATCCGCGATCTTCGCGGACCCCAACTTCAATCCCAAGTCGGCGGAGATCGTCGCCAACGAGATCGGCGGCAGGGTAGTGCCATTGAACCCCCTGGCAGAGAACTATCTGGACAACATGCGATTGGTGGGTGAAGAGATAGCAGCGAGCCTGGAAGCATGAATAGCGTGGTGACGGTAAAGAACCTCTGGGTCGGCCTCGGCGAGCAGGTAATCCTTGAGGATGTGAACCTAAAGGTCCAAAAACGGGACTTTCTGGGCATCATAGGTCCCAATGGCGGGGGCAAGACCACCCTGCTCAAGGTGATCCTCGGCCTGATCAAGCCCGACCAAGGCTCGGTAAGGGTCCTCGGGACGACGCCGGAGAACGCCCGGAAACGGATCGGATACCTGCCTCAGAGGAGCCTCTTCGACCAGAGCTTCCCCACCACCGCCCTGCAGGTGGTCCTGATGGGACGTTACGGCAGAATAGGCCTGTTCCGGCGTTACTCTTCCGGAGATCGGCAGGCAGCGCTCGATGCTCTCGAAAAAATGGGGATGGCTTCGTATGCTCAGAGAGCCATAGGCGCCTTCTCGGGAGGAGAACAGCAGCGGATATTCGTGGCCAGGGCGTTGGTCTCCGAGCCGGAGCTACTCCTTCTGGACGAGCCTGCGGCGGGGATCGATGCTGCTCAGCAGAAGGAGTTTTACGAGCTGCTGGGCGAGCTGAACGAGAAGATCACCATAGTCATGGTATCTCACGATATCAGCGCCGTCTCCAGGTACGTTGACAAGATCGCCTGCGTCAACCAGAAGCTCTACTACCACGACTCCAAGGAGCTAGTCGCAGAGGACATCGAAGAGGCGTACAGATGCCCGGTGGATATGATCGCTCACGGAGTACCTCACCGGGTCTTGAGGGAGCATGATTGAGATATTCCAGTACGAGTTCATGCGCAACGCCCTGATGGCGGGCGCGATCGCTGCCGTGCTCTGCGGCGTCATCGGCGTGTACGTCATTCTGAACAGGATCGTCTTCATCAGCGGCGGGATCGCCCATACAGCCTTCGGGGGGATCGGGTTGGGTTACTTCCTGGGGAGGGACCCCCTATTATTCGCCGTATTATTCTCGGTGGCCGCCGCCCTGGGGATCGGGATGATCAGCAGTACCAGGGCCCGGGTTTCCGAAGACACCGCCATCGGGGTGTTCTGGGCGTCGGGGATGTCCCTGGGCATAATTTTCGTGAGCCTGAGCAGGGGTTACGCCCCCGATCTCTTCGACTACCTCTTCGGGAACATACTGGCGGTCTCTCAAACCGACGTGGAGCTGATCCTGGGCCTGACCCTGGTCATAGTCCTGGTGGTGGCTCTGCTCTACAAGGAGCTGATGATCCTCTCCTTCGATCCCACCTACGGCGAGGCGATGGGTCTCCCCGTCCGAAGCCTTCGGCTCCTCCTATTGTGTATGGTGGCCCTCAGTGTGGTGGTGCTGATAAAGATCGTGGGGATTATACTGGTCATCGCCCTCCTCACCATACCCGGAGCCATCGGCAGGCAGCATGCCGACGGCCTCAAGGAGATAATGATCATCTCCATCCTCCTGGGCATCGTCTTCGTCTTCGCCGGGTTGGTGATATCCTATTACCTCAACATCCCCTCGGGCGCCACCATAATCTTGACGGCTGCGGCGGTCTTCTTTGCCAGCACCGCCGTCACGAGGTGAGGGGTACTGCGAGGCGTGCTAAAGATACTTGTATGAGTAACTGATTACCTGGGTAGCTGAGTAGTTACTAATCCCCGCAGTATATCCGACCGCCCGAGTATCCCCTTCTCGGTTATGATACCGGTCACCTTATCCAGAGGCGTAGCATCGAAGGCTGGGTTGTATACCTTCACATTTGAC
>JAUWQF010000059.1 GCA_030611205.1 Methanothrix sp.
CATTCGCGCCTTTGCGCCTTTGCGCCTTTGCGTTATACCTTGTGGGTTTTTTGATGTATGTTTCCGTGATTTCGAGGTGGTGTGTGCATAGGGTACAAGTAGGACAGTATTGCTGATTGTTGATAATTGTTGGACAGCCTCTATCAGCACATAACAGCGCAACAAGCGGTTATAAAACACCAGATCGATAAAGAAATGGTCTTCCTCGAAGGTGAACCGCTTTTGCCGTGCCTCGAAGAGAAAACCTTTGCCGAGTTCCAGAAGGAAGTGCTCGAGCTTATCAATGATGGCCAATTCCAGGTCTGATTCGGAATATCTGGCCTTTTCATCCATCCCGAGAAATTCCAGAACATAAGGGTCTTTGAGCAGGTCCTTCGGTTGGGTGACGACCTGCCCCCTGCGGGCCATTTCGCGGACGCCTTCCTTGTCCCGGCTTAAAGCCAGCCGCTCAAACAGACCGGAGTCGAACTGGCGCTTCATCTCCCGCAGGGACCAGTTCTGCTCCGCGGCCTCAATCTCATAGAAATTTCGTTCATCGGGATTTTTGATGCCCAGCAAAAAGGGCTCTGTCTAATTATCTAGTGATGGGGGTCCGTAGGGCTTTTTAGACTTGTCTTTAAATGTTATAATGATAAGAAATTTATTTGGTAGTCGTAGATATTTCTAATATTTAAATTGATTGAGGCATTTTTTCATTGAATAAATCCAAAATACCCAAGCAAAATCCTTTTATGTAATAAAATCAACTTATATGATGTGACAATCCATGGTGGTTATAAATACAACTCTATCCAACTTTAATTTCGCAGATGAAATCCAATTAATGTTCGAAACTTACGATAATGACTATGAATATACTGTAAAGGGTGTTTTTCGCAAAATTGATCCACCTCCGTGTTCGATATGTAACTCAAAGATGAGTCACAATGGTTACAATCAATACCAAAAAAATGGCTTGGGTGCTATCAAAATTGGAAAGTATATATGTCCCTCATGTGGAAAGTCGTGCGAAGAAAGTCGTGGTTCTTGGATAAATCAAATTAATAATTTTTTAAAATCCCTGGCTGAAATATGTCTACTAATGCGGAAATGCAATGTATCATATCGTTGTGCAGCTTTGATATTGCAACACATTTATCCTATAAACAAAGATACTATCTACAAATTCGTCAAGGATTTTATTGAAAATGCCGACGTACCGCCTGTAAAAGTGAAACTTGTTGTTAACTATGATGAACAATATCTAAAGATAGATGGGAAGAGGGCATATCGCCTGACTGTGTTGGATTATGAAACTGGCCAACCAATTGCAGAAGAACGCCACCGTCGAATAGACGCCGATACAATATTAGACTTTATTTCGAGGCATTTGCCATCCGAGCAACCAATTTTCATCGTGACTGATGGATCTCCGACTTGTATTAAAGTATTTGAGAGCTACTTTGGCGATAATTTAACTCATCAACATTGTCTTACACATCTGAGCTGCCATATTGTCGATGAATTTCCAAGAAAATCAACTTTTGAGCAGGAGCATATTAAATACCGAATGCTGAATATATTTTATAATAGAGACACCGAACTCAAATACCTAGATCGTATGGTAAAAAAAGAGGTAGAAATTAAGCAGAAAGACGCGGATGAATACGAAAATTGGCTTAAAAAAGAACGAAGTAACTTCCGGAAATATGTACATGATATGGAGCTAAAACGTAGACGTGAAAAGAAGAATCTTGAGTTGAGAACACTCCCCCAATCTCAGAGAAATTTTAACGCACTGATGAGAGAAAAGGAACATTTTACTATAAATGTTCAGAAACGGTTAGATTTAATTGAAGAAAACTGGGAAAGGTATACAGCGTTTCACTCTGTGGATGGTGCACCAGCCACAAACAATGCAATTGAGAATTATTATTCAATAACATTGAAAAAGCATCATAAAAAGGAATTCAGAACAGACGGTGGTGTTGAAAGGCACTTGAAGCTTCATAGGATGAGGATGGCAGGGATGTTGGAGTGGTGTGGAGTCATACTGTTTGACCAGCTTAGGATGTTTTTACCATTTTTAGTCCCTGGTTGAAGTTTGTTTAGCTAATCAAGTAATTTATAATGGATATATATGTTAGCGGTAGCTGCCGATTTTTAAGATCGGATGATTTATATTTAAGTTGTTATTGTTTGTTAGTCGAACGATGTTAGTAAATTATATATAGAAATATTATGAATTATTGGCTATAAAAAAACAACTGGTTACAAAATGGAATATAGTCAGCGATATGCAGATCGCAAGATCTCGGATTTCGCTAGATTTCTAGACAGAGCCGCAAAAAGACATAGTGTGACCAGGAGAGAGTGAATTTCCGAGACGGCGTCTCGGATTTTTGTAATTGGCCGGAGGGTATCTGACTTTTTGCACTTGAAAACAATTTTCGAGATCTCTTCAACAAAGCTTTGCCGTATTCTGCACGTTTCTCGCCCTGCTGTTCATGCTTAACAATCCGCCGTCCGATTTCGAAGTTCGTTATTACCTGAATCGTGTTGACGCTGCGGGCGGCAGTATTACGGGCCGAAGCTATAAGTTCCCGTAATTCGGTGACCAGCGCATGAATATTATCCTGCGGCACGACTTCGCGTTTACTCACCATAGCCCAACGCCTCCAAATTCTTCCTGATGGTGGCTTCGAGCCGATCGGCTTCTGCGAACTGCGTTTGCAGCGTGGCCGAGAGTTCGGCCATCTTTTCCTCGAAGGGAATGCCGTCGTCCTCGATCTCGGCCGCGCCCACGTACCGGCCAGGGGTCAGCACATGGCCGTGTTCCTTGATCTCGTCGGTAGTGGCGCTCTTGCAGAATCCGGGCACATCCTCATACTCGCCCGCGTTCTCCTCACCCCGCCAGGCGTGATAGATACCAGCGATCCTGTCGATTTCCTCATCGGAGAGCTCCCGGTGGACGCGGTCAATCAGTTTGCCCATATTGCGGGCGTCGATGAAGAGGGTCTGCCCTCGCCGGTCTCGGAATCTGCCGTTCTTTTTGTCCCGGGCAACGAACCAGAGACAGACCGGTATCTGTGTGGTGTAGAAGAGCTGGCCTGGCATGGCGATCATGCAGTCCACCAGATCGGCCTCGATTATGTTCCTGCGAATCTCGCCCTCGCCTGATGTGCTTGTGGACATCGAGCCGTTCGCCATAACAAAACCCGCGGTGCCAGTGGGAGAAAGATGATGGATAAAGTGCTGAATCCAGGCGTAGTTGGCATTACCAGCCGGCGGGGTTCCGTACTTCCACCGGACATCCTCTTTGAGCCGCTCTCCGCCCCAGTCGCTCATGTTAAACGGCGGATTGGCGAGGATGTAATCTGCCCTGAGATCCCTGTGGAGATCATTGTGGAAGCTGTCAGCGTGCTGGCCGCCCAGATTAACATCCATACCCCGGATGGCCAGGTTCGCCATAGCCAGACGCCAGGTTGTAGGATTAGATTCCTGTCCGTAGATGACGATATCGCCCAGCCGGCCGCCGTGCTCCTCCACGAATTTCTCACTCTGAACGAACATGCCGCCGGACCCACAACACGGGTCAAAAATGCGGCCCTTGTATGGCTCAAGCATCCGTACCAGCAGTTTGACAACGCACTGAGGCGTGTAGAACTCGCCACCACCTTTTCCTTCTGCGGCGGCAAACCGTCCGAGGAAGTACTCGTACACCCTGCCAAGAATGTCCTTTGACCGGGAAACGTCATCGCCGAGTCCGATCTTGCCGATAATGTCGATGAGCTCGCCCAGGCGGTGTTTGTCGAGCGTTGGGCGGGCGTAGTCCTTGGGCAAAACCCCTTTTAGTTTCGGGTTCTCCTTTTCGATAGCTACCATGGCATCGTCAACGAGCTTGCCGATGATCGGTTGCTTGGCGCTTGCCTGAAGCTTGGCCCAACGGGCAACCTTTGGAACCCAGAAGATATTGGCGGCCGCATATTCGTCGCGGTCTTCGGGATCGGTGTATTCGGTCTCTTTGGCCGCCTCCAATTGCTTGTATTTCGCCTGGAACGCGTCGGATATGTATTTCAGAAAGATCAGCCCGAGAACCACATGCTTGTACTCGGAGGCGTCCATATGTCCCCGGAGCTTGTCGGCCATCTCCCACAGTTTATTTTCAAAGCCAAGGTTGGCTCCGTTGCCACTTTTATAGTTCATAGGAAACCTCCTTTGAGTTAACCCGATCGAATATGCCAGATTCCCATGGGCCTCCTGAAGCCCGGCGGTCCCATCTGCTAAGGGACCTTCTGGCTCTAACCGGTCGCGTCGTCCCTGGGAGGCGGATCCAATCTTGCATCGTCCTCCGACGGATAGGGTATGACCAGGATGTGGGGTCCCTCGCCGGTCTCACTGGACATGAACTCGACTTGGTATTCCAAGTCCTCGGTCGCCGCCACCAGAACGAAGGACAGCTCGTCTGACGCCTTCTCTTTGAGATGTTTGGCGATATCGAAGGCGAATATCCGTCCGCCGTTATCGAAGCGCACACCTACCCTGGAGTAGTCCACATCCACTTCGTTCTCTATCATATCCAGGGCCGGGCCCAGGTCCAGATCGACGAAGTCCGATTTTTCGGACCAGTTCGAGCCTGCCGGGAAGAGGATAACGGCAGGTTCTTCTTTGTTTTGGATCGTTGCCCCTTCCCTGATCGGTGCTTCTCCGGTGGCGGGAGCCTCGGAGGTTGCCGGGAGTATCGCGCCGGTTTCTTCTCCGGCCTTTGTGATCTTGCTGGCTTTCAGGACCAGTATCCCGATATCGTCCTCGGCGAGGTCGAGTCCCGATACGTTGAACTTTATCAAGGGCACCACGGGCTGGCTATCGGCTGTCGGGCCGGTCTCGCACCTCAGTACGTTGGTGTCATAGACCTGCCCGTTCCCGAAGTCCACGTAGACGTCCCCAGAAGCGGGCAGAGCGATCGGTCCGCCGGCGCCGGCGTTCCCCAGGCAGACCAGCGCCAACAGAGACAATAATATCAGCTTATGCCTCATGTTTCATCCCTCCCAAAATATTATAAATATGAATCGCAGTTCTTCTCAGTTGAAGGTTTCGCCCAGCTCGCGGTAAGTCTCCTCCAGAGCCGGATAGAGTTTCCCGTGGAGGCTGCAGAGCCTATCGTAGGTTTCTTTTGTATCCTCCCGTGGATGGAACCTCGCGCCTTGTCTGACCATCTTCCGGCAGGCGGTCTGGAGGTCGGGGTAGAGGCCCGCACCAAAAGCGGCGATGACTGCCGCCCCCAGCACCTCGCCTTCGGTGATCTGGGGTGCCACCACCACCAGACCGGTGACGTCGGCTTTTACCTGGTTCCAGAGGTCGCTCTTGGCCTGGCTGCCGGTGACCCTTACCTCCGTGGGTCGGGCGCCTCCTTCGACCATGACCGAGAGGAGGTGCCGGATCGAGTAGGCACATCCTTCGACGACCGCTCTCACCAGGTCGTCCCCTCTGTGACGATGGGTGAGTCCGAAGAACCCGCCTCTGGCTCCCTTCCACAGGGCGTTTCGTTCGCCCATCAGGTGGGGAAGGAAAAGGAGATCTTCGGATCCTGGTGGTGCCCCCTCGGCCATCTCCAGAAGATCCTCGAACGAGGTCCTGCCGAGGATCCTGCCGATCCATTCCAGGCTCTTTCCCGTAGAGGCGATGGTACCTCCCAGGTGCCACATCCCCGGGGCGGCGGGATGGGGACGGCAGTAGAGCCGGTGGTCTTTTATCTTTTGGTCCCAGCAGAGGTCGACCCCCTCAGAGGTCCCGGCCCGGTCGCATACCATGCCCTTTTCGGTCGAGGCGGTCCCCAGTATCGATTCGACGAAGTCGGGTGCGCCCACGTAGACCGGCGCGCCTTCGTGAATTCCAATCTCCTGGGCAGCCTTCGCGGTCACCTCGCCGATGGGTTCGCCCATGATCATGTGATCTGGGAAACGTGATCCGTCCAGTCCGCCTCCGGCGATCTCGTCCTCGGACCAGGGGACGATCTCCGGCGAGGCCACCCCCGTGGATATCAGGCCAGTAAGCCTGAAGACCGCGTAGTCCATGGCCTGGATGAAGAACCTGCTTCTCCTGTACATCCCGGGCCGGTGTTCCTTCAGCCACATCACCTTGGGCACGAACCAGGCCGGGCTGATCGTCCTGCCCAGCCTCTTCGAGAGGATCTCGGCCTCCTCTTCTGCCCTCAGATCCATCCAGAGGATGGCGGGGCCCGTGGGCCTGCCCGCGTCGTCCAGAGCCACCACGCTGGGACCCTGGCTGCCTATGGATATGCCCGCCGGTTTTCCCCTGTCCCGGGCGACCCGGCGGAGGCTTTCTGCGATCGCGCCCCACCACTCTTGGGGCTCGGCCTCTTCGATCTTGCTCGGGTGAGGGTACTTCTGGACGGCGAGTGATAGGAGCTGTCCCTCTTCGTCGAAGGCTCCTGCTTTGGCACAGGTGGTGCCCAGGTCGGCGCCGATCAGGTACATGTTACGCGTACCTTTGCTCTGAAGGGGTATAGGGCTTTCTGTAGATCTGGACCTGGATGTAATAATAAATAGATATATAATGAATAACAATAAATTATTATACCGGTATCACTATCAGGGACCCCTGAGGCACACCGGCCCTTCGGGCTACGGGCTCGCACTTGGCACGCATCACGTAGATCAGCCGGCCCTTCAATTGATCGTCGAACTCGGTGATGGTCTCGAAGTTGCCCATCCCCTTGGCCAGGACCAGCCAGTCTTCGTCCCACAGCAGGTCCAGAAGCTCGGGACGGGCGTCCTCCAGAGATAGGCCCACCACGGGACCCGATGGCTCCAGGGGCCTGTCGGTCATACGCCCCAGCTCCTCGGCGGTCACGTCGTTGAGGATCGGTTCGGTCTTGGGCGCGATCACCACCCACTTGCCCATATCCTCCAGCTTCTCGATGACGAATAGGTCGAAGACGATCTCCCCGGCGTTGTCGGTGAGGTAGAGGATCTTCTCGAACCGGTCCAAATAGCCTCTCGCCTTCTCCAGGTCGCCGCCCAGCTTCTCCTCGAGGGTGTCCTGAAAGACCTCGTGGAAGGTGTTTGCATCGAAGTCGTGACCCTTCACCCCGTACTCCATCGAGTTCGCAGCCGCGGCGATCCTGATCAGAGCTTCCAACCCGTCTCTGGAACTGTCGTAGAACTCCACAGCCAGGGGGAGAAGATCTCTGGCGGCCCGGTTGCTCTCCTCCTTCAGATCACGGTAGGGATCGAGGTTGCCGCTCCGTCGCTTCATGATGTTCTCTCGTTCCGTGCCCACCACCGAAGAGACGTCGCCTTTGTGAGCGGCCATGAAGTCCACGAGCTCTTCCATGACTTCTAACTTTTCTTCGTCTCTCTCGAAGAGCATGTCGCACTCGAACTTGGCCCTGTCCATTATGCAGCTGTAACAGTTGGAGGCCATCTTCAAACCGGCCACCCCCCCGCCAGGACGGCTATCACGCCAGGTATGGCCACAGAAGCAACCTTGCCGTTCGACCCGCCGCTGAGGACGAAGACTATGCCCCGGTCGCCCACGGCGTCTTTGATGATATTCGTCATCTTGGGGTAGGCGCTGAGGGTGAGATCGAACCCACCGTAGTCGTCCCGGTGAGAGTCGTGGCCGAATATCACGAAGCATAGCTGAAAGTCGAAGTCCTTGGCCAGCTCCATCACGCTTACCAGCTCGTTTAGGAACTGGTCGTTCTCGGCGTTGAACCCGATGCCCACGTCGTAGTTGTTATTCGTGGTGTCGTAGTTTGAACGGGACTGATGGTTGAAGTTTATGTGGAAAACGTCCGGGTCGTCGCCGAAGATATTCCTGGTACCGTCGCCGAAGTGGGGGTCGACGTCCACGATCAGGAACCTCTCCAGCCCCATCTCTCTCAGCCGGACGATGGCCATGGCCACGTCGTTGAAGTAGCAGAAGCCCCAGCAACTTCCGGGACTGGCATGATGACCCGCCGTCCCGGTGTAGGCGAAGGCGTTATCGGCCTCGCCTTCGGCCACCATCTCGGCAGCCATGACGACGCTCCCTGCCGAGAGCAGGGCCACGTTGTAGTAGATCATGTTGTAGGGCTCGTGACGTATGTTTTCGATATGTTCTTTGGTATGAACATCCTCTACAAGCCCCAGTAGCACCGGCTTTGGCCTGAGGACCTGGACGTCCTTTCCGTCGACAAGACCGGATTTCATAAGGGCGTCAAAGGAGGGTTTGATCCTCAGCTTCAGGACGCTGTGACCATCCGTGCCGAAGTCCTCGTGATAGATAACCGCAACCTTCATGGATCTCAATCCCCAACCTGGCCTATTAAACGTTCTCCTAGATCTCCTCGTACCGGGGGTACCTCTCCAGGAGCATGCCTTCGACCACGATGGGCATATCTCTCAGAGCATCGTTCACCGCCCTCTGCAGCTCTCGCTCCCTGCTGGAGTAGATGGTGAGGAGTGGTTCGCCTTTCTTCGCCACCTCACCCGCCTTCTTGTGGATGAGGACGCCCGCCTTCTTGTCCGCGGGAGCACCAGCGCTCCTGGCGATCTCCACTATCCGCTTGTTATAGAAAGATATCACGTAGCCGCCGATGGGTGCGAGGACGTCTCCGGTACACTCACCCACCTCGATATCGCTGCTCTTCACCATGGGATCTCCTCCCTGGGCCTCGATGATCTCCATCATCTTCTGGTGAGCGTCCCCGCTGTCCAGGATCTTCTCCGCCGCTATCTTGCCCTCGCCCCGGCCAGCCACGCATCCCATGCCCGCCATGCAGCCAATCTCCAGGAGGATCCCTGCCAGGGCCAGGCTCTTCTCTCTCAGGCTGTTGGGCCCGCCGCCGCCCTCCAGCATGGTCAGAGCCTCTTTCACCTCCAGCGCCGGCCCTACCGTCCTGCCCACGGGCGATCCTCCGAAGGTCATGGCGCACTCCACCCTGATCCCCAGGCGGTCTCCCAGGTCGACCAGGTCCTTGGCCATGGCCCTGCCGTCTGCGGGCGTGGCCAGCTTGGTGCCCGGGCCCACGGGCATGTCCATCACCACGGCGTCCGCGCCTACGGCGCCCTTCTTGGACATGATGGAGGCCAGCATCTGGCTGTAGGGGTCTATCGTCAGGGCATACTCTGCCTTGATCAGCTTGTCGTCGGCGGGGGCTATGTTGGTGGCTCCACCCCAGGCCAAGATGCCGCCTACGTTCTCGGTTATCTCCCTGATCTCGTCGCCGCTGAACTCTACCGGGGCCAGGATCTCCATCAGGTCTGAGGTTCCTCCTGCACCGGTGATCGCCCTGGAGCTGGTCTTGGGTATGAGGAGGCCCGACGCGGCAACGATGGGCACCACCAGGAGGGAGACCTTGTTTCCGGGCACACCACCTATGCTGTGCTTGTCCACCACAGGATGAGTGTCGAAATGAATCCGTTCGCCGGTATCGATCATGGCCCGGGTCAGCCACTCGGTCTCCTGGGAGTCGAAGTCTTGCATGTAGAGGGTGGTGAGGTAGGCGGAGATCTCGACGTCGCTGAGGTTGTTATCGACGATATCCTGGACTATGGTCCTGATCTGGTCCTCGGTGAGCTTGTCTCTGTCCATGATCCGTTTTATGTAGCCGACCGACGCCGGTTTTGGTGCGGAAGTTATATCGACCTCTTTTACCTCGCCTATCCTCTGGTGGGCCTCGGTGAATATCCCTATCTGGCCGGGTTTAACCATCTGGGTGGTGATATCCAGTATGGCCGTGAGGGAAACCCCCTTGGCCCGCACCCGTACCCGGTCACCGGCGTTCATCCCCAGCTCCCTGGCATCGGCCAGGTTGAGCATCACCTTGTACTGTCCTATCTCTATGTCAAAGGCGCTAACTTCGAACATCATCGATTGAATCCTCCGCGGCTGGCGATGGGTTGGTTTATTGACTTAAGTCTTTAACTCCTATGAGAACCGGCTTGAGGGAATTGTGCTTGTGGCCGTCGACGAAATGCCAGAATACCGCGTCCAGGGCTCTCAGGAGAAAAAGTGGTGGAAAACTGAAATATATCCTGATGATGCTATAAAACCTACTGTAAAATTATGGGTGCATCAGCGTCTTACCGGAATTCAGCCTTGACTGTTACGAGTTGGCCAACCATCCTGAGTTCAACTAGATATGACGCTGATGATTTCATAAGACGTCGTAGGCTCTTCATTAGAGGTTCTCTATCTTTTGGAACCCTCCAAGCAGTATGCACAGTTGTCATATCCGAGCATGTGCGCATGTTCTAACGTATGGAAGCCCACCATGTTAGATTTCGACATTTTACGCACCCACCCGCAGCCCTTCTGATGAACTTCCTTTGTATTTCTGTTGCCGATGTAGTCGAATGCTTCGCCAGTAAGCACATTAAGCACTTGAGTGATTCTGCCTGTAGTTCGGCCATTTACGAATTGGGCGACGACTATCTCATATGAACCAGAAGCCGTTTCCGGCATCTTAACGTATAGATGCATCTCGGACTCATCCTGATTGTGGAAGGGAATATTCCCGATGCTACAGACAGTTCCTGGACGAAGTTTGTAGTAAGCATAGCGGGTATTTGCTCTCTCAAACTCCATGCCTATCAGCTCCGCACCCTCGCATAGCCGACGTAGAATCCTCACGTAAACCTCTGAGTCGTTGGGAATATCCTGGATGCCGAATCTGATTTCAGCATCTTCATCCTCGGAGCCCCCTCGAATCAGAAACTCCATGTCCGTTAAACCCGCTGGCAGCACAAAGACTACTTGGACGTTCTTCCATGCGAAATTGTTGCTCTCCGCGATGAACTTGGTGTACATCTCTCCTGTCGTTATCAGCGTTTTGTCTGGCGCTGGATCAGTAGTATCATCAAGTTCTGCAACGATACAGATGTGTCCAGCTGGAGGAAGGTCTTCTTTACGCCAAGTAATCTCTGCGATTCTTACCAGACCGGGCTGCACGTTGTATATCTGAGCGCTGCCTATAGGATTCCAGCTGGAAGGTGTAGAAAAGGTGCTGGGAGAAGACCAATATAGGTTCAGAGAAATATCGCCTGGTATAGAACCGCGATTTTGCAGGCGGACATAGACGTAATTATCATGTCCTGTTTCGACCTCATCGGATAAGTTGTCTTTGCTCATGTCACCCAAATCGACATCAGGGTTTGCCACAGGTTGTGCACGGGTAATGATGTCAGGGCTCCGGTACAATGTTCCTATGGAGGGAACAGTTCCCACATCGCTCAAACTATCTCTAATATATATATCTGCTCCAATGCCAACCGCCGTGAAGGCATTTTTCACAGAATCCATGATTCTGAGATAGTTATGATCCGTCTTGTATAATAATTCCACAGCGTTCAGAGCCGCTTCACGACATTCGAGGAATGTGGCGTTGGGGTTGTTGTTCAATCCCATGGACTGGACATGAAACATTATCTTCTCGGTTTTTTCATATCCAATTGACCTCACAGAAACGTTGCTGTTGGGATGAGTGCCACCAAAGAACATAAAGTATGCTGCATAGATCATCGGCCCACAGTTAACATGTGGATCACCTTTTATGGCATCTCCATTTCGATCGTACACCGTGTCCTCATAGCCGATACCCATAGTATCGAGAGATGCAAGCACGTGATTCGGGATTCGCGCAAGAGCCCCCGGATCGGAAGGGTTGCTCATTCGTCGCAGACAGTCACCAGGGAAACTGGGTGTAGTACACTCTTCACCGATATCTGTGTCATCCCTATCCACAAAAGCCGCAAAGATGTCAGAGAAAGCTTCATTCAAACCGCCTGCCTGATCATAATACGCCAAACGAGATGTGTGAGCCGTAACGGCATGTGTAAATTCGTGGGCGACCACATCTTTGGGCGTGATATAATCGAAACGGTTATTGTCTCCATCTCCAAAATAGAACTTTTTCTGAGATCCCCCGTAGTAATAGGCATTATTATAGTTATCACCTAAATGGACACCTGCATAGACGGTCATTCCAGCATTGTTCAGGCTGTTCCAGTTATGTACGTTTTTATAATAATCAACAACTTCGCCGATATACCGCAAGACGTCGACCTCGGGAGATTGATTGTCTTTTCGAGGTGTTGTCGTCACATTGTTCCAGTTGTTGTTGGGATCCTCACTTATGTTTGAATCTATAGCCGAATTGTAGGTAGCGTTGAGATCACAGATTTTTATTTCGGGACCGCCATGCGCTACGCGAGTGGTGTCTCTCAACTTGTATACGCCGCTCTCCTGAAAGGTGGGGATATTTCCCGAACCGGAGTAATAACCTATCCCTTGGCCAGTTGTAGCCGGAAAATTCTGAAAATCGTTGTATTTAAAAACAATCGTGCCATCATCTGCACCGACAAAGTAGTGGAATAATTTTCCATCTTCGATATTATCAATACGAACATTCCAGACCAGATGCCATCTTCCCTCTCGTTCGAAGACGCTAAGCGTTGGTGTATACCCTTCTTCTGGATTCCCAACACCCATATCATTTAAAGCTAACTGGATCGCATCTTCTGCATCGATCTTTGGTTCTGTGTCGATATCGATATCGGGCTGACATTTATTGGTCACACGATTGACGGTCTTATCAGAGGCAAATTGCACCCGGACCGTTCCTCCTTGGACAGGAATCCCCTTGTACGTCTGCTGCATTGCCACAGTGGTATTCCCTTTGAGGTCCGCTACTCTGCTGACCAAGGTGAGATCACGTTTGGGATTATCCATGCGGAAAAGAGTGTTGTGTTCCTCGAGGAATTCCATAGCAGCATCAACGGCCACTTTACGAGTGATACCATGGAAGGGTTCAGCCAGTCTGCCAGAGACCAAGGCTGGAGCTTTCTTATCGTGATCCCATCTCATCTGTAGATAGGACTTACGCAGTTGAGTCTGTAGGCAACAAATAACGTGGATACTTTATATATGATTGTATGGAATCTCTTATAATCGATCTCTTGCTTTCGAACCAACTCTTTTTCGTTTTCAGTCTCTCTAATTCTAACCTCAGAA
>JAUWQF010000139.1 GCA_030611205.1 Methanothrix sp.
CCTGGGGTTCACCTTCTCCATCTCCACCTTATTCCCATGTCGTCCTGAGTGGAGGTATATCTTCTCCTCGGCGTATACGTACGATATGGGGACCACGTATGGCACGTCATCTGCCGACAGGCCGAGCCTACCGAACCTGGCCGCGGAGAGGAGCTCTTTGCATTCCTCTCGCGACATAACTCTCGGCTTCATGACTACCAGGTCGGGCTCTGAGGTTATAAATTCCTTGGCCCCACCGATCTACAAAGGTTTTTAGCCTCGCCGTGAGTTGGTGGTGATGATGTTCAACAAGATTCTGATCGCCAACCGCGGAGAGATCGCCATACGGATAATGAGGGCGTGCCGGGAGCTGGGCATCTCCACGGTGGCGGTCTATTCCGAGGCGGACAAGAACGCCTTGTTCGCCAAGTATGCAGACGAGGCTGTGTACGTTGGACCCCCGCCAGCATCCCAGAGCTATCTCAGGATCGACAAGATCATGGAGGCCGCCGAGGAGACCGAGGCCGAGGCGATCCATCCCGGGTACGGGTTCCTCGCGGAGAACCCGCTCTTCGCCCGGGCTTGTGAGGAAGATGGCATCGTCTTCATAGGTCCCTCCAGCCAGGCCATAGATAACATGGGCAGCAAGATCACCGCAAGACAGATCATGAAGGCTGCAGGAGTTCCCATCATTCCCGGGACCGAGCAAGGGCTCTCGGATCCAGGCGAGGCCGAGAACCTGGCTGCAGAGCTCGGCTACCCGGTGATGCTGAAGCCGGCCGCAGGGGGCGGCGGGATCGGCATGAAGATCGTCTGGAAAGAAGAGGAGATGGTGCCTTCCCTGGAGTCGGCCCAGTCCATCGCCCGTTCTGCCTTCGGTGATGATACGATATACGTGGAGAAGTACCTGGCCGAGCCCAGGCACCTCGAGTTCCAGATCCTGGCCGATGTCAAGGGCAAGACCATCTACGTATCGGACAGAGAGTGCTCCATCCAGAGGCGTCATCAGAAGCTGATCGAAGAGTCGCCTTCTCCCATCATGACCCCCGAGCTGAGAGAGGAGATGGGGTCTATAGCGGTTCGCGCAGCCAGAGCTATTGACTACAGGAGCGCCGGAACTGTGGAGTTCATGTACTCCCGTGGGGATTACTACTTCATGGAGATGAACACCAGGCTCCAGGTAGAACATCCCATTACCGAGATGGTCACCGGTGTCGACCTGGTCAAGGAACAGATCAAGATAGCGGCAAACGAGGATCTGGCTTACTCTCAGGAGGAGATCGAGATGCGGGGGTGGGCCATAGAGTGCAGGATCAATGCCGAGGATCCCCTGAACGACTTTACGCCGTCGCCGGGCCGGATCAAGAGGTACCGGAGTCCGGGCGGCCCGGGGATCAGGGTTGACAGCGGGGTCTACGCCGGGTTCGTGATACCGCCCTACTACGACTCGCTGATATCCAAGGTGGTGGCACAGGGCAGAAACAGGAAGGAGGCCATCGCCCGCATGGAACGCGCCCTATACGAGTACATCATCACCGGGGTCAAGACCAACATAAACTTCCATATCGCCGTTCTGAGGAACGAGAGGTTCAGGCGGGGCGACATCAACACCCACTTCATCAAAGAAGAGAACATAATGGATGATGTGAAGAAGGTAACCGAAACCGAATACGAGAAGGGACTATCTCTGGCCTCGGCGCTGGGAGCAGACACCCGCAAGATCGCCGCCATATCCGCGGCCGTAGAATCCTATATGGCCCACGAGAACACATCTGCCGAGGAGTAGAGGGATCCTTGAGCCGTGATGGGGTTCTCAGCAGCCTGCTCCAGGGGCGAGGATCCTGGGCCTCGGGAGAGGAGATAGCTGCCGATCTGGGGGTTACCAGAGCTGCCGTATGGAAGCAGATCAGGTCACTGCGCGCCAGCGGATACGAGATAGAGGCCTCTCCGGGGAAGGGTTACAGGCTGGTCGTCCAGCCGGACAGCCTCCGCCCCGAGGTGATCTGTGGCGGCTTGGGAACCGAGTTCGTGGGCAAGGTTATTCATTACCGTCCCGTGGTCGGTTCGACGAACGACGTTGCCAGAAAGATGGCCAGAGAGGCTGAGGAGGGGACCGTGATCCTGGCCGAGGTCCAGACCGAGGGCCGAGGCCGGATGGGGCGGAGATGGCAGTCTCCCCCTGGCGGAGTCTGGATGAGCGTGATCCTGAAGCCGGATATCCCGCCCGCCCTAGCGTCCAGGATCAACATCGCCGTTGGACTGGCCGTGGCCAGGACACTATCTCATCTCTACGGGCTTGAGGCGGGCATCAAGTGGCCTAACGATCTGACCGTGAGAGATAAGAAGGTTTGTGGGATCTTGACCGAGATGGGTGCCGAGATTGACCGGCTGGATTATGTCGTGGTGGGCATCGGGATAAACGCTAACATGGATCCGGACCGGCTCGACGTCGAGGGGGGGATAACTTCCATATCCCGGGAGCTGGGTGGGGAGGTATCCAGAACAGAGCTGGTGCAGAAACTTTTATGGAATATCGAAAAGGCTTACATAGAGGTTAACTCGTCCTTCCCCAAGGCGCATGCCGAGTGGTCGGCCCGCTCGTCCACATTGGGGCGGCGGGTGAGGATAGTCTCGCGGAGGAACGAGTTTGAGGGGATTGCGGTGGAGCTGGACCGGTACGGTGCGCTCAGGATCAGGAGAGATGATGGCGAGATCGTCAGGGTCCTGGCCGGGGACTGCGTCCACTTAAGGCCCGCAGAAGAAGAAGAAGAAGAAGAAGGTGCATTTGCGACTTCAGGATAAGGGGATGTTTGAGATGAGACAGCAGAGACACGTGGAAGGCATCGCCAGAGATACCATGCACTTTATTATCGAGGTCTGCAGGTCCACCATGCCGCGGGAGTTCGCAGGATTGCTCAGGGCCGAGGACGGGATTATCACCGAGGTGCTCATGCTGCCTGGAACGGAGTCTTCGAGCAAGAGCGCCCTGATCAGGATGTACATGCTCCCCAACATGAGCATCGTGGGTTCGGTTCACAGCCATCCATCTCCGAATATCCGGCCTTCGACCGCGGATAGGATATTCTTCTCCAAAACGGGGGATTGTCATATCATCGTCGGTCTGCCCTTCGACAAGGATAGCTGGGCCTGCTACGACCGGACCGGTACCCCCAGGCGTTTGCCGCTCTTAGACGTGGAACTCGATGATTATGAGGATGAGTGGCTCTGATTAGGGTGGTGGCCACGGGAACCTTCGACCTGCTCCATCCCGGCCACCTGTTTTATCTGGAACAGTCCAAGGCCTTGGGTGACGAGCTGGTGGTGATAGTGGCCAGGGATGTCAACGTAACGCACAAGCCCAAGCCCATCGTGCCCGAAGAACAGAGGTTGCTCATGGTCTCGGCGCTGAAGGTGGTCGACCGGGGCGTCCTAGGTCACGAGACCGACAGGTTCAAGCTCATCAAGGAGCTGAGGCCGGATATAATCACCTTGGGGTATGACCAGCACTTCGACACGGTCTTGCTGAGAGAGGAGCTGGCGAGTCGAGGCGTCGATGTTCAGGTGGTCCGGATGGTGGACCAGGACCCTTGTAACCTTTGCAGCTCCCGACAAATAATCAAGAATATCCTAGAAGAGAGATGCTGAGAAGGCCGCTACTTACTTATATCGCACCTTCCGTCACTGGTTATAGTATGGTCAGAGTTGCAGTTGGAGGCACCTTCGATCCCGTTCACGACGGCCATATTGTGCTCTTGAAGAAGGCCTTTGAGGTCGCCGGGGAGGACGGCACGGTGGTCGTCGCTCTGACTTCTGATGAGATGGCCACAAGTCAGAGGACCAGACCGGTCAGGGACTTCGATACCAGGCTCAGAAACCTGAGAAGGGTCCTGGTGGAGAAGCTGGGTGTAGACAATTTCCGGGTGGAGACGCTCCACAACGTCTACGGGTCTGCCATCGAGGCCGATTACGACGTCATAGTAGTCTCACCAGAGACCTATCCGGTGGCCTGCAAGATCAACGAGATCAGGATAGAGAACGGGCTTCGCCCCATTCGGGTCGTGCACATCGAGTACGAGCTGGCCGAAGATGAGGTGCGCATCAGCTCCACCAGGATCTACAAGGGGGAGATCAACCATCACGGGAAGATGATGGTGTAGGGGTGCGAGGGAATGAGAGACTGGGCTGGGATCTTTTCTGGTAACGTATGTGGCTGTGCAGCTACGATGGCGGCCAACCTTGTGGGCCGAGGGGGACGGTGACATCGAAAATCTTTTTGTGAGCTATCCTGGTGTACCTAAACCTAATCGCGTTTCTCAAACCATTGTTTGATGGTCTCGATATCAACTTTGATATCGGCGATATCCTTTTGCAGATTGGCTATCGTGGGTTCCGCTTCTTCATCTTCATCTTCTTGATCTTTTTTATTCGAGATAGAAATAAACTCATGTGCCAGAAAGCCGCCCAGAACGCCAAAGACGCTAATGCCAATCAGTATCAGGACGGTTGCCAAGATCTTTCCGTTAGTAGTGACAGGATAATAATCTCCATAGCCCACGGTTGAAACTGTGACGATCGCCCACCAGATAGCGTCTTGTGGTGTCTCGATATTACTGCCGGGTGTGCCACGTTCAAAGATCAAAACAAAAAAGCTCCCGATCGAGATCGCCAAAGTGGCCAGTAACAATACGAAAAAAAGTGTGTCTTCGGCAAGATTGTTCTTGAAACGAGCTAGTAGAACCTTAGATTCGGTTTTACGAAGGATACGTAACACTCGATACACTCGTGCAAGGCGGAAAATGGCAAAATTATTAAGCGGAATGCCACCTAAGAAATCAAGCCACCCCCATTTCAGATACCCAATCTTGCTCGGAGCAATATAGAGATTTCTGAAGAAATCAAACATAAAAACGAGAGCTATGATGTTGCTGAGAGTATGGATATGTTGCTTTGTTACTGGACCTAGAGGCACCAGCGCCACCAAAACCAGGCCAATAAGGGTAAATATCGCTAGCACTAAGATGAATAGATCATAGGTGGTGGGCTTTTCAGCGGTTTTGCTTGCGTTAGTGGAAAACTCATCGTCCATTTTCGTCCCTCGATCACGACCTGGCTTTTTAGAACCTATATGAGCTTTTATCCTTTATATTTTTAATTGCACATAAACTATAACTTTATGTGCACAAGTAAATGTGAGCGTAAGCGAACATTTTCTTGTTGTACATAAAGTATGTCGAGTAGAACTCATAGCCAC
>JAUWQF010000088.1 GCA_030611205.1 Methanothrix sp.
AATAGATTTGCCAGATAACCACTCCATTTGTTGTAATCCTTCAATAACTGGAGTTAATACCTGTTTCCAGTGTTCAAATGAACTATTTCCTTTCCTATCAAGAACGATCCAGAATAACGGGATGGCACGTCCCTTATAACTGACAGCCACGGTAAGGATGTTGATGTACTTACAACGTTTTTCCCAGTCAGTACGATCCATCGTCAGCACAATTTCAGGAAGTTCCGCCAATAGCGGACGCATTAGGCGAATCAGTGGTACAACGACCACCGTTGGCGATATCCTTTCATTAGACAAAAATCGACGGACACGTTGCATATTTGCCATAACGCTTGCATCGCTATCGACTGCCAGGCATTCGCCAAGCCTCGCGATATGCGCCTTGTTGCCCTCTAACAGGCAGACGATTAATGTGGAAAGCATCTTTCTCAGCGGCTTTGATAAATTCAAATTTATTTCAATGAATAGTTTCAATATGACTTCATCGAGATAGTCATATCCCCTCATTTGCATACCATCGCATGGAGTATTCATGCAAGTACCTCCCAAATGAGGATTGCACACATAATATAAAAAAGTTTTCTCGGCAGCTGGTGCACATAACCAAACCGTTAGGTGTGATGCCGCATTACAAAGTGTTAGCTACTGAACTCTGAGCACATAAAGCTATACATTATGTACAACAGGAAAATTGTTGGGTTTTGAAGTGTTTAATGCTGAATGCCAGATAAAATCAAAACATTTGGGACTATACACAGGCCAAAACCACCGAAAATTATAAATGTGGATGTCTGAATAATCTTGTTTGTGTCTTTGTGTCTGATCCTATGCACAAAGACGTACTCACGCTCGATTTGAGTGAACTCGATCTCGATAACAAGGATCAAGTTAGAGATCTAACAACAGAACTTCTCAACACTATAGAGGAGTTGTTCCAAGCCAGCCAAGAGCTTCGTGAGGAGAGCCAACGGCTGAATGACGAGATAAACTGGTTGAAATGGGAAAAGGCCAACCGAAAATGGTGTACAATGTGTTGAGCCCTTCCAACTAATACCGTCAAATAGCCATTATAAATTGATTTAGTGAACCTATGGGTGGAGATCTATGCAAAAATATCTGAAAAATGAAGCTATGGGTGTAGTTCCTCGATTACCTCTCGAAGGTAGCCTTGATCTCACCTACCGCTGCAACAACAACTGCCGCCATTGTTGGCTGAGGACCCCACCAGGATCTCAAGAGTTACAAAATGAGCTTTCGGCGGAGGAGATAATGGCAATCTTTGACGAGGCAAGGAAGTTGGGTTGCCGTAGCTGGAGCATCTCAGGTGGAGAGCCGATGACAAGGCCCGACTTTGCTGAGATATTCGATTATATAACCCGTCGATCCTTCTCCTACACCCTGAATACCAACGGTACGCTAATCACTCCCGAAATTGCACAGCTCATGAGGCGCAAGGGTACCAATCTAGTTGCGCTGTACGGTGCCACGGCCGAGGTACATGATCACATCACCAGGAACAAGGGCTCCTTCGATGCCGTTGTAAAAGGTTTTTCCACACTCATGGAGGAGGGTGCCGATTTCACTGTCCAGCTAGTTCCCATGAGGGATAACTATCATCAGCTCGATGAGATGGTATGTCTGGCAAGGTCGCTCAGTCCCAGCTGGCGAGTTGGAGCTGCCTGGCTCTATCTCTCGGCGAGTGGCGACCAAGATAGGAACGAGGAGATACGCAATATGAGGCTTGACCCCAGCGAGGTGATCGAGCTTGATGGGCCAGATATCACTTATGATGAGGGGATTGAGGGAGAGGATTGGTACAATCATCTTGTTGACGACGACAGGCTTTTCGCCTCTTGCATATCAAAACGGCGAGGGTTCCACATCGACCCTTATGGAGGGATGACGTTCTGCGATTTTATCAAAGATCCAGCACTCCGCTATGATCTAAGAAAGGGGTGCTTCGAAGAGTGCTGGGAGGAGTTCATACCATCTATTGTGGACAAAGTTCGGGGTGGGCAGGAGTATCTGGAAAACTGCGGCTCGTGTGATCTCAGAGATAATTGCAGGTGGTGCCCAGTCTACGGGTACCTTGAGCATCGGAGGTTCTCGGCCAAGGTGGATTATCTTTGCAGTGTGGCCAGGGAGTCCCGTAAGTTCAAGGCTGACTGGAGAAAGAATCACAGGCGATACTACCAAATCGGGGGAATTACAATTCAGGTCGATTCCGATCTTCCCTTCACAGAATCCACCTTCCACCCAAAGTTCAAGGCCTTTGAGATTGAAGGGCCTGGAGAAGACACCATCTTCATACGCCATCACTTCTCACTCCCTGATCTGGAGGATCGGGATTTGGGTGAGGAAGTTTATCACAATCTGCCCTGGATCATCCATAGGAAAGGCAATTCCTGGATATACGAGGGCAGTGTGCACAGGACACATCACATCGATAGAGTGGCGGTCTTCAATCGCGAACATACCCGCGCCAGGGTATACCACGACGGCCAGGAAAGATTTCTTAGAGGTGGTCTGGAGTCGCTTGCAAACATCATTACAGACCAGATCTTCCTCGCTCGTCTCTTGTCCGACAGGGAAGGTTGCATTCTGCACTCAAGCGGTGTCATACTGGACGGTAAAGGTCTCCTGTTCGTCGGCCATTCGGAAGCGGGCAAGTCTACGATTGTCAAGATGCTTACGGGCATGGCAGAGATACTCTGCGACGACCGGAATATCCTGAAGAGATTACCTGAAGGCTTCAGAGTATACGGAACCTGGTCACATGGTGAAGTGCCAGTGGTATCTGCAGCGTCGGCCCCTCTGAAGTCTATCTTGTTTCTGGAAAAGGCAGAGGTGAATCGTCTCATTAAGATCGAAAACTCGCGTGAGGTGGCCGGAAGGCTACTCGGTTGTCTGATAAAGCCATTGACAACGGCAGATTGGTGGGAGAAGTCCCTCTCTCTCGTGGAAAAGATCGTTCGCGAGGTGCCCTGCTATCGTCTCCAGTTCGATGAGAGCGGTGGCGTGGTGGATCTGTTAAAAGATATCTGAAGGTTGTATTGTAGATCATGACCAAGGACAGTTACATAACGAGACAGAACTGGGATGATGCTGAGGTATGGAAGCACAGCAAGCCTCTTCTGAGGCTGCTTGATGTGGAACTGACTGAGCGCTGCAACAACAACTGCATTCACTGTCTCATAAACATACCGGCCTCAGATGTTGAGGCCGAGGAGATGGAGCTTTCCTGTGAGGAGATAAAGGCGGTCCTGAAAGAGGCTGCATCTCTGGGCTGCCTCACTATTAGGTTCACTGGAGGCGAACCCCTCTTGAGAGATGACTTTGAGGAGCTTTACCTATATGCCAGACGTCTTGGCATGAGGGTCCTCCTCTTCACCAATGCTACACTGATCACACCCCATATCGCCGAGCTTTTCAGCCACGTTCCGCCAATGAAGGAGGTGGAGGTCACTGTATATGGGATGAAAAGAGGATCATACGAGGCCGTGACCAGGAAATCCGGGTCTTTTGAGGCGGCTTTCCGGGGTATGGGTCTCCTTCTGGAGAATGATGTTCCCTTCGTCGTGAAGGGAGCCCTTCTTCCGCCGAACATAGGAGATATGGAGGAGTTCGAAGCCTGGGCGTCCACAATACCCTGGATGGATAAGCCCCCTACCCACTCTATCTTCCTGGACCTCAGATGCAGGAGGGATCCTGAAAAGAACCGCCTGATAAAAAGGCTCAGGCCTTCCCCAGAAGAAGGGGTGAGGGCGCTGACCAGGAGAAAAGAGGATTATCTCAGAGGAACAAAAGAGTTCTGCTCTAAATTTATGTCTCCTCCTGGAGAAGGGCTCTTTTCATGCAGTGCCGGTCTTGACAGCTGCTGCCTGGACGCTTATGGATATCTCCAACCGTGCCTCTTGCTCAAGCACCCGGATGCCTCTTACGATCTGAAGAGTGGATCTCTTGGCGATGCCATGAGGAATTTCTTCCCCAGGTACAGGATGATGAAGGCAAGTAACAGCGAATACCTTGCCAGATGTGCACGTTGCTTCTTGAAAGGTCTCTGCGAGCAGTGCCCTGCCAAATCATGGACTGAACATGGAACTTTGGACACACCTGTGGAGTACCTTTGTGAAGTAGCTCACGTCAAGGCAAGATACCTTGGTATACTGGATGATGGAGAGAGGGCCTGGGAAGTAGAGAACTGGAGAGAACGGATTGAAAAAATGCTGAAAGATGATCCAAAGCTTCAAGAATGATGGTCAACATTACTTATGTGTCGAGTCAGTTGAGAACGAAAATGATATCATCAAATTGATATCATCAATAAATAACATTTTGGAGGTGGCTTTATATGAACACAGAGGTGAAGATGGATTCGATCTACGCTCCGTCTGAGGACGTTGTCGTACGCGAGATCGAGGGTGAGGTTATAATTGTCCCCCTGGTAGCGGGCGTTGGCAATATGGAAGACGAGATCTTCACGCTGAACGAGACTGGAAGGGCCATCCTGGCCAAGCTGGACGGCAAGAGTAGACTCAAGGACGTCCTTGAGTCTCTTTCTGAGGAGTTTGAGTCTCCTGCAGGGGAGATCGATAGGGATGTGATCGGATTTGTTGGAGAGCTCTTCAAGAGGAATATCCTCGTCGAGGCCTCAGAAGGTTGAACCCGCCATCTACAGCAGAAAAGGAGAAAGTCTGTCACTTTCCAGAAGATCTTTGGTAGAACTTCTCGAAGCCGTCCTGGGGCGAGGTGCCCAGTTCAGATTTTGTGCAAAGGGTTACAGCATGTCCCCATTCATAAAGGATGGGGATATCCTGACGCTCTCGCGGCTGGAGTCTCTGCCTTGTATCGGAGATGTGATTGCCTTCTTCGATCCAAAGAAGGGGCGGCTTATCGTCCACCGGGTTGTGGGCAGGGTGGATGGTGCCTACATCACAAAGGGTGATAACTGCACTGTGAAGGACGGCTTTATGCCATATGCCAATCTGCTGGGGCGCGTAACCAAGGTGGAGCGACAGGGGAAAGTGGTCTTCATCGGTCTTGGTTTAGAGAAGTTCCTAATAGCGCACCTATCTCATAAAGACATTCTCATCCCCCTGTTCAATTTGTGCCATCTCATTAGCTTGCCGATTAGGAGGTTCTCTTCTTGAATAAGTCATTCGTTTCATCCGTTCCCTTGCCAGAGTCTTCGCTGTGGGATACGATGGGAAAGAAGGAGAGGTCGCTGCTGTTTTTCGACTTGGAGATCACTGCACGATGCAACAACAACTGCAGGCACTGCTACATAAATATTCCAGCCGGAGATCGTGACGCCATGAAGAGAGAGTTGTCCCTCGATGAGATTGATGAGATCGCTGATGAGGCTGTTCAGCTGGGGGCTCTCTGGTGCCTTATCACGGGAGGCGAGCCCCTCCTGAGAGAGGACTTCGGGGATATCTATCTCTCCCTTAAGAGGAAGGGGCTCCTTGTGTCCATTTTTACCAATGCAACCCTTGTGACCGAAGAGCACATCAGCCTCTTGAGAAAATATCCTCCGAGGGTTGTGGAGGTGAGCGTCTATGGGGCAACTCGTGATACCTATGAACGCGTTACAAGGAGGCGAGGATCTTATTTGGCATTTACCCGCGGCCTCAACCTCCTTTCTGAGAGCGGGGTCTACGTTCGCCTCAAGGCAATGGCCCTTCGCTCAAACGCCAACGAGCTTCCTGAGATTGCTCGCTTCTGTCGCCAGAGGACGATGGACTACTTCCGCTTCGACCCGGTTTTGCACCTCCGGCTTGATGGAAACCAGGCCAGAAACGAGGAGATCAGGTCTGAGAGACTATCTCCCGAGAAGATCGTGGAGCTGGAGCGGGGCGACCCCGACAGGTTCAGGACATTGAAGAAAGAATGCGATGAGCTCATCGATCCCCGGTTCTCACAAATCAAATGCAACCATCTCTTCAACTGTGGCGCTGGCAGGTGGAGCTTCACTCTCAGTTACGACGGCATGCTTCACCTGTGCTCCTCTCTATGTCATCCCAGTTGCGTCTACGACCTGAGAAAGGGAAGCCTCACCGACGCCTGGAACAACTTTGTTCCCAGGGTTCTTGATATGAAATCGGATCGGAAGGAATTTCTGGAGCGGTGTCACGTCTGCCCCTTGACAAATCTCTGTTTGTGGTGTCCAGCACATGCCTACCTGGAGAAGGGCGAGCTGGACGCACATGTAGAGTACTTCTGCAAGGTTGCTCACTCGAGAGCCTCGGCTTTGGGATATAATCGGATCCTTTCTGTAGATGGCAAGGAATAGTGCAAAGACCTCATTTTGTGCCATCTGAATGGCCATGCGGACGAACGATGCCGTTTTGTGAATCGCCAAAAGATCAATATAATTCGAATTTGCCGGAGATGACTCTTCGTGAAGCATCTTGCGATCTCCTCGACTACGCGGCAGCGGGGGAAAGTTTTTTAAATTAGCAACGCGAAACATTCCTAGATATATTTGAGGTGTTCTAGATGAAGGAAGTTTGGAAAACTCCAGAATTGATAGTGCTCTCCAGAGGGAAACCTGAGGAATCTGTTCTGTCCTACTGTAAGCAAAGTCTAGGGGCGGATACTTCTTCAGGATCGGGTTTCAGAGCTTGTGCTGGTGATTCAGATTGCACAGGGTGTAGCAAGATCGGATCTTAACCACCGAACTGATATCGTCAACTCAGTATCGTAATCGTTGACTCCCAAAGCACGAATTCAGCGCCTGTCCGATTTCTATTTTTCCGATAAGGTTAGCTTGGACCAGCTTTATCGGAAATAGGTTCAATATGTGTTCCCACAGCCCTTCCCCGACTCCAACATACCGACCGTCCCACCACCTCGCACTCTTCCTGAATATGAGGCGCCCGAATACCTTCCCACCTATGAGCAAGGCCTGAACCCGGCAGTGGACGCAGGACCGCCTCGCCCTCCCGCGCCCAAGGCCCCCCCAGAATCGCCATCATCTTTCCGGTGCCAGTCTTTCTGCCACCTGATCCGCATCCTCTCGCTCGTGGCCCAGAGCCAGGAGGTGGACGATTCGCTCCGATCCCGCCACTTTCCCGGAGGCCTTCGTCCTTGAGACCAGCGCCTTGGTGCTCGTCCATACCGAAGTTAAGAACGACACCGCTACCGACCTCTACTGGGGCATGGGATCCCACGTCTGGAACGACGACGGCGACGTTGCCACGCTAATCGACGATGCCGGAAACGCGATGAGCCGGCATCCACCGGCCTAGGGTCCGGATGCGGGGGCCATCCCCGCCGATCTCTTTTTATATATCACCCAATTTTCAAGAGAGAACATCCCGACTCAGGTTCCGAACGTTTCAGGCGCGCCCGCACTTTCCTCAAACCGTCTCCGATCGGTCAGGGCCTGCGAGGTCTCGACCAGAGGCTCGGTAATCTTCCAGAATTTGGCCCTTTTGGTAGGATTGGCAAATCCGATTCACACCTCTCGTCCAAAGACGGTAGTTCACATCCCCGGGCACGGCATGACCCTGTACAAGGAAAAACCAGATATATTTAGGCTCAAATCTATCTTGGGGATGAACTTGAGATCCGTCGAGGTTATCGAGATATCTTTGATCTTTGTGTTGTTGTGCTTGCCCGCCGCCTCTGCGCAGGCCGACTGGTCCGGAATATGGGACACCACCTATGGGCAGATGGAGCTGAAGCAGTCCAATGGCGCCGTTGCGGGAACTTACGAACACGACGGAGGGCACATTCGAGGCCAGGTCCTCGGCGAGAGGATGATCGGCACCTGGTCCGAGGACCCGTCTCATGCCCCGCCCGATGGTGCCGGAGACGTCGAGCTGAACATCTCCGCGGACGGCAAATCCTTCAGCGGAAGGTGGCGATACGGCTTCTCAGAGCCCTGGAGGTCGCCCTGGAGCGGCACGAGGGTTTCAGGCCCGACCAATATCACAAAGTTGACCACCCCCCCTAGATTCGAGACCGGGATATGCGAGCGCGATCGGTTCCTGGGCATCGTGGAGAAGGGTGAGTTCAGGATCCTGTCACCCTACAGTTCCCTCGGCCCTGTGAGGCTCACCGGCATTCCCATGCAGGCAGCCATGTCGCCGGAGGTTGGGGAGCTGGACCTCGCCGAGTACGAGGGATGCGCCATCATGGTCTGCGGCCACGACGGGGGCGGCTGGATCTACTCGACGAAGGTGATAGACAGGGCAGGGCCCATCCTCACGGCCATGGTCCTGGAGGTGTTCGGCCAGGAGGACTAATTATCGGCACATATCAAAAGAAGGTGGTTTGTGCCAGGCGGGCCCAGGTTCGTCCTGGCCCGTCCATCTCCGTCTTCGAAAACGGCCTGAAGACGTGCCTCCGGTTGGCGCCTACCAGGCGCAGCTCGCCGCCTACAAAGCCCACGACCTCCTCGATCGCCTCCTCGAAATCCGCGCCCCCGCCCTGGTTTTGATCGGCGACTCTGACGTCTTAGTCCCGCCGGAGAATAGTCGCATACTCGTGGAAAGCATCTCAGGGGCAGAGCTTCGCGTGATCGAGGGGGCGGGCTCGGCTCCCGGCGCTCCACTCACCAACGAGCGGCAGGCGGCGTGGAAGGGGGAGGTCTGGCCGGGGGAAGTTATTACGGGTGGTGGCAATAATTATAGAGAGAATATAATTAAAGCTGAGATAATCACTTTTACGTATTGATCACCTTAAATCACGGGGATGATTCCGTTGTCCTTCCCATTCCGGACCCCCCTCCAAAATCGCCAATAATTATGGGATCCAAACTTTCCTTGGAGTGAAGGACCACTACATGTATAACAAAGAACACATTGCAGCGACCAACCACCTCTGCTAGATTATAGTCCTGAACGCTAAGTTTGACACTTATCCGATGCGCAAGACGATCCCAGCCCAAGAAAACGCTGGCCTTGTAGCAGATGACTTCTTTGAGATAAACCATTATCAAGCGAGTGATTCTGAGGGCGCTAAACACA
>JAUWQF010000087.1 GCA_030611205.1 Methanothrix sp.
CAAAAGGTAGGGAGGTTCTCCTGAAGAGCCGGATGAGGGAAAACCTCAAGTCCGGTTCTGTGAGGGGGCTCATAGTAACCCCGGAGCTATTACTCCAAAAAGGGGTGGCTATGAGTTCTACTCGACATACTTTATGTACAATAAAAATCGGGGGGTTGGGCGCCGCGCAGCTTACAACGGCGTCCTCAGACCAAAGCCATCTTGTTCAGCGGTATCGGTATACCCTTGGCCATCCCGTCCATGGTGTAGTAGAGTTCCACCTCGTCATCGTAGGCCCAGAACCATTCAGGATAGTACAGCGAGATCGCAGGTACGTCCTCTGCGTACAGGACCTGTGCCTGGTCGATGAGCTCTCTGCGATCGTCCTCGTTCATCTCGTGCACCTGCTCTTCCAGAAGAGCGGTGAGCTCGTCGTTATCGTCGTATTTGGCGCTGTTGAAGTCCATGTCGATGGTCATATCGGCCAGGAAGTTGGGATCGCCGATCAGCCCGCCGTGGCCGCTGATCGCCAGATCGAAGTCGTCTTCTCTGACCTTGGCGTCCACGGTCTTGGAGTCCATAGAACGCAGGTCTACGTTGATGCCCACCTCCTCCAGGTCCTCCTTTATCAGACCGCCGAGACGTTCGTATATTTGGTCACCACCCTTCGTCAGGAGCTCGATCTCCTCACCGTCGTACTCCATCTCGTCCAGAAGCTCTCTGGCCTTCTCCGGATCATGCTCGTACCCTTCGATCTCGTCGTTGTACCAGGTGTGGTCCGATGGTATGAACCCCGGGCTGCCCGCCAGCCCATAGCCGCGTGCTACGATATCCACCAGCTCATCCCGGTCGATGGCGTAGGCCAGTGCCTGTCTGAACCTCTTGTCCGACATGGGACTCTCCTGGTGGTTGATCATCAGCTTGTAGTTCCACCAGTGAGACCCCATCTCCAGGATGTTGAAACCTCCTAGCTGGTCTCTCATCTCCGGCTCGATCCCCACCGCGTTGACGTCGCCCTGCGTCAGGGCGGCGGCGGCCGTCTCCTTGGGCACCTTGACGAATATCAATTCCTCGACCCTGGGAGTTCCCTGGTAGTAACCCTCGTAGGCTCGATATCGGTAGGTCCCCAGGACCTTATAGTAGTCATCAACATCGAGCGTGTAGGGTCCGGTGCCTGTCAAGGCTTCTTGACCCTTGAAGTTCTCCGGATTATTCACGCCCTCCCAGACGTGCCTCGGCAGGATGGGCAGGGTGCCCAGCACCTGGTCCATGACGGGAGCGTAAGGCTCGGATAGGTAGAGCTTCACGGTATAATCGTCGATCTTCTCCGCCCGATCTATGATGCTGTTGTCCACCCACATGTAAGGGTGATCCTTGATGTAATCGATGGTGAAGACCACATCGTCGGCGGTGAACGGTTCACCGTCGTGCCAGGTCGCTTCATCCTGTAGTTCGAGGCGATAGGCGTCTTCATCTTCCAGGTACTCCCAGCTCTTCGCCAGGGCGGGGAGACGCCCTTCGTCGTCTTTCCACAC
This sequence comes from Methanothrix sp., assembly GCA_030611205.1. Lineage (GTDB taxonomy): Archaea > Halobacteriota > Methanosarcinia > Methanotrichales > Methanotrichaceae > UBA204. Next base: position 1,515 of record JAUWQF010000087.1, read on the forward strand.
CAGAGTTGTCGAAGACGAAGCTCATGCGAGTGTATCCAGGTCCACGGCCGTAGTGGGCGTAAGGCGATGGGAAGCCCCAGTCGCCGGTGGGATCTGCTATGGTGTAGGTGGCCACATCGTCGCCGGAAGCCATCGCACCGCTAAACGTAAGCAGGACCAGCAGTCCTGTCGCCAGCGAGAGCCCGATCGCCAGGCTCCACGAATATCTTCTTCTCATTTAGATGCTCCTGTTATACTTTGTATGAATATACTCATAAAACTAGGATAAAGATCTTACGATCAGCTCTAAATATCTCGGGGTTCGTGCAAGAAAATCCGACCGAAGGGAGGATTTTCTCGACTTTATTGGATTGCAGGTTCACGACCTATGTCCTCTCCTCCTGTCCCCTCCCCTTCACTTGTGTTCCCTTCGCCGGGGCGTCGAGCATGAGGTCTGTCCTGCTAATTCCTTTTGTCCGGGACTGGAAGAGGGGACGATATCTTTCGGTACATCCGTTCATCCATTTATGCAGTCGACGGCATTCTCCACTCCACCGTTGTTGGGGAATATTATATGGTCCCCGACGATCTAAGGGCAGTTGGGAAATACGATGACAGAAAAATTGACGGACCCCTTGACGGGAACCTTGGACTTCGGCTTCGAGAGCCTTTACGATATGATCCTGGCACCGATCAAGTCTAGGTTCTTGTTGACGGCTCTGGAGCTGAAGGTGTTCGATCACCTCACAAAGTTCAGATCTTCCCAGGAGGTGGTCCGCTCCCTGGGATCGCATCCCCGGAACACCGGTCTCTTCCTGGACGGGTTGGCGGCCTGTGACCTCCTGGTGAAGAGGGGCGGCAAGTACCGGAACTCTTCCTCCAGCCAGACCTTTCTGGTGGAAGGCAGCCCCACCTTCATCGGCCAGTTTTTGGTGGGCCAAACGCGGTGGAGCGAGCCGGTGCTGGACGATTTAGCTGCATTTGTTTTGAGAGGTCCCCAGGAGGTTGCACCGGTGCCCGGTGGGGAATCGGGAGATGTCCTGGCCAACTACGAGCGGTCCGGGATGGCCCAGCAGGTATCCTGCATAATCAAAGAGATGCCGGAGTTTCTCTCTATGGGAAGTATGTTGGATCTGGGAGGCGGTCCTGGCCTCATAGGCATGGCCGTGGTGGCTTCCCATCCGAGCATGAAAGGGGTGGTCTTCGAGTTGCCCCAAATGGCGAAGTCGGCCAGGAAGTACGTCAAAGAGTACGGCCTGGTGGATAGGATGGCGGTTATGGAGGGCGATTACAACCGGGATTCCATCGGCCAGGAGTACGATCTGGTCCTGGCCTGTGCTTCACTCTACTCTTCAAAGCTAGACTTAGATTCCATCGTGGCGAAGGTCTACCAGGCCCTCAATCTAGGGGGAGTCTTCGTCAGCATCCACGAGGGCCTGACTCAGGAGAAGACCAAGCCAGAGAAGATGAGGCTGGGGTGGCTGACCGCGGAGCTTTTGGGGAAGGATATGGCCTTCGCCCAGGGGGAGATCGTCGGCTCCATGATGAGGGCGGGTTTCAGATCGGTTCGGTCCCGCACCCTGAACACGCCAGTAGGACCGATGGACCTCGACGTGGGTCAGAAGGCCCAAATGTCGCGGGTGGTGACATGACAGAAAAACTGGGAAAGACCCTCCAGATGCTGCTGGTATTGGCCGTGATCGTGGGATCGCACTACATCGCGCCCGTACAAGAGATGATCTATCCGCCGTACACCTATCTGGGTCTGCCCTTGATCGCGCTGGGGTTGGCGCTGGACGTCTGGGCTTCATCTATCTTCAGGAAGAGAGAGACCTCCTTCAGGCTTCATGGCGAGATCACGTCTTTGGTCACCTCAGGGCCCTTTCGGTTCAGCCGGAATCCGATATATCTGGGCATGCTTATCGTCTTGCTGGGCATGGCGATATTCTTGGGGTCCTTGATCGCCTTTTTGTATCCGATATTGTTTTTAGCGTTGTCTAACTTCGTCCTCCTCCCCCAGGAAGAGAGGATGATGGAGGAGACCTTCGGGCAGGAGTACCTGGACTACAAAGAGGAGGTCCGGCGGTGGCTTTAATCTCCCGGACACTGGAGACCCGGGCTGGCCCCAAATTATCTGGTGTCGGAGTAGTTGTGAAAGACGGAGGATACGGGGCTGGTGGCCTGGACATCAGTTCCAATATGGAGGAAAAACCAGGTCCGAATATCATTTTCGAGGCTGACGCCCGCCTTCTCGATGACGTCCTGGATGATCTCCAGGCAGCGTCTGGCCTGTGAATGAACGTCACCTGGCGCAAAGACGGAGCCGTGCGGGGCGAGGGGGGCAGTGACGGCAATCACGTTGCCGATCCTGACTGCCAGGGAGGTGCCGATCTCGTCTTCAAGAACGTGGGCGTAGGTTACGTTCTATTGAGGCATATTATACCAACTATCGGAAATAACATCAGATGTACAGTATAAATAAGCTAAAAACCTACAACATGACGTATCTCGTCGAAGACGACTTCAAGCTGCTGAGCGATGCGTTCCTCGTTCCGATAGGGCCAATTCATCATCACAAGGACTTCAACATCAGAGCACACATCTTCCTATGCATAATAGGGATGCTCTTCTATAGATATTTAGCTTGGAAATGTAAAAACCTTCACATGAGTCTGAAACAGCTTGTTGAGGAGTTGGAAGGGATACGCATTGCTATTGTTAAGAATAGTAGGGGGAATAAGATCAAGTTGGTTATTGAAGAAATGGATGCAAAGCAGGCCAGGTTGTTCTCTCAGTTGGACCTGGAGAAATTCATAGCGGATTAGCCAAATCGATACCTAGCGGATTAATGTTTTGTCAGGGACTATAGCTACGACCTTGCAGGGCATCGGTTTTTAGTACATCTTTGAAAGATGAGTTATACATTATATACAATAAAAAAGAGGGCAGCTTTCGCTGCTCTTTTCACACCATCTGGATTTCTACGCCTGTGCCATCACCCCCAGGCAGCGGGGTGCCTCGACGATCCCCAGGTAGACGTAGGGGTTCACTCCTGCTTCCTGGAGCTGGGTCAGATCGTTATTGTTAACCTGGAACTCCATTATCGTGGTGCACACTGTCTCTGGATTATTTATGTAGTCTATCATATCCAGATCCATCTTTAGTCTTGCCCACCACCACTTGTAAGTCGCAAAGTTCTTGAAATCCGCAGGTTTGATCCCACTCATCCCTTGTGATTTTGTCCAGTTGAACCCCACCACCAGACCATCTCCGGTGTTGGTGGTTTTGTTCCAGCGGATGTACAGTCCGGCGGCATTCTTTGCGTAGTCTGGAAGCGCTGCCATGTTATCACCGGTCAGTCCCTTTACATATAACGCCCTCTTCCCGGGAGTTGCGTCCCAGATGGCCTGGAAGGCGTCTTCCTTGCACCATACAGGACAGGCTATGACCTTGTAGCTCTGAGAAGAAGTCTCCAGGGGCAGGTTTTCCTCCACGTATTTTGAGATCATGTACCCGCTGGTCAAGCCAGGACAGATGTGGTTGTGCAGCATGGTCGCCTGGAGGAGGTCGTAGGTGGTGTTGGGATGAGACCAGACGTTGGCGATGGTGGTCAGGCTGAACTCGTTCCCGCCGAAGACCTTATCGTCGAACTTCCCGTTCCATTCTTTGGGGTTCTCCAGCATGTACCCGGCATCGATCATCTCCTTGGAAACGATGGAAAAGACGTCTTCTCCGGCCAGGTCGGCGCTCTCATTTACCTGGAGGTATACCGCCTCGTCGCTCTCTTTATCATAGAAGAAGAACCAGAGAGGACTGAACTTGCTCCGGTGGACCATGAGCAGGTTGGCCTTGCCGATGGTACAGCCACAGGTCTCCGATAACCCGTCAACTGCCGCCTCAGTAGTCTGACCGCCTATCATGGCGTAGCCGGCATCGGTCATGGCCAGAATGTTCTCGTCTCCTTTCTCAAAATCCAGCTGGTTCATCGCCACCGCAGCGGCCCTGGAACCCAGATCTTTCATGACGTCTCCCTCTGCCATGACAAGACCCGGCAATACCGCGAAAACCAGTATCAATATCGGTAGGTATCCCTTTATGTTCATTTATACACCTCGTAAAGACCACCCGGTACGCTCAGGACAGTCTTACGAATATGAGCATAAAAGTTATTATTTATGAATCTTATCCTCATTTTGTATTAGAAATATGAATTATAATTGTAAAAATAACATCATTCGTATCCAATGTGACCCAGACTTTAATTTCATATATTTAATATTCAAATAATATTATTTCGGCGGTGTTGTTGCTATTTCAGCAGTAAAATCGTTCCGTAGAGAGCCCCAAAAACCTTGCCACCCTCATGACACTATTTAAATGATATTTAAAGATCCGAGTCAGTTATGAGGATGAACTGAAAATGGATTTTGGTTTGGAATAGAGGGCCCGTTCATCACCCACCAACACAGCCACCGGGCGCGCACCCGGACGATGATTCTTCTTTCCCCCGGCCCGTATGGATGGACTTGGCGGGATTCGAACCCGCGGCCTTTACCTTGCGAAGGTAACGATCTACCCCTGATCTACAAGCCCATAAAAAAGGTTTAGAGCAGCCCCAGCTCTACGACCTCTACCGACCGGACTCCCTCGATCTTGGCAACGGCAGCCTCCAGCTCATCGGTGCCGCTGGTGCCCTCGGCCAGGATTACCGCCACGATCAGCGCCTTCAGCCCGAAGGCTATGGGTTCTTCGGCGAAGGCATGCACCCTCGCCCCCTCGGGCACAACCTTCTCGATGGCCTTGCGCAGTTGGTTCATATCGACATCTGTGCCCTCCGGCATTATCTTCAGCTTGGCAGCGACTTCACCCATCCGATCACCTCAGGGACCCGTAAACCCACAGCTCTTGCAGGTATAACTGTTGCTCTGCTTCCTGCACCGACTGCATCTGCGTATAATTGTCCCACATTCGGGACATGGGAACCGGACCCAGCCCTTTCCTGCCAGCGTCACACCGCAGGATATACATTTTTCTGGTTCTTCTGTCATGTTATTCTCTCCAGGCGCCTTAATTCATCATAGGTATAAGCTTTCCCGTAGTACATAAAGTACAACTTCATGTGCACAAGTAAATGTTCATGATACCCCGTCTCATGCCCGAAAAATGAAAATCGGCAGGTACAAGCAGCCTGGGTCGTCATTTTCATGGCAAATGTGAGCGTAAGCGAACATTTTCTTGTTGTATATAATGTATAACATTATGTACTCCAAGTAAATCCGACCGAATGAAGGATTTTCTTGTATCCCATCTTTCATCCTATTATAAGGGTTCCGCCTCTCCACTCTCTGAGGTTGGCGACGAAGCTTTTGGCATCGGTCCCGTTGATCACCAGACATCTCCCTTCATACCGGCTCAGTATCAGCAGCGTCCCTTGGTCTACACAGGTTTGCTTATCCAGTAGCGCCTCTGCCGATACCTCTTCGGCCACCGAACCATCCAGGTATACACCATCCACGTCCGTAGCCTTCACAAGGTCTGCTTTGAGCCGACAGGCAACCATGGCGGCCACCGCGTCGGAGGTATAGTCCCAGCTGTGTTCGATCCCCTCGTCATCATCCATGAGCGCCAGATAGGGCATCAGGATGCGCACGCCCGAAGGGGGCTCGGCGACCTCGCGGGTCAGCTCCGCCCCCGTCCCGTCCGCCAGGATGCGGGCGTACTGCTCCATGGCCAGGACGGCCATCCAGTGAGCAGCTTCTAAAGAGATATTTCCTCTCCGGAAGAGGTCTCTCACCAGGTCCGCCAAGACTCCACCACCGGGAACCACCAGGAAGCTATGATCTTCCATGGCCACCAAACGGCGCACGATCTCGTTGGAAACGTCCATCAGGCTGCCGCCAATCTTAACTACGCAGAATGGCATAGTGCGCTCCTGGTCGGCAAGGTATATCTTACGTATGCAGGATAAAACGGGCTTGGAAGAAAAGAAAGCAAAAGCCGATCTTGGACAGGATGTAGGGTAAAAGGAGGGATATTTTAAGCTACATCGACTCTTGCCGTATGCACCCTACGACATTCGTCGAATATAAACCTTTCGGCTGCCCACCGTTTTAATCGATATATAATGGTTGTGGTCCGATGAGGACACCGCTCTTAGCCGTGGACGCGATCATAGTGTTACAGGAGGGTATAGTACTGATCAGGAGGGACCGCCCTCCTTACGAAGGCTGTTATGCCTTGCCGGGAGGGTTCGTGGAGCTGGGTGAGAGCGTTGAGGAAGCGGTCTGTCGCGAGGCCAGAGAGGAGACCGGGATCGAACTGGAGCTGCTGGGTCTGGTGGGCGTCTACTCCCGGCCCGATCGCGATCCCAGGGGCCACGTGGTATCTCTCTGTTACCTGGCCCAGGGGAGGGGTGAGCTGAGGTCCGGATCCGACGCCCGGTCTGCAGAGGTCTTCGGGATAGACGAACTTCCGTCGCTGGCCTTCGATCATGACCAGATGATGCGCGACGCCCAAAGAAGCTTTAAGATCCCCCCCGATACGGAGAACCTGCATGTCCGATGATGTCAGGGAGCTCATAGAGAAGTACGCGCTCCAGAACGCGGTGAAGTACAGGGTCGCTCCTCAGAAAGGAGCGGTTATGGGCAAGCTCATGGGCGAGCACCCGGAGCTCCGTTCCAGGGCCAAAGAGATCGCCTCGCTGGTGGAGGTGGTCCTTGCAGAAATGGAGAGAACCGATCCCGATGACCGGACCATCACCGGGGAAGATCCAGGCAGAGGAACCGATCTGGCAAAGGTGGAGAGAACCGGTCCCGATGACTGGGAACGACGTCTGGAGGCGATAGCACCCGAGCTTCTGGCCGAGCTTTCGGAAAAGAAGGTGCCGGTGAAGGGCCTGCCACCCCTGGAGGGGGCCGAGAAGGGTGTCGTCATGAGGTTCGCCCCGAACCCGAACGGTCCTCCTACCCTGGGGAGCGCCCGGGGCATAATCATCAACTCCGAATATGTTAAGATGTACGGGGGACGGCTCATCCTCCGCTTTGACGATACCGACCCGGTGAACAAGCGCCCCATGCTGGAGGCCTACGACTGGTACCTTGAAGACTGTCGGTGGCTGGACGCCGTTCCGGACGAAGTGGTGATCGCCAGCGAGCGTCTTCCTATGTATTACAAGATCGCGGAGGAGCTTATCAGCATGGGCGCGGCTTACGTCTGCCGGTGCGATCAGGCCACCTTCAAGAGGTACAAGGACGCGTCTCTGGCCTGTCCCCACCGGGACCGCGACCCTGAGGAGAGCCTGGACCTCTGGAACGGTATGAAGGGGGGGGCCCTCCGGCCCGGTGATGCCGTTCTCAGGATCAAGACCGATATAACCCACAAAGACCCGGCGCTCCGCGACTGGGCCGCCTTTCGGATAGTGGCCGCCGATCATCCCCGGGTCGGTGATCGGTACAGGGTCTGGCCCCTCATGGACTTCGAGTCGGGAGTGGAAGACCATTTGTTGGGGATAACCCACATAATCAGGGGCAAGGACCTGATGGACAGCGA
>JAUWQF010000112.1 GCA_030611205.1 Methanothrix sp.
TTTTCTGTAATGATTTTCGGCCTCATCCTGCCGCCCCAAATATTCGAGAAGGATTGCATAATTATAGTGAACTAAATCATTTTTCGGGTCAAACTCTATCGCTTTTTTGTAGTGGTTTTCGGCCTCATCCCGCCGCCCAAAATCTCCGAGAAGGTTTGCGTAATTGTTGTGCGCTGGAGCATTTTTCGGGTCTAGCTCTATCGCTTTTTTGTAGTTATATTCTGAATTTTCAAGCTCTCCGATTTGACTTGCTGCAAGTCCTGCATTATTATAGGCTCCCGCTTTTTGAGTGCCCTCCAAAACTTGGGCCGCCGCAAGCGAGAGCACATATGCAAACTTAAACAAGCCGCGTGAGTATGCCTTGGAATATAAATCCAGAAGCTCCTCTCCACTTATCCCCATCTCCTCCGCCAGCCTGGCTGCCTCCTCCACACAGGCTTCCAGATCGCCTCTCTCGATGCAGGGCGCCAGCTTCTCCCGGAAATTCTCAGTCTTGTCGCTCATATGAAGAACGCCGATGATTCCTCATGCGTCTCAATAAAAATAAGTTTCCATCCAGAGAAGGCAAGATCCCATTCAGACCTCTTCCACCTTCCTCAGCTCCACCGCGACCCCTCTCGTAGCCCGCACCATCTCCCACCCGCTCATCCTGGCCCGTCCCACCCCGAAGGCCTTCTCGCCCCGGACGATGACGTCATCGCCGGGTCTGATCTCTTCGTCGGCGGCTATGACCCCCGGGCTGAGCACGGCGCCGCTGGGCAGAAACTCGCCGATCTCCCCCAGAGCGGCGCCCATGGGCTCCAGCCGTCTTGCGCCCTCGATGGTCAGGGCGATGGTGCCGTTCGGGGTCAACGTAGCCAAAGTCTTCTTATCTCCGTTTTGGACCTCCCGCCCCTTGATCCTCACCTCTCCGGCAAGCAACAGGTCGCTTGACTTGGATCCGAAGAAGTAGTCTGTCACCGCCCGGACGCGGAGCCTCTTGTGATCGAGGACAGAGGCGTCGATGGCAGCTTCCTTTACGGCCTTGGTCAGCCTGGAGAGGGCCTCGCCGTTTGTCCCTCCACCGGTGTAGACCGCGTCGATCCCGTGCTCCTCCACCGCCTCCCTCAGCTCGCCATCGAGATGGACGATTATCTTCTTGTAAGAGCTTCTTTCGAGGTAAGCGTCCAGACACCCCAGGAGCCAGTCTCGTTCCTCCAGGTCCCACCGGCCGGTCACGGGCACATCGTAATGCGCCGCGGGGTAGACCTCTTCTAACTCCCTGGGCACCACCGCCAGCGGCGAGGTCAGTATCACCTCGTGGATGCGCTTCCTCCACGAGCCCAACGCCCCGGCGAAGAGCCGATGAGACCTCGACTTGGAGTAGGGCTTTCTCGCAGAGCAGGGAAGGAGAAGGAGAACCTCGCTCTCTGGTGCTCTGTACCGATCCAGTACCCTTTTGGCGTACCGGGTGACCTCCACCCGGTGGAGCGACTCTGCGGTGTTGGAGTACATGACGCTCTTCCTAAAAACAGGCGTTCTCCTCTCAAGGTAACGGCCTTCCTGGTCCAGGAGCCTCAGGGTCGTGGTCTCCTCTGGCGTCACCCGTACCGATCTCTCCACATACTCCCTGAGGCATCCTCGCCGGATCATCTCCCTGACCAGCCTGATCTCTTCTTCCAGCTTCAGGTGGTTGTGATCCGATATCATCCGCAGGTTCTGGTTCTGGTTCTGGTCCGGACGGTCTTCTTCCTCCAGGGCTCTGCAGTGCTGGCATCTGCATGGCAGCTCCCTCAGGTCCTCGATATTCCAGGTTCCGTCATGGGTGTGGTAGCGTCCCAGATAACCGTCCACCACTACCCTGGTAGAGTCGACCAGATCCACGCCCAGATACACCAAGAGGGCGAGGTTTGCCGGCGTGGCCAGGGCGGGGGCGTAGAGGGCAGAATCCGGAGGCGTCTTCTCCTTGACCTCCAGTACGGCCTTCAACAGCTCCCTGGGGTTGCGGAGCGACCCTGCCGCGCCCATGATGTAGACGTCGGCAGGATACGGTTCATCGAGGAAAAATGGATGGACCACCAGCCCGCAGGGCCCATCCGTCTCGATCTGTGGCAGGTCCACCGGAGGCTCCACGTGGAGAGGCACGGAGACATGAGGCGGTATGAACAGCTTATCTTTGTCGATGTGCCCATCGGCCTCCTCCAGCGCCTCCTCCACGGACCCGAAGCCCCAGAGGCTGCCTGCGGATACGATTCGGTCCTTTGAGATCAAAGCAGGGGTGTTGATGGTCCTCTCCAAGCGGAGCCTGCCCCTCCTAGCAGGGCCATCGCGTCCTATCACCTCGAAGTACTTGGTCATGTTCCCTCCATCTGCTCTCTTTCGTGCTCTCTTTCGGTGGACCGAAGCCTCAAAGTGAAACGTGCCCCGGGGTTGGCCTCCATCAGAGTCCTCAGGTTCGAGAGGGCCTCTTCCATCGCCGCAGGGTCGGCCTCCTCCGGAACCTCCGCGTTCAGAGGAGATGTCTCGGCCAGCTCCGACGGGTACGGCCCGAAGGGGGGCTTGAACCGCAGGACGTGGTCGAACCCCTCCGCCGCGCCCTCCTCTTCTCTGGAGTCTGTGACCAGGACGTCACCCTTCAGCTCGATCCTCCCGATCCTCGAGCCGTATCTGATCACCACCGGCCTGGCCACCGATTCCGGACCCAGGTAGAAAGGGGTGGACTTCGATATTGGGTCCAGCCGCTCCAGCCATCGGCTCTGGTCGCAGATCGCTCTCATCCCGTCCACCATCCTGGGATGGGCATGGCACCGCTCCTCCAGCAGCTCCCAGAGCGATCCTTCCCAGATGCTCTGTTTTACTCGCCTGATCTCTTCGAAGGTGACGTGGAGGTTATGATGAGCCAGTTTCTCCACCCGGTTCTCGCAAGACATGAGCTCCTCGGGGGTGTGACTCCTACAGACCGGACAGGAGCAGGGCAGGTACCTCAGATCTTCCAACCGTTTCGTCCCCCCGACGGTGAGATACCTTCCCTTCCTGGCGTAGAGGATGTAGGCCGCAGAGTCGAAGAGGTCGCATCCCAGGGCGGCGGCCAGGGCGAGGATCATGGGATGACCAGCGCCGAAGAGGTGGACAGGCGCTCCAGGTCCCAGGCCCTCCTTGGACGCGGCCACCACCTTCACCAGATCTCCGAACCGGTAGGACTCCATGAGGGGTACCACCGCTCCTATGGGATAGACGTCGAAGCCTTCGTTCTTCAGCCTATGAGCGGTTGCCCTCCTGAGATCCGGGTAGGTTGAACCCTGTATGGGCGCCGCCAGGAGCGAGCTCGATTCGTCCCGGTGATCGCGCGCTTCAATTAGCCTCCTCTCGGTCTCGCGCAGCTCCGACTCGGCTCTCGCCAGGGGAACGTCGGGCGGGGTAGGTATGTCCAGGGGGACGCAGATATCTGACCCTATCGCCTGCTGGAACTGGAGGATCTCGTCGGGCCGGACCTGTATGTCGCCGTATACCGAGAGCTGGTATGCGCCCGAATCGGTCATTATGGGACCATCGAACCCCAATAGACGGTGCAGCCCTTCTTCCAACGCCTTTTCTTTCAGGTCTTCGTCCTGGTTTATGATGTAGCTGTTGGTGATCAGGATCTTCGCGCCTATCCTTTTCAGGTCGGCTGGTTCGATCAGCCGGAGGTGAGGGTTTACCACCGGCATTAGCGCAGGTGTCTCGATCATGCCGTGTGGCGTATGGAGCCTGCCGATCCGACCTGCCAGATCTTTGTGTAGAACCTCAAAGCATCCTGACATGGCCACCACTCACCATCGATAAGGCATAAATAGATTGGTACGTATCAGAGAGAGTCGCATCGCGATTTTGTTATTAAAAGGGGAGGAGATTATACCGTGAAATGTGCCGTTATGTTATTGCTGATCTGTCTTGTAGGCTGTGCAGCAGCCCAGGGCGGTTACACCCAGTCACAGAAGCTCTTTATGATGGGGAGCGATCCTGCCGAGATATCGATGACCGACTTCGCCTTCGGCCAGTTTGTTGATACTTACTGGTCTTCTTACATCGAGAACCTGACGAACGTATCGGTCGACCAGGGCCAGTTCGGTTATCCGAAAGATGTTAAAATTACCATGTCCGCGTGGATGGCGAACTTCCCCTTAGACGTCCCGTCTTCGTCCTTCGGTGATGCCGGGGTATCGGGAGAGCCGTCCAGAGACGCAATGGCCAAGTACGATATTGGGGTCGGTAGGGGCAAGTTGGCCGTCGTTTCGCTCCATTCAGAAGACGGATCTGTGGAGAATAACAGCCAGTTCCTGGAACAGCAGATCAAAGTGTTGTTCGGCCCGTGAAGGTCACAGGCCGATCTTTAACCTATTTTACCAGATCTCCGGACGGTATGGGGCAGAAGCCCACCATTCAGGAGGATATCTCTCTGACGTCTGCTCAGGTGCATCTCCAACCGAATACTTTCTCCCCTTGTACGGTCTATGGCCATGATCTCCTCGTCGCTGCCTTCGAGGGCCCTGTTCATATCTGCAATCTCGATCTCGTCGCCTTCTTCTATGATCTCGTAGTCCGGCCCAGTCACGAACATGAGAGGCACTATCCCGAAGTTTACCAGGTTGGCGGCGTGGATGCGCTCGATCGACTTGGCGATCACCGCCTTGACCCCCAGGTACATGGGACAGAGGGCAGCGTGCTCTCTCGAAGATCCCTGGCCGTAGCTCACCCCGGCCACGATCAGGTTGTGGACGCCTTTATCTCTGTATTCTCCTGCCCGGGTGCTGAACTCGTCGTCCAGGGGCTCGAAGACGAACTGGGAGTACTTGGGCACGTTGGAGCGGTACTTCAGGCGAGCGCCCGCAGGCATGATATGATCGGTGGTCACGTAGTCTCCCACCTTGATGGCGACCACCCCTTTGATCTCTTTGTCCAGAGGCTTGTTGGCGGGCGGTGCGCCTATGTTCGGACCGCGGTATATGGTCACATTGGGCCGTTTCTCGGCGGGCAGGGGATGTGTTATCATGCTGTCGTCGATCAGGAAACTCTCTAACATGGCTATCCTGGGGAAGGCCATCTCCAGGTTCCTGGGGTCGGTGATCTCGCCTTTGAGGGCTGCCGCAGCCGCCACCGCCGGGCTGGCCAGATAGACGTTGGCGCTTGCGGTCCCTGACCGGCCCTTAAAGTTCCGGTTGCTGGTACGGACAGAGACGGCATCGGTCTTGGGGGACATGCTGTTGCCGATGCAGAAACCACAGGCGGACTCCAGAATCCTCGATCCGAAGGCGATCAGGTCGTTGAGAGCGCCGTTCTCGGCGATCATCCGGAAGACCTGTCTCGACCCTGGAGCAACCCCCAGGGATACGCCGAGGGGCAGATGATGCCCGTTCACCATCCGGGCCACGGTCATGAGGTCGACGTAGGACGCGTTGGTACAGGACCCGATCATCACCTGGTCGACGGGCATACCTTCCAGCTCGCTGACCGGTACCACGTTTCCCGGGCTGTGGGGGGTTGCGATCATTGGTTCCAGGTCGGAGAGGTCTATGTCCAGAACACGGTCGTAGTCTGCATCTCCGTCAGCTGCCAGGGCCCTCCAGACTTCGCCCCGGCCCTGGGCGACGAGGAACCTGCGGGTCTGTTGATCGCTGGAAAATATGGAAGTGGTAACCCCCGTCTCCGCGCCCATGTTGGTTATGGTGGCCCTTTCGGGTACGGTCAGAGCGGCCGCGCCTTCACCACCGTACTCGCAGACGTAGCCCACGTTACCCTTGGTGGTCAGGATCTCCAGGACCTTCAGCACCACGTCCTTGGCCGATACCCAGGGCTGGAGCTGTCCTTCCAGGTTGACCTTGATGACCCGGGGGCAGGTAAGGTAGTAGGGACCGCCGCCCATAGCCACCGCGACATCGAGCCCGCCCGCTCCGATGGCTATCATCCCCATACCGCCGCCGGTGGGGGTGTGGCTGTCCGATCCCAAGAGGGTCTTGCCCGGAACACCGAACCGTTCCAGATGTACCTGGTGACAGATGCCGTTCCCCGGTCTGGAGAAGTGGATGCCATACCGCAGGGCGATGGTCTGAAGGTAGCGGTGATCGTCTGCGTTCTCGAACCCTACCTGGACGGTGTTGTGATCGACGTAGCTGACGGATACCTCGGTCTCGATCTCGGAGAGGCCCATCGACTCGAACTGAAGATAAGCCATGGTGCCTGTGGCGTCCTGGGTCAGAGTCTGATCGATCCGTATTCCTATCTCGTCACCGGGTTCGTAGGACCCGTCAACGAGGTGTTCTCTCAGTATCTTCTCGGTTAGGGTGAAAGCCATCAAAAACCTCCAGAAGTAATCGAAGTATTCTCGTTGTACATAAAGTATAACTTTATGTGCTTTCTCTTGAGCATAGATGAGTGAGGCTGTTGATATTAATAATCAACGAGCCGGATATATCTTATGTGAAATCCGCGGCGGAGATCGGAGGCAAGTATCTGAAGAAGGACGCAACCGTTGTACCGGAATCGACGGTCTATTCTGGGATTACCGAAGAGGTCGCAGTATCGATCCTGGAAAGAGAGTCCGGGTTAAGATGTGGGTCGGGTTTCAATATCGGGTACTCTCCTGAACGGATCAAAACTGGGGACGAGGCGCATACCCTGGATAAGATAATGAAGATCGTTGCCGGGATGGATGCCTATGATAAACATCCATGGCGTCAAGAATGGCTTGGATTTTTTTCGGCATCAACAGACCGCGTCCACCTCTGCACCAAAAATAGATTGAAGAGTGCAAACCAATTCACCGGGTGATTTGCTCGATTCCAAAACTTGTACAAAATCCTCCAGAACGCCCATCCGCTTTTCGTCAGCAATCTTTATCTCATTCTTTTTAGCATTGTGGAGTTGTTTGAAGAGTAAGAGGAAATCAAGGCTGCGATTGGATATGCTTCCTGTTGAAACCCGCCTTTCCCATGGTTGACCATCAGTTCTTGGCGATATTGAAGTAGAAAACCAGATACAGAAGGCGGTTTTTCTCTCGTTTTCCCCCTCATTATTGGTGATTTTTGATGAAACTCTACGACCAAGATCTAGCATCT
>JAUWQF010000146.1 GCA_030611205.1 Methanothrix sp.
CCTGGGACCCAGCCTGCCCGTTCCTTTCACCGGGGGCCATCTCATCCTGGGCACCTGGCAGCAGATCGTCTTTCTGGACATGGACAACCGGCCCAGGAACCGCAAGATCGTGGTCCAGGTTATGGGCGAGTGACAACACGAGAGCTCATCATGCGATGACCAGCAGCACCACCAGGATGGCGAACCGGACCAGCATGCTCGATCCCGTGGAGAATAATACGATCATCGCCCCCAGCCTGGGCCCGAAGATGGCCACGTACCTGGGAAGCAGGCTCCTGACGGCGAATAAGGGGAGCATGAACAGGCTGCCCAGCATCAGGACTATCATGGCCTGGACGGCCGAGATCCCGCCGCTGTGGATCATGGGACCCAGCATCGATATCCCGACGATGGGGCTGGCCACGTAGGTGGTAAGAGGCACGATGCTCTCCGGCGGTATCCCGAAGAGCTCTGCCAGAGGGAGGACGCTGAAGAGTTCGAAGAACCCCCGGTCTCTGAGGACGAAGACGAGGGTGGTCATGGAAAGGTAGATGGCGGCGATCTTGAGAAAGAGCCTCTTCTCCCGCCGAAAGACCCTGACCACCGCTTCTTTGAGAGACGCTCTTTGGGGCGGAGGGCTGTTCTTTGGGACTTTGCATCTATCTTCGTCTAGGAGCAGCCTGCTGAGGACCACCACCGCCGTGATCTTCACCAGGGCGGTGATCACGAAGACCCCGGCGTAGAGACCGCCTACCAAAAGACCCAGCGCGGGAAGCACGATGGGGAGCTGGTAGGTGAAGAGCTCGCGGATGTAAACAGGTATGCTGTTCATGATGGCACAGAGTATCACCTCTTTCTCATCGAGGAGCCCGTCGTCTCTGAACCTGGCCACCATGCTGTTGGCCGCTACTGCAGACCCCAGGGCGACCACGAAGGCCGATGCGCAGACCTCCGGAAGCCGGGTGAAAGAAAATATGGGCTTGGTGAGACGGGAGAGACCGTGCACCAGCCCCATCTCCATGAGGGTGCCCGCACCGAAGAGTCCCAGCGCGATCAGGACCAGTATAGGGGTTGCGAACTCCAGCACCCTTAAGAGGAGGTCTATCATCGGAAGAGGGTCAGTTCTCTAGTAGATCAACCTTGTTCTGAGGATATCGAAAAGGCTTGAGTCTCATCGGGACGGAGAGAGACTCGGTCCAGGCGCTTCGGGCGCGGGAATATCGGGCGGGGCGTCTTCGACATATCCGAGCGCGGTGGGCGCATTCCATCTCGCCGCACCAGCTGAAGGCACAAAAGAACCGAAAGAGACGCACACCTGGGAACTATCTGGCGGTCCCCAGAGCATGGGTTCATCGAAGCCAGTACCAACCCCAGACTTGCCAAAGCCTAATAAAGTCGTACATCGTAACTTTTTATTCGGCGAGGAGGGACGACTTATGGCGGACTTGGCGCAACAGATCATAGACCTAAAGGATATCGAAGCGATCGGGGCGATGGACTATCTGGCCAGATGGATGCAGGATGTGGTGCAAAAGGAGGGGAAGATACCTGCGGAAATTCTGGACGAAATCGCAGACGAACAGGCTGCCATCGAAGTTCTGAGCGAGACGTTTCCAGAGCAATCGAACTCATTACAGGAGACTTTGGCCGCCGATGAGAAGCAGAGAGGACAGATCGCCCGGAATTTTCTTCTGTTCCTGGCGGAAAACGAGCGTTATGCGCCCAAGGTACAAGAGGCTTTAGATCGGCCGAGTACTAGGGTTGAGCCCCTGACCGCCGTTACTGTAGTCGGTGGTATCATCTCATTTTTGTTAGGTCGAGGTCTGGAATTCGAATACGTATACGAAGAGGTGGGCGACGAGCGGCATAAGAAATTGAGGATATATTGGAAATCTGCGCCGCTCGGTATGATCGAGGCCGTGAAAAGGATCCTGGGACTTTGAAGGAGGACGAAGCGATGACCAGGACTCCTGACCCCGATCAAGTTCTGCAAGCCGTTTTTGCCTTCATCCAGGCCGATAACTGGAACACATCTCGGCAAGTGGTCGAATTCCATCCAGAACTGCTGAGCGATGAGGCGGACGCATTACTGACACACATCATCACAACCGCCCGCGAGAATAATGATCCGAATGCAGAGGGTGTTTTCAAACAGCATCGCGAACTGTTACGACGCTGCCGAGAGCTTGGCGTAGATCAGGCATTTTCCGAGAAGACCGGTGGCATTGGGCCCTCTTCCGGACTGACGGCCATCCTGGAAGAGCTGTCCCAGCCAGCACGCCTGAGCGATATGCCCCGCCGGATCCAGTTGTGCCAGCAGGCGCTCTCTTTGGTCAATCGTGAAGAGAACGCCCCTTTTTGGGCAGCGCTAAATCTTGAACTGGGCAACAGCCTGGCCCAGACCCCAAAGGGCGATCGAGCCGATAACATCGAGGAGGCGATCGGATCTTACGAGCAGGCTCTGGAGGTCATGACGCGCCAGGCCATGCCGGTCGAATGGGCCACCACGATGATGAACCTGGGTAACGCCTACGGCGACCGAATTCGGGGAGATCGAGCCGATAACATCGAGGAGGCGATCCGATCTTACGAGCAGGCACTAGAAGTACACCGTCCCGAACTACTACCAAATGATTGCCGTCGAACGGCTCGGAACCTGGGGAACCTATACTTCGAGGAACATCGTTGGTCGGAAGCGACCAAACCTTACGAACTTGCTATTCAGGCGGCAGAAAATCTCTATCAAGCCTCTCTGTTTCGAGGCAGCAGGGAGGCAGAGCTGGCAGAAACCGCCGATCTCTATCACAACGCTGCCTACTCGATGGCTTGTCTTGATCGCTTGGAAGATGCCGTTGTCACCCTGGAGCGGGGCCGTGCTCGTGGGTTGAGCGAGGCTTTGGCCCGCGATCGAGCCGATCTGGAAGGCGTAAGGACTGAAGATCCAGAGGCTTACGAACAATATCAACGGGCAGCTGCTCAACTGCGCCAGCTTGAGAATGGCGAGCAGATCGCAAGTTCAGGATCTGCCGAAGAAGGAGCGCCACAGACTCAGGAGGACCTGCGAGGATCTGGAGACGCTGGAGGTAGTCTCATGAAAGGTAGTGAAGAAGGAACGCCACAGACTCAGGAGGCCCTGCGAGAGCAGGCCCTTCTGGCCCGGACCAATCTGAACGAGGCCACCGCCCGCATCAGGCGCATTCCCGGCTACGAGGACTTCCTCGCAGAGCCAAATTGGGACGACGTTGCAAGGGTCGTTACGAAAAGCTCGCCGCTGGTTTATCTGAACACCACCTCCGCAGGAAGTCTGGCGCTCATCGTTTACAGGTCAGGCTCGGAGGAGGGTGAAGTCATTGTGAAGCCCGTCTGGCGGGACCGATTCTCAGAAGAGAAACTACGCGAGCTTCTGACCGACTGGTTCGAAGCCTACAGCCAATCGCAGAAAGCTTACCTTCCTTGGTTCAAAGCCATCGAGAAGGGCACCCGAACGTTGTGGGATGAGATCATGGGGCCAGTGGTGCGCCACATCCAAGACGTTGGGGTTAAGCAAGCCGTTTTGATTCCCACCGGCCTTCTGGCGCTGCTTCCTCTCCACGCCGCCTGGACCGAAGATACGGGCGAGGCCCGATACGCCCTGGACGAAATAGTGTTCAGCTATGCCCCCTCGGCACGTTCCCTGGCGCATGCAAGGCGCATCGCCAAGGCCACGCCAGCCGATCGATTGGTCGCCGTGGACGAACCCAGGCCGACCAAAGGAGGGCCGCTACTCTATGCCCATCAGGAAGTGACAGCTGTTGCGGCGCTTTTTGACCATCCGCAGATCTTCCGGCATGAAGAAGCCACTCGTGAAGATCTGCTGGAGGCTCTGCCCATGGCAGAGGTGGCCCATTTCTCCTGCCACGGTGGAGCCAATTTTAGAAATCCAGACCAGAGCGGCCTCTCGATGGCCAACTACGAGACGCTGACCGTGGAAGACCTCTTTCAACTGCACCTCAAAGAGGCGCGGCTGGCCACGCTCTCTGCCTGCGAGACCGGGATGGTCGGCGCCAAACTGCCGGACGAGGGGGTCGCGCTTCCCTCTGCCTTCATGAGGGCCGGGTTCGCCGGGGTGGTGGCTTCACTCTGGTCTGTCGACGATGGGAGCACCGCCACGCTGATGGAACGCTTCTATCAACTCTGGCGCGAAGAAGGGTGGGAACCTGCCCCGGCTCTCCGGGATGCTCAGCAATGGGTGCGAGAGAACCACAACGAACACCCCTTCTATTGGGCGGCCTTCTACCTGACAGGTGTATGAGGCTATAGTCCTGAACGCTAAGTTTGACACTTATCCGATGCGCAAGACGATCCAAGCCCAAGAAAACGCTGGCCTTGTAGCAGATGACATCTTTGAGATGCCCCACTAATGTCCTGTCATCTAAGTAATGTCGTAAAGACGACCGTCATTCCCGATGAGGAGGGAAAGCCGTGTCCACCACGATGGAAGAGACTTCTTCCACATTCATCGACGAGTCACCACCCTTCGCGTCTTCGCGTCTTCGCGTGCCCCATAATTT
>JAUWQF010000004.1 GCA_030611205.1 Methanothrix sp.
TAGTCCATTACGATGAACAACATCCGAAGAGGGGTAGGACGCAAAAATATAGGTTGTCATTAGTCGATGGTATCACAGGCCGTGTGATTGCCGAGGAACTTCACGATAGAAAAGATAAGAAGACCATTGAAAATTTCTTGAGAAAATACCTAGACCTATCTAAACACATATTCCTCGTTACAGATCAAGATATAGGCTATCCGAATCTCTTTCAGGAGCTATTTGGCAATAAACTCATCCATCAGCACTGTCTCTTTCATTTGAATAAGCTCATCGTCGGAGATTTCCCGAAAAAAACAACCATGGCAGAGGAACTGATAAAATATAGGATGTTAAATATATTCTATAATAGAGATGCCGAGCTTGAACTTTTAGAGAGAATGGCAAAGGAAGAAGAAAACGTAAAAGGCGAGCTACCTCGCTCAGATTATGTGGCATGGCTTGCAGATAAGAGGTCTATCTTCCGGGAGTTTTTGCACGATCGCGAACTGAGACGCAGACGCGAAAAGGAGAATTTGGAACACAGACCTTATGAAGAAGCTTTAAAATTATTCAACGAATTAAAACAGAGTAAGGACTCCTTCAGCATCTCAGTACAGAAACGATTGGTTAGGATAGAGGTAAATTGGAGCCGCTTAACGGCTTTTTATTTAGTTGACGGTGCTCCGGCTACGAACAACATCATTGAGAACTACTACTCAACGAGTCTCAAGACCCATAGAAAGAAACAGCTGAGGACTGACGAGGGAATTGAGAATCACATGAAGCTTTCCGCGATGAAGCGGGCTGGAATGCTGGATAAATGTAACCGGACCCTTATTGATACCCTTCTCATATTCATTCCCTTTCTGAAGGCAGGATAGAAGTTAGGCGTGATCACAGGTCATAATGATTTACATCCACTAGCGGAAGCTGTGTTTTTACACTAAAAATTTTTGTTTTTATAATCATTTTAACGCAAATATTGGATTTTATAAATAGCTTGGGCTATAATCCCAATTGTATACATTACACTTCTTCTAAGATGTTCCCAATTTGGCGGGTGTAAGTGCGCTCGGATCTGCAATATCACGGGATTTCCGGATAGTGCCACTGGGAGAGACCTTCCTTGTCCATGAACTCCTATTATGTTCACATTCTGATGTGTACGCCACGCTCCAATCTGGTTTGCTAAGTTAATTGGTATTAGCGACGTCTCTGCCCCTGTATCAATAAGAGATTTTTTAATAACCTGATTTCTTGCTCCCTTGAATCTGATGTTTTTATATATTCTCATCTTTTTCTCTCCTTCTTGCAATTTCGCACAATGTCCGGCAGGTATCTGAAGTCCGAGCGAAGCAAGGATTTGGGTCGAGGTGCGAAGCACCGTAGCCAGATACCCGCCTGTTACCTGATGTTGGGCTCGCTGGTGGCCCTGCCGATCTGCTTTTACCAAGCAAAACCTGTAGCCATACGGAGCAGCCACGCTGCTCGCGCCAGTGAGAGAATTTGTGGGACATAGCTAGGAAAGGTACGAGCATATCCGGTCCACCGCTCGAAATACGTTCTTGTCAATACTCCAGACGGTGCCGGCTATTGACTCCTTGGAACCGGGGATACGATACAACTTGCGCTCCTCTGGAACTACCTCGATACGAGGGTCTGCGCCTGGTATTGACGTGGTGTTCGCGTCAAGCACACAGGGTAGGTCAAGGTCGACCTGTTGTCCTACAGTGTTCACAAATCTTAGAACGCCTCCTGCTTCAAGACTCAATGACCGCAACCCCAACTCCCCAAGGCGAACGCCTGCGCTGCCAAACCTCACCACGACCGAATGAAAGGAGCCGGGTTCTTGAACGGAAAGCGAGCGATGCTTGTTGAAGTTCGTTAAGTCGGCAAGTTGCCGAAGCCACAATTCGCCGTTGAATTCTTGGATAGAGAGCAGATCGTCTCGCACCTTCGGCACGCTGGTGCCTAGGCAGGGGAACCATTGGTCGAGCTTCAGTGCAAATGTGGTGGCAGTATCACTTGATTTCGCTATAGGGAACTGCACCTTTGTGGAAGGCAGCTTCGGCGCACATCGGTCGGCGATGTGATGCGCCGTGTACTCCAGTGCAGACCTGTGATTTTCCAAGAGATTCTTAAGGTCAACACGCAGCCCATCTAATTCTGCCGGGTCGATGTTTGGCCGCAGGTACCTATCAAGGAAGCGAGCTGTGTTTGCGTGCGTGCTTGTAAGCAACGCGCCCAGAGCACGAGCATGTTCCGACAGGATGCCGGTCGGCGTTCGTGGCGGGACAGCGACTTGAAAACTTTCAGCCCGTACCGTGGTGGTGTTCACGATGACCACGTGTTTAATTCGCACATGATCACCGACAGTCGGTATGTGCATATTGTCATGCCAGTTTAGAAACATGATCACCGTCACCATTTCAAGTGTTGAGGGCTTATGTACCTCACCTAATCATTCCACCACTGCAAGTAACACTGAGCCACCGTGCGATTGCGAGCCCAATGTCATATAACTCAGATATATCCGAACTTGAGTTCGTATACACTTCCAATTTAGCGGTATATCGGAAATAAACTTCGGATATACTCCCCTCTATCAGAGGTTCACATACTCTCATTCTTACCACCCGAATTAGTGATTAGATCCAACGGGCTTTTTAGTTTACCGATATCTTTCTTGCTCACATGCGTATATATTTCTGTCGTCTTTGAACTCTTGTGCCTCAACCCGGAAGGCCTGCTTGGGTCGATAGTCTACATCGACCTGACGGGCCTGGACGAGGAGCCCGCCAGAGATAGACCGCTCGCCGGAGTGGAACGTGACCGAATCAAGCCGGCGACACCGCCACCTTCCCCGAGGCCAAACCGCGCCCGGTGAAAGATAGACCCACCTACCCTGGTGCCCTGCCGCCCATCTGGAACGTCCCCCACCTCCGAAACCGCAACTTCACCGGGCGAGAGGCGCTTCTGGACCACCCCCACACGATCCTGGTGCGGAATAACCTGAAACCGCTCCGGCGAAGATGAGCACCGGCCAGTGAATGCGCCGGGCCTCCGGCCCGGACCCTCCGGGACGGTCCACAGATCCAGTCTCCTTTACTCATCGCCAGCAACGTTGTATTGGATTAAGCTTATATCCGCCCCAGACCCTTTTGTAGACATGAAGCTTCCAGGCACCGCAACCCAACCGGAGAACATCTACATAGCGCTGGGGAAGCTGGACATCAGGCCCGGGATGACCTTCCTGGACCTGGGCTGCGGCTCTGGCGCCGTCTCCCTTGCAGCATCCCGGTTCACCGAGAAGATCTACGGGATAGACAGAAGACAAGAGGCGGTGGAGATGTCGAAGGCAAAAGTCCCCTCCGGGACCTTCCTCTGCGGCGAGGCCGTCGACCTGATCCCCGACCTCCCCGAGATCGACCGGTGCTTCATCGGAGGGACCAGAGACATCGAGAAGTTCTTCCCCCTTCTTGTAGATAGCGCCGCCCCGGAATGCATGATGGTGGCCAACCTGGCCAGGATGGGAGTGGCCGCCACGATAGCAAGGCTGATGAAGGAACAGGGAACGTTCAAAGAGCTGATCCAGATCGGGATATCACGAGGCTACGACCTGGCCGGGGACATCGCCCTCAGGCCGGAGAACCCCATATTCATGGTGGTGGGGCGCTGCTGACCAGGACGCCAGCAAAGATGGCAGCGAGTACGCCACCAGGTATGCCGCATCGTCCGATCTCCTCTTCCTCCTCTTCCTCCTCCTCCTCGCCACACCACCGCCGGGAGAAGATATCATGCTGATCGGCGTCAGCCTCGGCCCCGGCGACCCCGACCTTTTGACCTACAAGGCCGCCGACGCCCTGAGACAAGCAGAGAAGGTCTTCGTCCCCGGCGAGATGGCCGCAGACCTGGTCCGCCCCTACTCCCGGCCGGAGATGCTAAAGTTCCCCATGATCTCCGACAAGAAGAAGCTGGAAGAGATCTGGGCCAAAAACGCCGACAGGGTGGCCAGCTACGCCTCCCGGACAAAGACCGCCTTCGCCTGTATCGGTGACGTGAACACCTTCTCTACCTTCTCCCACCTCAGACGGGTCCTGAAAGAGCGCCACCCATCAATCGAGGTCGAGACGATACCCGGCGTGGGAACCATCCCCGCCCTCGCCTCTAAATTCGGGGTGGACCTGAGCACCTCCTTCCAGGTCACCGACGGCTCCCCCGTGAATACGATGATCAGGATGAAGGCCGTAAGACCCGCCGAGGTGGCGGCAGAGCTGAGAGAAGAAGGCTTCGATGAGTTCATCCTGGGCACCCGCCTCTACACCCCGGAAGAGAAGATCATCAGGGGAGATATGCCGGAACGGAGCGACTACTTCAGCGTGCTCTACGCCAGGAGAAGGAGGGAATAGAAGAAATGATCTCCAAGGGCATGAGCTATATCTATATTTTCGTGCATATCGGTGACGAGCCATGAAACTCTACTTTGTCGGCGCCGGTCCGGGCGACCCGGATCTGATCACCGTCAAGGGCGCTAAGCTCCTGGCCGGGGCAGACCTGGTGGTCTACGCCGGGTCCCTGGTCAACCCGGAACTCCTGAAAGACCTCAAGGCCGAGCTGGTGGACAGCAACACCATCAACTTAGAGGAGATCACAGATACGATGCTGGAAGCCCTCCGGGCCGGGAAAAAGGTGGTGAGACTCCACAGCGGAGACCCCTCCCTCTACGGAGCCATACTGGAACAGATGAAACCCCTGGAAGAGGCAGGGGTGGAGGTCGAAGTCGTCCCCGGGGTCTCATCTATATTCGCGGTATCCGCCGCCCTCAAGACCCAGCTCACCCTCAAAGACGTCTCCGAGTCGCTGATAATCACCAGGCCCGCAGGAACCACCCTGGAACATGACCAGGACCAGATCGCCTCCCTCTCCAGGCACGGGACCACCCTCGCCATCTTTCTGGGCGTGGACAAAATAAGACAGGTGGTACGATCGCTGAAAGTCCCCGCCGAGACCCCGGTAGCAGTAGTATACCGGGCCTCCTGGCCGGACGAGAAGATCATACTGGGAACATTAGAAGACATCGCAGAGAAGGTGGAAGAGGCAAAAATCGAAAAAAGCGCCATAATCCTGGTGGGGAACGTGATCAGCAGAAGCGGTTTCAGGAGGTCTCACCTATACAAAAGTCGGTAGCGGTGCTGGTCTTCCCGAGGAACAAGAGAGAAGGCGAAAAGGTCTGCCAGGCCCTGGCCAGCCGGTACAGGCCTTCGCTGGAGATCTACAGGAAAGAGAAAGACCTGGACAGAGACCCCGACAAAGACCCGAACAAAAACAAAGACCCGCAAGACCGATCGCCCTTCGAACGCCTGAAAGAGTTCGACCTGGTGATAGCGGTCATGGCGGTGGGGATAGTGGTCCGGCTCCTCTGCAACACCCTGGAAGACAAATGGACCGAAACACCGGTGGTAGCGGTGGACTCGTCGCTGAGATGCGCCGTCCCCGTGGTGGGAGGGCACCACGGCGCCAACGACCTGGCCCTCCACCTGGCCGAGGAGATGAATATGTACCCGGCGATCACCACTGCCACCGACTCCGCCGGAAAACCCAGCCTGGAGGGCACCGCCGAGCAGCTGGGTGCAAAGCTGGTGAACAGAGAATGCTCCAAAGAGGTGAACCTGGCCTTTCTCCAAGAAGATGTCGATGTCCCCATCCTGAGGCTGAAAGGCCCCAAAGTGGTGATAGTGGACGATGACGTGGCTGTTCTGAAGAGCAGAGGCGGCGTGGTGGTAGGGCTGGGAACCAGGCGAGGGGTGACATCCCAAGAGGTGATCGACGCGATCACCACCGCCCTCCGGTCGGTGGGCAAAACCCCCGGAGAGATCAGGGTGATGGCCACCGCCTGGATCAAACATGACGAACGAGGGATCGAAGAGGCCGCCGAGAACCTGGACCGGGAGGTCATCTACTTAGACGAGCACGTCCTGAACTCCCAGACCACCACCACCCCCTCCAGGGCCTCGGACCTGGGCCTGATCGGGGTGGCCGAACCCGCCGCCATGGCCCTCTCGACCAGGCTACTGATGCCCAAAAGGATCTACGGGAGGGTTACCGTTGCCCTCGGAGAGTAAACTCTACATCGTGGGGATCGGTCCCGGTGGCCATGATCAGATTACCCGAAAGGCGGTAGAGGCCATAAGAAGATCAGACTACGTAGTCGGCTACAGGACCTACCTGGACCTGGTGAGAGACCTGCTTGGTGATAAACAGGTCGTCTCCAGCGGGATGGGAGGCGAGGTGGACCGGGCCAGGACCGCCGTGGACCTCCTGGAAAAGGGATCGGTGGCCCTGATCAGCAGCGGAGACCCCAACATCTACGGGATGGGAGGCCTGGGGCTTGAGGTAGCCTCCCAGCGGGTGGGCCTCGACCGGACGGAGGTAGTGCCGGGGATAACCTCCTTTACCGCCGCAGCCTGCCGTTCCGGGATCACCTTCAGAGACTCGGTGGCCATAATCAGCCTCAGCGACCTATTGACGCCGTGGGACGATATCGAGCAGAGGGTGAGAGCTATAGCTGTGGCCGGGATGCCCCTGGCCCTCTACAATCCCCGAAGCAAAAAGAGAACCTGGCAGCTGGAAAAAACCCTGGAGATCTGCTCCCGGCAGGGCAGAGGGAACGAAGACCTCCTGGTGGCCAAGAAGGTCGCCCGTCCCGGGGAAGAGTTCCTCTGGACCTCTGTAGACCGGATGAGGGAGAAAGAAGAGCTGCAAAACGAGGTGGACATGTTCTCCCTGATCATCATCGGCGGCGAGGGCATGGTCCGGTCCGGATCACCGGTCCCGGGTTCCAGGATCGGGCTCGTGGGGATAGGACCAGGTGACCGATCGCACCTCACGCTGGAGGCCGAGAGGCTTCTGAAGGGGTCAGAGATGGTCCTGGGAGCGGAGAGGTACCTGAGATCGATAAAAGAACTGATCAAAGGAGAGACGATCCCTCACCGGGGCGTCCCAGAGGAGCGGATGAGATCCAGCCTGCTGACAGCGAAGGCCGCCTCGGACAGGGGGAAGACCGCATCCATACTGGCGGGCGGTGATCCCAGCCTCTTCAGCTCCTCCTGGCGGGTCCTGGAAGAGGCGAGAGTCTCCGGCTGCAGCGTCCACGTCGCCCCCGGGCTGAGCGCCTTCTCCGCGGTCGCGGCCCGGGCCGGTGCACCCCTGGTGAACGATTTCGTCGTACTCTCCTGGCCAGGAGATGGCCCGCGGCTCGGAGAGATCCTCAATCTGATGGAGAGGGGCTTCGGGGTGGTGATCTACAACCTGGACGCCGAGAGGCTCTCCCTCCTGACGGACCTGGTTGGCCATATGGACCGGGCCTCCGCCCTGGCCCGAGACGTCACCCGCCCGGAAGAGGTGATGGTCGTCGCCAGTATCTCGGACCTCGCGGCGCAGAAACTCGAGGGAAAGATCGAAGGCAAGATCAAGAGAGAGATCGAGGGAAAAAGATGGACCCTCATAGTTGCAGGACCCAACTCGTATATACAAAATGATAAAATAATTACCCGGAGAGGTTATGAGACCAAGTACAACTACTAGAACGGCTGATGCAAAAATGAGTGAAGATACCTATCCAGATCTGGGCGCGGTCACTCCTCAGGCCAGAGAGATCTACAACACGAGCAGGAAGTTCATCGCCAAGACGGTGGGCGATAGGAACCCGGAAGACAAGATCCGACAGAGATGCGTCATCGCCACCGGCGATCTGAGCATAGCGGAGACGCTCCGGTTCGTGAACGACCCAGTAGGCGCGGGCCTCAGGACCCTGGATAAAGGTGCCGGGATCTATGCCGACATCAAGATGGTAGAGGCGGGGATAGTCAAAAAAAGCCACCAGTGCCCGGTGACGACCTTCATCGGGAGAGGTGACGAACTGGCAGAGAGAGAGGGCATCACCAGGACCTCTGCAGGGGTGATCGAGCTTGTAGACGATCTCTCGGGGAGCATAGTGGTGATCGGCAACGCCCCTTCTGCCCTGATGACCCTCTGCGAGCTGATGGAAGAGGGTAGGATCATGCCCGAGCTGGTGATAGGAGTCCCGGTGGGGTTCGTGAACGCCACGGAGAGCAAGGAAAGGCTGAGAGAAATCGACGTCCCCTCGGTATCCACGGTGGGCACCCGGGGAGGCACCCCCATAGCCGTGGCAGCGATTAACGAAATTATAAATATGCACCATGTCGGAGCCGACCGTTGACCCGGTAACCAAGTTTGTGATACCCGGCCCCTGGATAGAGAGAGCAGGCGATCCCGACGTCCTGGAGAAGGTGAAGAGCGGCAGGTGGGTCCTCCTCTCCGACGGAGCCCTCCTCCGCCGGGGGTACACCACCGGCACGACCGCGGCCGCTGCCTGCAAGGGGGCGGTCCTCTCCCTGGCCAGTCCGACCGGGCCGACGACCGAAGTCAATGTTCTCACCCCCGCTGGCATAAGAGTCCCGGTGCCGGTCCGGGCCGAAGGCGGGATCTGTACCGCAAGCAAGGTGGGCGGCGATCATGAGTCCGACGTAACCGCGGGCATGGTCATAAGAGCCAGGGCCGAGACCTCCGGAGAGACGATGCTGGTGGCCGGCCCCGGGATCGGGAGGATCAATAGCCGAGGGCTCTGCGCCCCCCCGGGGAAGGCGGCCATCAGCCAGTCGGCCAGACAAGAGATCATGAGCGCGATCGAAGAAGGGCTGGAGGCAACAGG
Source organism: Methanothrix sp. (assembly GCA_030611205.1). Classification (GTDB taxonomy): domain Archaea; phylum Halobacteriota; class Methanosarcinia; order Methanotrichales; family Methanotrichaceae; genus UBA204. The sequence goes on from JAUWQF010000004.1 coordinate 8,714, forward strand.
ACTCCCCGGTGCGCGGGTCGAGCTGGAGGTCCCGGATGGAGAGGAGATCGCCCTCCAGACCCTGAACCCCAAGGTGGGGGTGAAGGGCGGAATATCCATCCTGGGATCAACCGGGTTCGTCGAGCCCTGGAACGAGCACCTAGGCGAGAGCAGAGGGGCCGATATCAAGAAGCTCGACAAAGTGGTGGTGACCACGGGCCGGGTAGGATTGAAGTACAGCAGGGTCCTCTTTCCCGACCACGTGGCGGTGCTCATCGGAAACAAGCTGGACAGACTCGACCTCGGCGACCAGCAAGACAGCATACTCTGCGGCCTACCCGCATTGATCCTGAAGTGGGGGATGCCCGAGGTCCTGGAAGGTACCGGGTACAGGACGGTTGCCGAGATGATCGAGGACCAACAGGACCACCCCAGGATAGATACGGCTCTGAGGAAGGTGCAGAAGAGGCTACCCAATACCAGGATCGTGCTTTTGAGGAGAGATGGAAGCGTGCTAAGGGATGATAAGACATGAAAGTGGTAGGCGTGGGTGCCGGGCCGGGTATGCTGACCTTCGAGGCGGCCAGGGTCGTCGGTGAGGCGAGGTTGATTTACGGGTCCGAGCGGGCGATCGAGCTGGCCTCCAGCCAGATCAACCCCCGATCCGACGTCCACGTCATCGATGATTACAAGGCGCTGCGTGAGCTGCCCGATGACGCGGTCGTCCTATCCACGGGAGACCCGATGTTGAGCGGCCTCGGCTACCTCGGCGGAGAGATTGTCCCCGGGATATCCAGCATGCAGGTAGCCTGCGCCCGGTTGGGGATCAGCCAGATCAAGGTCGTTCCCATAACCGTCCACGGAAGAAAGATGGATCCTGGGCCGATAGCCGAAGAGATCAGGAGGGGAAAGTGCGTATTTCTTCTGGTCGACGACTCTACCGACCTGGCAGGACTATGCCAGCACCTGGAAAAGAGAGAGCTGGGCAGGGAGGTGGCCGTGCTCACCGACCTGGGTTACCCGGAGGAGAAAGTCATGATGGGCAACACCTCGGACCCGCCGCTGTCCGGTGGGCTGGCCTGTGTGATGATCGGAGAGCTAGGTTCTAGTAAAAATTTTGGACGATAACATGTGAGGAAGACAAATGCCTAGACATGTCGGTAATTTACTCATTACAGATGCCGTGTTGACTAGTACGTTGTCATCGCTCCCCTTGATGACGATTTTCGCTATATCCTGAATGAATTAAAAGTACACCACCGCAATGACAGAGAAAAATTTAAATATTGAGGCAATCTTTCTAAATGTTAGTAGGCTTTGGCTACTCATTGCGGAGAAACAATTAAGTATTGACTATGATGATGACGTATGGCTTTTTATAGTAGTTAAGACTCTAAAGGCGACAAGCCTGGGACGGAGGAGTGTGACGGCATGGCAAAAGACGTAGATATTTGGGACGTGGACTATCCTGAGATACATATAGATAAAAACCACAAAGTAGGGGATTTTGTGAAAAGCAGATTCCGTGGATCGGTTAGGCTTTCTCTAGATTTGGTTTGTACTAAGGAGGAATTTGAAGAGAAGAAACTGCGAGTTTTAGGCCAGCCGCTCCCATAAACTAATTTTTGGGGTTTCTCCAATTTCCAGACGATAATAGTAGGATTTTTGTACCTTGGCTCCGCATGATGTTTCAAGGTACATATTCCTGTGCCACCACAATACAGGGACTATCGACTGATGTAATTAAGGAGGGAAGACCCAACAACGAAAGCGCTATGCCTACTAAAATTTGCTACATTCACACCCTACATGATTCGAAGTTAAGGCTTGTAGTCTTTCTGGCACATCAACGTAGGTATGGGAGTAATATAAATGCAATTTACTGATGAGGAACGGGATCAGCTTTTTAAAATGACGGAACTGTATAAAGAAGTAAAAGAATTAATGACTTATGCAGAAGAATTGGATGATAATAAACGTACTTTCCTTCAGCCTGTAAATGAACTGAGAGCATCATTTGACCATATGATGAGAGTATACGCATTCAAATTCGGATTAAAAGAGACTACCAATTCTGATTATTCAATTAAAAATATTGATAAGTCTTATGGTCATGTTTATAGAGCCGGGTATGACTTGCTCGACTATATCTCTATTGACCTGAGGAAAAAAATTGTAGATGAACTTAGTGATTATTCTCCAGAAATAATTACTAATGTTTTTCCGAAATACTACCAAGAAATTAGGCCTGAGATTGAGAATGCATCTAATAAAGTATCCCAACTGCGGGCAAGTAAAGATGTTAGTAATACAAATGATGAAAATTTTCGTGAATATGTCAAAATAAATAATAATTTGAGATCTTATTACGATGAAGTAATCCGAATGAAACCTAGCCTAATTGAGTGTCAATCGGCAGAAAACAAAAAAAAGTGGATAAGTCACGTGAAGTGGATTGTTGGACCTATAATAGGCGCACTTGTAGTTCTCTTCGGCCAACGTTTTCTAATCTGATCCACAGTTTAGATACTGCATCGACTAATAATTCGGCCCCTTGTGATCGAATCTTAGGTCGTGTAGGTCGGTAATAATAGTATTAGCTGGTATTCCCCCTAAAACCAGCCACTTGCTCTTACTTTTCCTGATCCTTTCCAACGACCGATGCCCACGACCCCCAAATGAATCATGACGACGTCTATACGTATCAGTTGATGGGTAATTGTCAACAGAGCAAATTTTGATATGGATAAATTGTTCAGAGGTCAATGAGGATTACAGACCTTGCAGGGGACGTAACCTTTCTGCCGTGCATCCTCGGCATCGGCGAAGTATATCCTGTTCTCGGGCTTGATCTTCTGGGCGTATCTGCAGTCGAAACTGTGGTACTTGTCCGAGGTGGTGCTGCCCATGTACATCGCCACTTGGTGCGCTTCGGCGCGGTTTTGTCTGGGCTCATCATAAAAAGATGCCGTATCTTCGCCGTCCTCTGAGACATCGCCGAGAACTCCACGATCACCGTCGTCACGATAAACTGTCGTCTCGCAATAACTGTTATCATCGACATCAGAAAGCTCGCGATGAGAGACGAGACCGCTGTCGGAGGATCCGCGATAGATATCACCACGTGTATCAGAAACACGATAGAGATCACTACGGCTATCAGATCCGCGATAGGACGCATCAAGACGACCCGGGTACTCATATCGATCACTGGACTGATCAGAGACTCCGGGCGAGGAAAGCCACGGATCGTATTCCGGTGGCGGTCTCCCGCCAGAGACCCCTTCTGGTTCTTTCCCGGTTACGAGGAGAGGATCATCTATCACCACCTGACACCGCCGCTCCATCGAGCGGATCAAGCCCTCTGGGCCGTGGGCCTCAAGAAGACAGAGATAACCACCGCTGGGATCCAGCCTTCTGTTCTCAGATATGTCGAAACCGCAGCTCCGGCCGGGCTCCAGATCGATTATCATATACCTGGTGCTTTCCAGCAGGAAATCACCATCCCAGAGGGTGGCATTGAGCAAGAGGTAAGGAAGGGAGGCGTCACTCTGAAGGATGAGGGACCCTCTCGTGCGAAAGAGAGTATTGCTAACAAAGGACTCGAAGTCCATATCAATCCCGGGCCGATCCCCGGATCCCCTAAACAATACCGCCCCAGACAGAACTTGCCCAGACAGGTCCTCTCCAGACAGGTCTGAAGATGGCGTTTTTGCTTCCGTAGGCCCGTTCCCGTCCCGAAGAATTGATTTCTGGTAGTCCTGGAGACAGCCCGAGGATAACAAGAGGAACAGGATCAAGAGAAATAAGATAGAACGGGAACGGGTGATCTCCATCGTCAATAGCACAACCCCTTCATTTCCACTGAAGAATTAATAGACCAAGACCAAGAGACATAAAGCTACAGAAGGGTGCCTCTGGCAGATCCCCCCGGACATAGTCACGACCTTACCACAACCCTCTCGTCGAGAGCCGACATCATGCGTTCCTGACAGACCCCTTCCAGACAATCTCCCGATCTTACCGCTCCAAAGTGATCAAAACCTTGAGAGCCTCTTCCATGCATTCTAGCTCGCTCTTGAGCCTGCTCAGATCCTCTTCGTTCCTGACCTTATCTGAGAGTTTCCCCAACCTATAAAGAATAGACCGCCGTAGCTCCTCTTTTATCAGATCGGCCTCGCCTCTAACCTCCATCGCACCCTCTTCACCCTCGCGTGAGGGAGAAACCGGCTTGGCCAGGGGGAGACGAGAAAAAGATCGCTCTTCAGGTCTGTGATCCCTTTCTCCAGCCACTCTGCCGGAGGCACCCTCCACACCTCTGCTGACCGGCCCCTCCTCTCCAGGTGATGGGAAACCGACCCCTGGGCCACCCGGACCCATTTCTTCGGACACGGTGGGCGCATCTCCGAATAACTCATCAAAGGAACATACTGGACAGATTACCTTACCTCCATACCGAAAGAGTGGAGCTCCACAGTCATGATGCTCAGCAAGCATGGTCCCACCCAGCCCCAGCAACTTCGTGATTCTCCTGATCGCTTCTTCTTCTTCTTCTTCTTCGCTCATTCAGCATCACCAGACCAACCCGATCACCCGACACCACCAACGTTTAAATATTACAATATCACTAGTAATGGATGAGTAAGACGGATGTTATCCTTAACCTTTTTGCCGTCTCGGATAGTGCGTGGTGATTCCATGGCAACTGAAAATGTGATTAAGCAGTGTGTTGAAGTATTAGAGCGCGTAATAGGTGATGACACCGTTCCTAGAAACATAAGGCGCTCTGCAGAGAACGTAAGGAACATTCTCCTGAACGACGAGGACTCCAAAGCAGTCAGAGCGGCATCCGCGATATCAGTCCTCGACGAGATAAGCAACGACCCGAACATACCCCTCCATACCAGGACCCTGGTCTGGAACGTCGCAAGTCAGCTGGAAACCGTACCTGTGGACTAGTCTAAGATGGCCGCAGAAGACTTGAGAGGAGATCTCTTCTTTTCCGATGCAATAGAGGATACTTCCCACAAGACCTATGCATTATATAGAGAGATACATATAGAGGTATATAGGAGTGAGAAACTCTCATGACTCCTGCCAGAGGAGTTCAGACGGTCTAACAGCCATGCGGCTCTAAATATTGACTTTGATTAATGTTGAAAACGTGATGCTTGGGGTGGCACTACACGACTCCCACCAGAGTACAAGTGCATAACCTTACTTTCTAGACGAGTTCGAAATTAGTTGAAGTTTTCGGGTTCGTCTATTGCTGTCGTTGGGCACCGCTCTGGTGAGGAACCTATTACATGACTTTCGGCCATATAGATTATAGCGACATATTAAATCGGACAAGCTTGAAATTGTACTGCACCCGATTAAGTATTTCATTCCCATGCAGTTGGTTGGAGGGGCGCTTAGTGCCGATTCTAACTTTCTCATAATATCTTCATGTTTTGGTAGATTAATATTGTCTAATCTAACCTGTCGATAACATGGTAATCGCCGAAAGTCATGTATTAGTTGTATCAGACCGCCTCGCATGAACAAGACCTAAGGCGACCGTCGATCGGTCGCCCCGGTCAGATGCTGAGCGTGTACGAGTATCCGCTCAAGAACGTCCCGCGCTCCGTGTAGGTACGTCCCATGCAGGTTATCGTTATGGTGCGGTACCGGTCGCCCGGCAAGGTTAATCTGTAGACCCCGTCCCGGAGATCGCCGCTTTCGCCGTCGGCGCCCACGTAAGAGCCGTCGACGAATACGCTATAGCCCCTCAGCTTGCTCGCCCGGAGGGTCACCGTGGCGTATCCCGACGACGGCGCCGGGCTGGGCGGCCAGACCCCCTTCCTCACGTCCACGATGACCACGTTGCTGGGTCGGTTGTCGACGACGAACAGGAGGACGTGCCGCCCGACCTCGCCCGCATGGAAGGTTGCCAGGCGGTTATATCCGGGGTCAAACCGGTACGAGTTGCGGGACAATCGACCGCTGGGATCGATCTCGTAGAAGTCGGCCAGACCCCCGCCGGACGAGTAGGCCAGCAGCTGCAGGTACGCGCCCACGGGACAAACAACGTAACGGGTCCAGCTCGTAGAGCCCTGGATCCAGAGGGCGTTAAGCCCGCCATAGGTGGACTGGTACTCTGAGTAGGTGAAAGATTGGCCGGACGGCCCTCCGGTATAGAGGGCGGTCGGCTCCTGTCCCGAGATGGAATACCAGGCGACCGTTCCTCCCGCGGCGGGCGCATCCATGCTGAAATAATCAGAATAGAGCGAAAATTCGGTGGCGCCGTACGGTGTTGTATCGTCCTTTGGTGACGCGTACAGCTCCGGATGCTTCTCGCTCATTATCCACGGCCCTCCGATGCCACGCTCGTAGAGCATCTCTGCCATCCTTTCACCAGGCTCGTACTCGACCTGGGCGTGAGAGACGAAGAGCAGCGAGGATAATATCAACACCAGCCCTATCAACGCCGGTATCGATCTCGCGAGAAGGCCTCCGCCTGTATATTCTTCTTTCTTTCTGGATATCATAACACCCCACTCCTTTGTTATATTAGGGGTACTCGATATTATATCTAACTTGGGTTTGCCGGGCGGCGAACCTTTTCTACAGATAGCGGATCATCAACGGCAGCATCAGCACCCCCATCGCATGAGTCTTTCGTATCCCGGCCAGGGGCGCTATCAGCCCGATCGTGGTAGAGACGAAGAAGAGGAACCCGCCGAAGGGGCCGGTGAAGATCAGGGTCATCGCCACCAGGAACGATATTACCCCTACACAGAGCCGCCTGTAGTTCAACTTCTCCACGATCCTGGCCGCAGTCTGTCCCGCCCATATCGTAACGATATAGGAAGCCAGCGCCGTTGTCAGGACTACCAGGATCATCATCATCAAGAGGCTCTGGTCGAGAGTTACAAGTTTATCCACCGCGGCCACGGCTCCGCTCCTGGGTCGGCCGATCACCAGCAGCGCCACCAGGGCGAAGAGGGCGTTGGCGGTGTTGACCCCGGAGACCGAGATCAAGAACTCCCGATCGGAGCCTGCCGACCCCAGCCTGGTGACCACCGTGGCCACCGCAGGGGTCACGCCCGGGATCCAGGCCACCAGAGATCCGGCCAGCCCGCCCAGGAAGACGGACTTGACCACCGTCCCGGCGGGCAGGCGGAAGAAGGTATCCCTCTGGGGCGGTATCTCCGCATTTGAGAAGAAGCTTATAATCAGCAGCGAGGCTCCGAAAAGACCGCTGAGGAGCGGGAGGAGTACCTGGGGCTCGAAGCCGAAGGGTGAAACCGCCAGGTTCTGATGCTCGAAGGCGAAGAGCCCCAAAAGCCCGCTGGTCAGGAAGAGAGCCAGGGCCAGAGCCTTGTACTTCAGATGGACCAGGGACCCCTGGCCTTCGACCACCAGCCCTTTCTCGGTGGCGATCATCAGAACGACGATGGCCAGAAGCACCAGACCGATATGAGCAATGAACCCATCGTAAAAGTGACGAAATAGGAGCGTCAGAGGATATATCAGGACCAGAGCCACCAGTATCGAAGACGCGCTCCCCAGGGCAGAGAGCCTGACCGCCTCCGGGCCTCTCCCCTCCAGCATCATGGCATGGCCAGGAAGCACCGCCAGGACGGTATCGGGATCCGGTGCGCCGATGAAGACCCGAGGGGATGATGTCCAGGAAGGTATGGGCTATGCTGGCCGCCAGGATGACCACCGCCAGGTGATGAGGCTCCAGTCCCAAGGAAAGGAGAGATGGCGATAACGCCAGGAGCAACGCTGCGAAGTTGTTGGTATGCAGACCGGGCATCAGACCGCTGCAGACCCCCAGGAAAAAACCCAGGGCAATCGATAGGAGGAGAACAAAATCCAGCATCTCTGCGGTTTTATTATATTTTGTGTTAGATAAGTCTTGCGATCAGCTGGTCGGGTTGGGGTTATCGCGGGGATTGGTGATAAGGAAAACACGACCCCCGTATGACCGGCCTGCAACCGGACCCACGCCAGACCCACGTCGAGGGCGAAAACGCTTAAATAGTCTTAATCAGGTGGTCTTACAAATCCGCGCGGGGGCAGTGTTCTCGTTGCTATCGTTTCAGCGGCGAGCAGGTGCGGTGAATGCACCCCCCGGCACATGGACTGCGGTGTCCGAACGCGCTCGTTGCGCGTGAGTCGATCTCCTTGAGGGAGATTCAGCGGAGGACTGTGATGAAGAAGATCAAGAAGACGAATCCAAGGGTAGTCCGCCTCATAGACGATCTAAAGGCAGCGTCTCGCGATGGTGGGGCAAGGATCTGGCGCGACGTGGCCCGCAGGTTGGAGAAGCCCACCCGCAACTACGCCACCGTGAACGTCAGCAAGATCAACAGACACACCGGCACCAACGGCCTGGTTCTCGTCGCGGGAAAGGTACTGGGCGCCGGCGAGATGAACCACAACGTAACCGTTGCGGCGCTCAGCTTCAGCGATCAGGCCCAATCCAAGATAAAGTCGGCTGGTGGCGAGTGTCTCAGGATTGAAGAGCTGATGGCAAGAGACCCTGCATGTTCTGGCGTAATTATTTTAAGGTGATCTGATGATTATTGATGCATCCGGGATGATCCTGGGACGTTTGGCCAGCATGACTGCGACGAGCCTTCTTGCGGGAGAGGAGGTTCGGATCGTCAACGCAGAGAAGGCGATAATCTCAGGTCGGAGAGAGAGTGTCTACCGAGAGTACACCGAGATGAGAGAGAAAGGGTCCACGGAGAAGGGGCCCTACTTCCCCAAGAGACCCGAAAGGATACTGAAGAGGACGGTTAGAGGGATGCTCCCCCACAAAACGAAGCGCGGACGCGATGCCCTGTCGCGGCTGAAGGTCTACGTCGGAGTTCCCACCGAGTTCGAGGGCATTGAGCTAGAACGTCCGACCTCGGCAGATATGAAACGACTAGGCACGGGTAAGTATGTAGAGCTGGGCAATCTGAGCCGTAGGCTCGGATCCAACTTCTAGGAGAGTCGCGATGAAGATAGTCAACACATCAGGTAAGAAGAAGACTGCCATAGCCAGGGCTACCCTGAGAGAGGGTAAAGGGCAGATCCGCATCAACAAGAAGCCTTTGGAGATCATGGAACCCCGGTTGGCCAGGCTTAAGATCATGGAACCGATCAGGATGGCCCAGGGCCATATCACCAACATAGACATAGTGGTAAATGTCCGCGGTGGCGGGTTCATGGGCCAGGCAGAGGCTGTGCGCACCGCGATCGCTCGTGGGATAGTGGAGTGGACCGGCGATACCGTTCTGAGAGATACCTATGCAGAGTATGACAGAAACCTCTTGGTCAATGATCATCGACAGAAGGAGAGAAAGAAGGTCGGTGGCCCAGGTGCTAGAGCTAAATACCAGAAGTCCTACAGGTGAGTCTGCTTGATTCCAGTTAGGTGCTTTACCTGTGGTAATGTCATTTCTGACGTATGGGAGATATACAAAGAGCGTACGAAGGTCGAGCCACCTGGAAAGGTACTGGACGACCTGGGCATAGACAGCTATTGTTGCAGGCGTATGCTCCTAGCCCACGTGGAGATCGTGGACACGCTCCGAAGGTATCAGTAGACGTTAAGGGGTTGTAGGGTAGCCTGGACATCCTTCGGCGTTCGGGACGCCGTAACCTGAGTTCGAATCTCAGCAACCCCACCACAGCCCATCCATTTGAGGTGGCTATTTGAAAGCCGAGAAGTATACTCGATATGAGCGCGCCAGAATTGTGGGGGCTCGAGCTTTACAAGTTTTGATGGGCGCTCCTGTATTTATCAATACCGACTCGATAGATCCTCTCGAAATAGCTCTTGAAGAAATGAAAATGGGAGTTATTCCCATTACCGTTAAACAGGAAAAGTGATACCTTTAGAGGTAGGTGAAATTTTGGAAGAAGATGTGATAGAGACAACGGTCAAAGAACATGAGATGCTTGTCCCTATAGATGAATACCTTGCAGCAGGCATACACATCGGTACGCAGCAGAAGACGAGCAGCATGAAAGATTACATTTACAGGGTGCGCACGGACGGGCTCTACGTACTCGACGTCCAGGCCACGGATCTGCGCATCAGGCAGGCCGCAAAGTTCCTGGCGAAGTACGATCCGTCGAACATCCTCGTGATCTCGGCCAGACAGTACGGCCAGCGCCCGGCCTCCATGTTTGCCAAGTCTGTGAGGGCCAAGGCCATCGTAGGGCGTTACATCCCCAATACCTTGACCAACCCAACGTTTTACGGATATCTAGAGCCGGACGTGCTGATGGTCACAGATCCCAACGGTGATGGCCAGGCGGTGATCGAGGCGATCGACGTGGGGATCCCCGTGGTCGCACTCTGCGATACCAACAACTTGACATCCAACGTAGATCTGGTGATACCGACCAACAACAAGGGCAGAAAGGCCCTCACCTTGATCTACTGGCTCCTGGCCAGAGAGATTTTGAGGCAGAGGAACGAAGAGGAACGATTCCGGCACACCGTATCCGACTTCGAGATGGAGTTCTGATCCGTCATGAGACATCCCGCCGCAGCAGACAGTTTCTACCCCGCAGATCCCGGTGCCCTCCGGCGCGAGCTGGAGCAGGCCTTCCTGGGGGTGAACACGTCTGGCGAGGTGATACCTGCTCATGGAGTGGTCGTCCCTCATGCAGGCTATCCCTACTCGGGATCTGTGGCGGCGGAGGTCTACTCCCGACTTCCTCGGAGAGATACCTACGTTCTCATCGGGCCGAACCACACCGGGATAGGCCTGCCCGTATCCCTATCCAGGGACTCATGGATGACACCATTGGGCGTAGTCGAATGTGATCTGGAGTTTGCCGACGCTCTGAGAGGAAGCATAATCGAGGTGGACGAATCTGCTCACCTCTACGAGCACTCGCTGGAGGTCCAGATACCCTTCCTCCAGTACCGGTTCACCGGTTTCAGGATAGTCTCGATATGCATGGGCCTCCAGGACGAGGAGACCGCGGTGGATGTCGGCGAAGCCGTCGGAGAGGCGGCTCGCGATCTGGGCAGAGACTGTACGGTTATCGCAAGCAGCGATTTTACCCATTACGAGGCCTTCGAAGACGCTAATAGAAAAGACATCAGGCTGATCGAGTCCATCCTGCAGATGGATATACCGAATATCTACGACCTGGTTTACCGGCTGAACATTACCGCCTGTGGATTCGGCCCCATCGCCGCCACCATAACCGCATCCCGGATACTGGGTGCGAGCAGCGGCAAGCTCCTCCGCTACGCCACCAGCGGCGAGACCACCGGCGATTACAGCCAGGTAGTGGGGTACGGAGCGCTCGTCTTCACCTAGGAGGCCTTTCACTGACCACAGCATCGGCTCCGGGCAAGGTGATCCTCTTCGGAGAGCACGCCGTGGTCTCCGGGGCACCCGCTCTGGGCGCGGCCGTCGATATGAGGGTCCGGGTCCGAGTCGAGGACGCTTCAGGTCTCGTAATAGAAGCCCGCAACCTGGTCCTGGTCCTGGACGGTCTGGCCGTCGACCCCCTATCTAGAAAGGCCGACATGAAGGCGATCACCGGGAAGGCTCTTCACGCCACGAGGTACGTCTCTGCGGTTCTCGCCGAGGTAGAAGCCCGGGACCTTCGTGTGGTGGTGGAATCCGAGATACCCCCTTCCTCCGGGCTGGGTTCGTCGGCCTCGGTCGTCGTCGCCACCCTGGCGGCGCTGAACGACCATCTGAGTCTGGGACTCTCTTTTGCTGAGATCGCCGAGAGGGCTTATTCGATAGAGAAAAATGTACAGAATGGCATGGGAAGCCGGATGGATACCGCCCTGGCCACCTTCGGCGGCTACCAGGTTGTCACCGGAGAGGCCAAACCGGTTGACCTGCCGAAGCTCGATCTGATCGTGGGCTGTACAGGGAAGCCCCATGATACCGGGTTGGAAGTGGAGAAGGTCCAGAGGTTGCGTGCCAGGTACCCCGACGTTGTGGATCCCGTCTTCGAGGCGATGGGCGCGATCTCCAGGAGGGCCCTGACCCATCTCAAAGAACGGAAGCTGACGGAACTGGGTATTCTCATGAACGTGAACCACGGCCTACTGGAGTCCATCGGGGTGGGGACCCGAGAGCTGACCGAGCTGGTCTATGCGGCCCGTGGTGCGGGAAGAGCCCTCGGGGCGAAGCTGACCGGTGCAGGTGGAGGCGGATGCATGATCGCGTTGCCCGGTCCGGAATATCTCGATAGGTCGAGAGCGATGACGGCTATCGTCCAGGCCGGGGGCGAAGCCTTCCCCGTGACCACCGGATGTGAAGGCGTGTTGCTGGGTTGAGAAAGATGGTCGGGATACTGAAGATCGGTGGCAGCGTACTGACCGATAAGACGAAGCTGGAATCTCCGCGTATGGAGGCGATCGAGCGGATCGCGGCGGAGGTGGCAAGTTGTTCCTCGGGACTGGTACTGGTACATGGTGCAGGCTCTTTTGGACACATCCACGCCGATAAGTACGACCTTAGGGAGAGGTTCGATCCCGAGGGAATCCTGGAGACGCACAGGTCTGTGGTGAGGCTGAACGAGATCGTGGTAGAAGCCCTGGGTCAAGCAGGAGCCCATCCCGTCCCCGTCCATCCGCTGAGCTGTGCCCTTCTCCAGGATGGTAGGATAAGAGATATGAATATCGGGCCCCTAACGGAGATGATAGAGAGGGGTCTGTTGCCCGTGCTACACGGCGACGTGGTCATGGACAGGGCGCGAGGCGCGGATATACTATCCGGTGACCAGATCATAACCCACCTGGCCAGATCCCTAGGGGCGGATGTCGTGGCGTTGGGGACGAGAGAGGACGGCGTCATCTATGGTGGAGAGGTCGTTTCTAGAGTTACCAGAGAGAACTATCACCGTATAGAGCCCGAGCTAGGCGGGAGCAGAGGGGTCGATGACGTCACCGGTGGCATGAGAAAGAAGGTGATGGAGCTTCTGGACCTGGCAGACGACGGCATCCCATCGCTTATATTCAACGCCGGGAAGAAGGGTATGATCGAGAAGGCCCTGGAAGGCGAACTCGTGGGAACCCTTGTGGAGGGATCCTCATGACCACCTCCAGCAGAAAACTGGATCACATCAGGATCTGTCTGGAGGAGGATATAGAGGCTGCCTGGAGACCCTTCAATGATCTGATGCTGGTGCCCAGGGCACTGCCGGGCATCGATGCTTCCGAGGTTAACACAAGATGCCGGTTCCTGGGCAAAGAGCTGGCCGCCCCCCTGATGATCTGCGGCATGACGGGAGGGCATCCTGATACCAAGGAGATCAACCGGAACCTGGCCCGGGCCGCCCAAGAGGTGGGCGTCGCCCTGGGTGTGGGCTCGCAGAGGGCTGCCCTGGAGGATCCGATGATGGAAGAAACCTTCTCCGTGGTCAGAGATGCCGCCCCAGGCGTGCCCGTGGTGGGCAACATCGGAGCGGTACAGCTCAAGAAGGAGGGGCCGGAGATCTTGGATAGGCTGGCGGAGATGATCGATGCCGACGCCCTGGCCATCCACCTGAACTTCCTCCAGGAGAGCGTCCAGCCAGAGGGAGAGACATGGGGCGGGGGGCTGATCGAGGCCATCGGGTCGGCCGCCCGGGGAAAGGTGCCCATCATCGTAAAGGAGACGGGAGCCGGGATCTGCAGAGAAGATGCTGTCGCCCTCGTCGAGGCGGGCGTCCGGATCATCGATGTGAGCGGGTTGGGTGGAACCAGCTGGGCCGCCGTCGAGGCTCGCCGGGCGGAGGAGAAAGGCGATCAAGGGTCGTACCGTCTGGGCCGGACCTTCAGAAACTGGGGTATTCCCACACCGGTCAGCATTGTGGAATGCGTCGCCGCAGGAGCCGAGGTGATATCCTCGGGAGGCGTCAGGAGCGGTGCCGACGTGGCCAAGAGCCTGGCTCTGGGAGCCACGATAGCCGGCTCGGCGCTGCCCTTGCTAGCGCCCGCTACGAAGAGCGCCGAGGAGGTGGCCGAGGTCCTCCGGCGCTATATACGAGAACTCAGAACCTCGATGTTCCTGACCGCCTGCGTCGATCTGGCAGAGCTGGGGTCTGCGCCCATAGTCGTGGGCGGAAGGGTACGAGAGATCCTGGATCAGAGAGGATTTGAGACGAAAAAGTTCGCGATTATTAGAGAGATGTCAAGATGAATATTAGAGAGTTGTCAAGATGAATAATATAGAAATCAAAGCGGTCGGCGGCTACGAAGAGGTCGGAAGGAACATGACCGCGATCCGGGTCGATCGGGACGTCATCATTATGGATATGGGTCTCCGGTTGGACAGAGTTCAGATACACGAAGATACGGATGTGGAACGGCTTCACACTTCGGAGCTGATCAGCATGGGTGCCATCCCTGATGACAGCGTCATGAAGAACATAAATGGCAAGGTAAGAGCGATAGCTTGCACCCATGGTCATCTGGACCACATCGGAGCCGTATCCAAGCTGGCGTACAAGTACAAGGCACCCGTACTGGGTACACCCTACACCGCAGACCTCATAAAACAGGAGATTCGGGACGAGAAGCTCTTCGACGTCACGAACGAGGTCATAACCATGAACGCCGGGGAGAGCTATCAGGTCACCCCGGATATCGAGCTGGAGTTTGTAAGGGTCCAGCACAGCATAGTGGACTGCGTCTTCGCAGCCATACACACCCCCTACGGTGTGATCCTCTATGCCAACGACTTCAAGATGGACAGGAACCCCACCCTGGGCCAGCCACCTGACTTCGTCAGGATGAAGGAACTAAGTAAGGAGGGTGTCCTGGCCCTGATCACCGAGACTACCAACGCGGGGATATCCGGGAAGACTCCCTCAGAGCAGATCGCGAAGGACCTGGTCTGGGACGCCTTATTGGGAACTGCGGAGAGTAAGTCGGGTGTGCTGGTTACCACCTTCTCGTCACACATCGCCCGGATCAGGGCCATAATCGAAGCTGCTCACGAGATGGGACGGAAACCGGTTCTTCTGGGCAGATCGATGGACAAGTACTGGGGAACCGCTAAGAGGACGGGGTACGCGATGAATGCCAAAAACCTCGCCATCTATGGCAGGCGGAGGAGCATAGACAAGTTCTTCAAGACGATGATGCAGGATGGTAAAGACAAGTATCTGCCCATAATGACCGGCCACCAAGGCGAACCCGGAGCCATACTGGGCAGGGTGGCCAATGGGGAGACACCCTATAAGGTCGAATCGGGAGACAAGGTGATATTCAGCGCGGGGATAATACCCCAGCCCCTCAACAGAGCAAACCGCTACGTGGTGGAGACGAAGCTGAAGATGAGAGGGGCCAGGATATACGACAACGTCCACGTCTCGGGACATGCCTGCATAGAAGATCACTGGGAGCTGCTCAGGATGATAAAACCGGAGCACGTGATAACCAGTCACGGTACCTTCGAGTCGCACGGCAAGTACCTGACCATGGCCGAAGAGACGGGGTACGAGCTGGATTATACGGTCCACATCCTCAGAAACGGGCAGGGGCTGCCGCTCTGAGATAAGTTTAACCGGTCGGAGTGTTGGTGACAATATATGCTTGACGAGGAGCTAAAGAGACGTGCTTCCATGGTAACTGATGCTATCGAGAAGCTGCTGCCGGTGGTTCATCCGCAGGGTCTGTATGAGGCGGGCAGGCATCTTGTGGATGCTGGCGGGAAGCGGCTCCGGCCGAGCATGTTGATCCTGGCGGCGGAGACCGTGGAAGGAGACCAAAAAGTCGTTCTTCCTGCCGCGGTCTCCGTGGAGCTGGTCCACAACTTCACCTTGATCCACGACGACATAATGGACCATGCAGAGACCAGAAGAGGTCGGCCCGCGGTTCATGTGAAGTGGGACGAGTCCGGAGCCATCCTCGCAGGAGATACCCTCTACTCCAAGGCCTTCCAGATCCTCGCCTCCACGAAGACCGATCCCGGAAGCGTGGTAGCATCGATGGAGATGATGGCAAGAACCTGTACCGCCATCTGCGAGGGTCAGTGGCTGGATATGGAGTTCGAGACGAAGGACCGGGTATCGGAGGACGAGTACCTGGAGATGATCGAGAAGAAGACCGGTGTCCTCTACGGCGCTGCGTCCTGGGTGGGGGCCACCCTATCCGGCGCTCCGGAAGAGCAGGTGAAGGGGCTGGAGGAGTTCGGCAGGCTGGTGGGTATGGGGTTCCAGATCTACGACGACGTCCTGGACCTGACCGCGCCTCCTGAGGTGCTGGGCAAGCCCCGGGGCGGGGATCTTGTGGAAGGGAAGAAGACGCTGATAATGATCCACGCCATGGAGAGGGGGGTCATGCCGGAGGTCTTGGGGAAGAAGAACGCCACAACCGAAGAGATCGAAGCGGCCTTATCGGTCCTGGAAGAGAGCGGGTCGATAGACTACGCCCGGACCAAGGCGGCGTCGCTGGTGGAGCAGGGGAAGAGAGCCTTGGATGTCCTGGAGGACTCAAAGGCGAAGGATCTGCTGCTGGAGCTCGCCGACTACATGATCAGCCGAAGGTACTGAATAGTATGAGCTTAACGCAAGTTAATAGGTGATAAATATGAATAAATCCGAGGCCGAGCACCTCTTTGGACACTGGATAGAGCATAACAAGGGTCACGCCAAGAGCTTCCGGGACCGGGCAGAGGAGATCAAAGAGATAAGTTCTGGTTCCGCTATCGGGCTGAGAGAGGCGGCGGAGCTGATGGACCGGTGCACCGAGAAACTTGTGGAAGCCAGAGAGAAGTTGTGAAGGGGATCAGGGCCGAGGTCCTCTTGGATTAGTTTTTTGCCGCGCCATCACCCCTACCCAGTCCCTTGTCCTTCTACCTCGCCGCCTGTTCCTCGACCTTCTCCTTCGTGACCTTGTCGAACTGATCCTGTATGTCTTTTCCCAGGATGCCTATGGCGTCGGACCTGCACTGTCGGCAGTGCCTCATCTGCTTCATGATCTTGCTCAGCTCGTCCTGGATCGCCCTCTTCTCTGCCGGGCTCGGTGGGGTGAGGTGAGAGAACCGGTACTGGGGGATGAGAGGCATCACGTTCTGGATGTAGACCCCCAGCTTCTTGATCGTCCTGGCGATCTCCATGACGTGATCGTCGTTTATGGTGGGGATGAAAACGGTATTCACCTTCACGATCATCTTCCTCTTCACCGCCTCTTCTATGCCCCTGAGCTGTTGGTCCAGTAAGATCTGGGCGGCTTCGTAACCAGTGTACTTCTTGCCCTCGTAGGTCACGTACTCGTAGATATCCTTCCCGATCTCGGGGTCCACGGCGTTCAGGGTGACGGTGACGTTCCCGACGCCCATCTCGTCCAGCCGGTCGACCTTCTCGGGAAGAAGCAAACCGTTGGTGCTGATGCATAGAAGGATATGAGGATACTTTTCTCCTACCAGCTTGAAGGTCTCGAAGGTCTGCTCGTTGAAGAGGGGCTCTCCCGGGCCGGCCACGGCAACCACCTTGATATAATGGACCTTCTCTATGACCTCATCCACCCTGGCCAGGGCCTCCACCGGCGTCAGGACCTGGCTTGTGACCCCCGGCCTGCACTCGTTGACGCAGTCGAAATCCCTGATGCAGTAGTTGCACTGGATGTTACACCTCGGCGCCACGGCCAGGTGCATCCTGCCGAAGCGATGACAGGCCTTGGCGCTGAAGCAGGGATGCTCCTGAATCCGCCTCAGCTGTTCCGGGTCCCAGGGAATATCCTTGCCCATGACGTTGGCGGTGGGGTACTCATTCTCGCTCATGATCACGAACTCCGTCTTCTAAGGGTATCTTATTCTCTAAAAGGATATCTAAGACCCAAAACCCTTATCCGCTCTGGTCGCGTTTTGGCCTACCATGTCTAAGAGGGACGATAGGTTGGTCATCTGGCCGGTCTACTTCGATGCAGATAGGACCCGGACCGGGGGCAGGGCGGTCTCCAAGAGCGACGCGGTCCACAAGCCCACGGTGAATGAGGTGCATGTGGCCGCGATGGAACTGAACCTGGAACCAACGGTAGAGCGAGAGAAACGCTATCCATCCCTATGGTGGGATGATATGGGAAGGGTACTGGTCCGGAGGAGGGGACCCAAGACCGCTCTGTTGAGAGATCTCGCCAGAACTATCAGACGCATAAGAGGCTGACCGGCTCTGCGGTTAGCGTTCCTGGAGGGTCTCTACCTCTTCCACGATCTCTTTTCCCGCGGCGACTTCGTCTATGCTGTGAACGACGCCGCCAAAATCCTGGATCACCGATTCCACGGCGACGTAGTCGATATCGTCACCCTGGAGGGTGATCTTGACCGTCTCCGTCTGCTGGTCAACCTCAGAAAGACTCAAGTTGACGCCGACTATCCCGTCGAGCCTGGCCAGAGTCCTGGCAAGCTCCAAAATAGTGGGGACATGCGGCTTCAATACGTCCAGTACCAATCGTCTGATCATCTAAGCTCTCTGACACTCCATCAAATTGTTATCTAGCGCGCCCCGGTTAGAGGTAATACTTAATAATGTTTGTGATCGTCGCCCAACCATGATCGATCTTCATACGCATACGGTCTTCAGCGACGGAGAACTGCTCCCTGCTGAACTGATCCGGCGAGCTGAGACCAGGGGCTACCGGGCCATAGGGATCACGGATCACGTAGACTTCTCCAACGTGGAGTTCGTCATCTCCAACGTCTCCAAGATCAAGACGCTGGAGGACGTCCTGGATATGAAGATCCTGGTGGGTGTGGAGATCACCCACGTTCCTCCTCCAAAGATGGAACGATTGATCCTTCTTGCCCGCAGGCTGGGGGCCGAGATCATCGTGGTCCACGGAGAGACGCCAATAGAGCCTGTCTCACCGGGCACCAACCGGGCCGCCCTGGAGATGGGTGTCGATATCCTGGCCCACCCGGGTTTCATCACCCATGAAGAGGCCGACCTGGCCAGAGAGAACGACGTCTGTCTGGAGATCACCGCCCGCGCGGGTCACAATATCACCAACGGTCACGTGGTGAGGATGGCTGCGGCATCGGGCGCGAAGCTTGTGGTGAACACGGACGCCCACGGCCCCGACGACCTGATCGATCGTAAGCGTGCCATCCAGATCGCCATGGGTGCGGGACTGACAGAAGAAAATGCCACGGAGATCGTGACCCACCATCCCATAGTGACGCTGTAACCTGGTGATATTTTGGATGTCGTGGCGGTGGATATCTCGGGCAGGCACGTCGTAGAGGGACGCTACATCATGGTCTGCGCCGCGGTGGCCGCCAGGATATCGCCGCGGTGCACCGAGAAGACGTATCGAGTGAAGCTGACGACCCTGGTGGCGAGTTCCGTCGATCTGTACGTGGTGACCGATCTGATCGAGACGGCCTCCAGAGGTCTCCTGGGGGTTCTTGTGGCCGAGAGAGGGGACCTCTTCAATATAGAGAGGTGGAAGGCCGAGAGCATCCTGGGTCGAGAGTTCAAGTACCCTGAGTCCCTGGGCGAGAGACGGGCCATCGAGCTGGCTCACCACATATCTTTTGCCGCCAGGAAGATGATGCTCGAACTTGAAGGGTGGCCGGGCATGGATGAAAATGAAAGACAGTAGGCAAGGAAAAAAAACTTCCATTCGGTCTGATCCGCTCGGAGTATACAATGTTATACATTATATGCAATAAAAAAGGTTTGATATTCGCCGCCGTTATATTCGCAGCAGCAGCAGCATTTGTGTGCTTTGGATGCTCTTCTACAGCAACAAGTTGCACACCCATCATTACCGAAGTATATTATGACACCTATTTGAAAAATGATCTTGACGAGTTCATAAGGATACACAATCCCACTGAAAGTACAATCAATATCGGCAACTGGCAGATTACTGATAGGGAGGGCGTCATCGCGTTCCCGGCATGGACGAATTTAGATGCCGGGGCCAGCCTATATCTCGCCTATAACGCAACAACATTTTATGAAGAGATGCTCCTGGAGGCTGAGTTTGAATATGGCGTGGATTCAGACTCAACACCAAACATGATAAAATCAGGCAGGCTACAATTAGCCAATGAGGGAGACGAAGTAATCCTGAAAGATGATAAAAGCGAGATAATAGATGTCGTGATTTATGGCGACTCGGATTATATCGGTGCCGGATGGACCAAAACCCCGGTGAAAGGCATAAAAGAGGGTGTTATCTTAGAGCGAGATAGAAATGAGACCACCGGGCAGTATGAAGATGAAAACTCATCTGCTGATTGGGATGATTGTCGAGTATACGTCCTTGGGCAGTCGCATTTTCATTATGAAACTTTCGATTTTAACGGAAATGTAACGGTATTTACATCGCCGGACGGCAGCTTTAACGAGGTTGTAAATGCAATTGATAACGCACAGGATTCGATCTATTTGAACATTTACCAATTTCATAATTTCTATTTGATGGACCATATAATAGATGCGTTAGAAAGGGGCGTTGACGTTAAGATAATGCTCGAAGGCAACCCGGTAAATGAGATCGCCGATGAAGAGAGGTACATCGCGAACCAAATCGTTACCGCAGGCGGAGAGGTACGGTTTATGATAAACGACAAAGACAGAGGTATTCATGACAGATATGCGTTCAATCATGCGAAATACGCAGTTATCGACGATGAAACGACGATGGTAACCTCCGAGAACTGGAAAAATACGGGTGTGCCGGTCAATAATACTTTTGGGAATAGAGGCTGGGGCATTATGGTAAACAGTCCAGATGTAACAGGTTATTTCAGCGAGGTATTCTTTGAAGACTGGAAGCCCGCAAGCAAGGACAGTTTCCCTTTCACTGCAAACGATCCAACCTATGGGAATAAATATGGCTGTCCACCGCCCGATTTTGTGCCAAATCGCACAATCCCGACGGGTAGTTACTCTCATCCGTTTGAGAGCAAAACAATTTCTGGCAAGTTTAATATGTCTCCTGTCTTAGCTCCTGATACCTCGCTAATGCAGATGGTGTCTATTATTGGGATGATAAAAGGAGCAAAAAATTCTGTTTATGTCGAGCAGCTTTATATCTACAAGAACTGGGGGACGTATGCAGACCCAAAGCCAAATCTGTTCTTAGAGGCTGTAATCAACGCGTCGAGGAGAGGTTGTGAAGTAAAAATATTGCTGGATTCCGTGTACGGAAGGGAGCATAATGAGGAAACGATCGAGTACGTCAACGATATTGCCGCGGATGAAAAATTATGTCTTGAGGCGAAGTTGATAAATAACGAAGCGATCGGGCTTAACAAAACACACAACAAGGGTGTGATTGTTGACTGCCGTGAAGTTTTGATCTCAAGTATCAATTGGAACGAGTACAGTCCAACAAACAACAGGGAAGCGGGTATAATTATCGAAAATGAAGACGTAGCCAAATTTTATACTGATGTGTTCCTCTATGACTGGTATGATGGCTCACCGGTAAAAGCCGTCTTCGATGCGGGACCTGGGACATGCTCAAGCATACCCGGCATGCATAGCGGAACAATCACACCCGATCAAACGATTACTGTTTCTGGTAGTACATAAAATTATACTTTATGTACACTGAAAAATCATAAACAGACGGCATAGTTGCTAATAATCAAAAGATGGATTGCATGCTATCGATCATCAGGAACATCTTCGGTGACCTACACCCACGACCCATTTGTGGATGCGAATGAATGAAAATAGGTACAACAACTGGAATCTCGCTATTAAGCTGTGGATGCAACGAGAAGACCGCCGTTCTGCTTATGCGCGAGGACCCGCATAGGAAACGGCCCGAGAGCATGGACGAGCTGAGAGACCTGGCCAGGTCGGCGGGCTACAATATCCTGGCCGAGATCACCCAGATCAGAGGCAGAGACCGCAGGTTCCAGCTGGGCAGAGGCAAGATCATTCAGGCCACAGCTCACGAGCCCGATACCCTGATATTCTACAACCCCCTCTCCCCGGGCCAGGTCTACAACATCAAAAAAGAGTTCAGCATCAGGGTGATAGACAGGTTCAACCTCATACTGGAGATCTTCGCGTCCCGGGCCGCCACCAGGGAGGCGAAGCTCCAGGTAGAGCTGGCCCGCCTCACCTACGAGGCTCCCTTCGTCCGGGCCATGATATCCCTCCGCAAGTTGAGCGAGCGGCCCGGCTATCGGGGCACAGGCAGCTACGAGGAGGCCATGTACCAGGACATCAGTGGGAGGATGGCCAAGATCAGGGTAGATCTGAAGGGGGTGGAGATGCGGGGAGAGACGAGAAGACTGCGCCTTAGGGATCTCGGCTTCGACCTGGTGGCGCTGGCCGGGTACACCAACGCCGGCAAGAGCACCCTCCTCAACGCCCTCACCAGCGAGAGCGTGGCCGCCGAGGACCAGCCGTTCACCACCCTCTCCCCCACGACCCGGGCGATCAGGACGAAGGAACGGAAGATCCTCCTCACCGATACGGTGGGGTTCATAGACGATCTGCCTCTATTCTTGATCAACTCCTTTCGTTCGACGCTGGCGGAGATCGTCCAGGCCGATCTGGTGTTGCTGGTAGTGGATCTGAGCGATCCTCCGGGGATCCTGCGCAAAAAGCTGGTCTCCTGTCACGACGCCCTGTGGGACTGCGGTTCTTACGCGCCGATGATCACCGTGCTGAACAAGGCGGACAGGCTGACGAAAGATGAGATGATTTCCAGGCAGCAGGAGATCCAGGATCTTGCTCCCAACCCGGTGGTGGTCTCGGCCGCGACGGGCAGAGGGCTGGAGGAGTTGATCGACCATGTGCTAGAGATTCTTCCTCCTCTGGAGGAGTTCGAGATCGAGCTGCCAGGTACCGAAGAGGGGATGAATCAGCTCTCCCGGCTGTACGAGATGGCCGATCTATTGGAGGTGAAATACGGCGAGATGATCGCGGTCAGGCTCAAAGGAAGACGGAGCATGGTGGCGAGGGCGCTGAAACGCGCCGGTACGAGAGAAGCTCTGGAGAAGGGAAACCATGTCCGGCCTGATTAGAGAGAGGTTCCAGCTCAAGCAGACGATAGTTTCCATCATCGCCCAGGAGGCGGTCCACGCCGAGGCGGCCAAAGAGGCGATCAGGGAGCAGCGCAAGCTTCTGGAGGATTTCATCGCAAACGATCCCTTCTTCATGCTCACACTGGAGCCCTACGATCTATTGGCAGAAAACGCGCCGAAGATCGTCAAGATGATGGTCGATGCCGCCGCCGCCTTCGGCATAGGTCCCATGAGCGCCGTTGCCGGGACCATCGCAGGGTTTGCTCTGGAAGCCATGATCGAGTCCGGCGCCGCCTACGCCATCGTGGATAACGGCGGAGACGTAGCCCTGGTGAACGACCGACCGGTGCACATGGGCGTCTACGCCGGGTCCTCGCCGATCAGCAACCTGGCCCTGGAGATCCCGCCACGTGTCACGCCTCTCGGAATATGCACCAGCAGCGGGACCGTGGGCCCCTCGATAAGCTTCGGGTGTGCAGATGCCGCCCTGGTGATCTCGGAGGACGTCTCTCTGGCAGATGCCGCGGCCACCGCTCTGGGGAACGCCGTTGCCGACGACTCGTCGCTGGAGGAGAGCTTCCGGGCCGTAGATAGGCCTGGCGTAGAAGGAGCGCTGGTCATCAGGGGCCAAGAGCTGGCGCTCTGGGGCGAGCTGCCGAAGATCGAGCGAGCGGCTCTCCGGCCGGACCTGATCACCAGGGCGTAGATCGGCGAAAAGTATAATCTTATAATCTATATTATACAAAAATAAATATTGTGGTGGTGGTGGGCCTCATTCGCCCGACGTCAGCCGTCCGATCTTATCCCATCCGCTCTCCCGGCCAAGGGGTTGATCGAGGACCCAATCGAGGAACTCGAATACCATAGACGCCGCCAGCGCGTAGAACTCCCTGGTGAAGCTCAAGGCGTCTTCGACGCTCTTGAAGTGGCGCACCTCGATCTCCATGCCGGACTCCGTCATCTCGCCGTGGACCACCTGGTCGGTCACAAAAGAAGAGACCCCACAAGATGCCCTGGCCGGTTGCGCGGCGTCGATGTTCACCGGGACCCCGCCGTAGTAACGGTAGACGTCTCCAATGATCCCCTTTCGCGTGGGCACCACCTCCTCCGAGGCCTCCAGGACGATATCTTCGTCCAGATACTCGGGCTGGGGCACAATCTGGGCTTCCACGATCAGGGAGTACTCTTCGTCCACGGGGACACGGCCGGTTCCGGCCAGATCGACCGCCTCGAAGACGATGCCCAGCTTCGCGGTATTGCCGCCGGGAAGGTCGCACCGCCAGCTATCGTCTTCCACGTAGAGCGTCTTCTCGTCCAGCTCCAGGATATTGCTTGTTCCCATCGTCATCACCTTTATCGCGATCGGCTTCGGTCTCAAGTAAATGTGGTCGAGGTATCGGCCGTTATTCCGGCATCGTCCTATCTCCGCACCGTCACGTCCATCGGACCCTTGACCACGATCTCGTCTTGGTCGCGGTACTCGGATACCGCCCCAACGACCTCGACTCGATCGCCCCTTTGCACCTTCTCTTTGACCATCTCCGCTCCGCACTGGCTGCTCACGAAGATCGGCATGTCGGTGGAGTCGAGGCGGATTATGAGGTGCCCTCCGCTCCTGGTGGACTGGATCGACTCAACGATTCCCTCCACCGTGACCTCCGACGAATCGAGATCTCCCATGGCCCAGAAGGCCACAGAGAGAGATCCCAAGGCCATGAATAAGAGGACGACGACTATCTTCTCCTCCTTCTGCATCCTCATGAACTCAGTCCGCCAAAGAGGAATGGAAGAGACGTTAAAAATTAGCCATAGGCCTCTGTTGTCAAGGAGGAGAGAGGCCTACTTATCCCCTTCCTCTTCTGTCTTCCCGAAGTTTTCTTGATACGCCTTCTCGCAGGCATCCAGGCAGTCTAGACAGAGGCCCTTGTAGGCTCCCTCAGGGTTTGCCATGGTATGCACATCGACCTTTACCGGTACAAGAGTCGGTTTGGCGAGTCCGCAAAGCTCACAATCTGCCATGCTAATTCATCTCCCGACACTGCCATGAACCCTTCTCCCTGTTGAACTTTTCCATCAGGGACTTAAACCCCGGAGAGGAATGTGAGAGATCATGTCCCGGATAATTACCCTTCTATCGGACTTCGGTTCCGTCTACCCCGCCCAGATGAAGGGGGTCATCCTGGAAAGGGTACCGGACGCCGTCTTAGTGGACATCGCCCACGATATCCCCCCTCAAGACATAAGGGCGGGAGCCTTCGCCCTGATGACCACCGCCAGGCACTTCCCCTCAGGTACGGTCCACCTGGCGGTGGTGGACCCCACGGTGGGAACCAAACGACTGGGGATCGTGATCAAGAGCGGCGGCCATCTCTTCGTGGGACCGGACAACGGCCTCCTCGTGCCGGCGGCAAGATCGCTGGGCAGGCCAGAGGCCCACGCAATCGCCCGCCGGTTCGAGGCATCTCCCACCTTCCACGGCAGGGACATATTCGCTCCTGTGGCGGCCCTGCTGGCCGGGGGCGAGAGCCCGGACCGGTTTGGTCCTGTGGTGGTGCCGGTGGACCTGGACTTCGGGTCAGCGCAGGTATCTAGTGAGAAGGTCGTGGCCAGGGTCGTATACGTGGACCGTTTCGGCAACCTCGTGCTCAACCTGGAGCAGGTACCTTCGGGTGATCTAAGGCTCGCCGGCAGGGTGCTCAGAAAGGTCAGGACCTATGCAGATGCCGGAGGCATCGAACCACTTATAACCATTGGGGGTCATGGCCACGCAGAAGTTGCGGTAAACCAAGGGAGCGCTGCGGAGCTCTTCGGGCTCGCAGGTGGTGACCGCATCGTGCTGGAGAGATCAAATTGTTTGGAATAGAGTTCGTGCCGAATGAGCCTGCCCTGAAGATAGGTTACATGGCAAAGCTGGCTGAAGATGTGGGTTTTGATACCATCTGGATCACAGACCATTACAACAACAGAGACGTCTACTCCACCCTGGCGGTCCTGGCCCTGGCCACAAACAAGGTGAGGCTGGGAACCGGCGTCACCAATCCCTACACCAGGAACGTGGCCATAACCGCGTCTTGTATCGCCTCCATCAACGAGGTATCCGGTGGAAGAGCCATCCTGGGGATAGGTCCTGGGGACAAGGCCACCTTCGATGCCATGGGCATAGAGTGGGAGAAGCCCCTGACGGCGGTCAGGGAGTCGGTATCTGCGCTCCGGGATCTGTTGGCCAAAAAGAGGATAACCGAGCACGGGATGAACGGGGCACAGCTGGCCTTCAGGCCGGGAGAAATCCCCATCTACATCGGGGCTCAGGGACCGAAGATGCTGGAACTGGCAGGCCGGGTGGCAGACGGAGTCCTGGTGAACGCCAGTCATCCCAGTGATTTCGAATACGCCGTGCCCCTGGTGCGGAAGGGCGCGGCAGACGCAAAACGGAGAGCGGAAGATCTGGAGATCTGCGCCTACACCTGCTTCAGCATGGACAAAGATCGAAAGAAGGCGGTGAACAAGGCCAAGATGGTGGTGGCCTTCATCGTGGCCGGATCGCCGGATACGGTCCTCGAGAGGCACGGCATAGATCCAAAGGACGGCAAGGCTATCTCCGGTGCCATCGGCAAGGGCGACTTCGGCGGCGCCCTCGGCGCGGTCAGTGATAATATGATCGAGGCGTTCTCCGTCTGCGGAACCCCCGACGACTGTAAGGCTCGCATCGGAGCGCTGATGGATACCGGAGTGACCCAGATAGTGGTGGGATCGCCCATCGGGCCGAACAAAGAAAAGGCGATAAAGCTGATCGGAAAAGAACTCCTATGAGAGGTTTGTACATAGGGCGGTTCCAGCCCTACCATCTGGGTCATCAGGCGGTCCTCCAAAAGATCGCTCAGGAGGTAGACGAGATCGTGGTGGGGATAGGGAGCGCCCAGGAGAGCCACACCCCGGAGAACCCCTTCACCGCAGGGGAACGGGTCACCATGATCGACGGCGCTCTGAAAGACCTGGAGGCGACCTGTTACGTCATACCTCTAGAAGACGTGGCGCGGAACGCCGTATGGGTCTCACACGTCAGGGCCATGACCCCCAGTTTCGAGGTGGTATACTCCAACAACCCCCTCGTGGTCCGGCTCTTCACCGAGGCCGGGGTGGCGGTCCAAAGACCGCCCATGTACAAGCGAGAGATCTACTCCGGCACCAGGATCCGGGAGATGATGCTCTCCGGCGCGAACTGGGAGGGCCTGGTGCCGGAGCCTGTGGCCGCGGTGATCAAGGAGATCGACGGCGTCGATCGGCTGAGGAACGTGGGCAAGGACGACGGGGGATAAGAACGCTCCACCTGCCTAGACCCGCGTTCCCCTTCGAGAGACCAGCAGGGTCTTCGCCGCTCTTTCCCTCTCCACCGAACGGCGGCATCGTGGACAGAGAGTTATCCAGGAGGCGCCGAAGGCGTCGGTCTGCAGCTCCTGAGGTATGGTCTTCCCCAGCCGGTCCATCTCCCCGTAGGTTACGAATGGCGCGCCGCACCGTTGGCAGGGCACAAGGTCGAAGGAGAGGACGAACTCTGGCTGCACCTCCCCAAAGACCAGATCGATGGCTTCCTCGGGGCAGGCCCGGGCGCACTCCTGGCAGTCCTCGTCGCAGATGCCCGGAAAGTCGATCCTTCGCACGCCGTCCTCGTCCGAGAGCCTGATCAGGTCGACGGGACAGACGGCAGAACAGGCCCTGCAGCCGATGCACGTCTTCTCGTCCACGGCCAGAAGTCGTTTCTTCATAACACCCTCCCTGAGGCCAAGGACCTCCCCATCTTCACCGCAGCCCTCTTCCTGATCTCTCTGGCGATATTCTCCACATCGTCCCAGATCAGGGCCTGTGATGGACAGGTGACCACACAGGCAGGGACCTCCCGATCAGGACAGAGGTCACACCTGCGAACCCCTGCAGTATCGAGCTGGACCGCGCCGAAGGGGCAGGCCAGTACGCATAGGTCGCAGCCGGTGCACCTATCCGAATCGAAGGTGATCGAGCCGTTATCCTGCGATAGGGCCCCAGGATAGCAGACCATCACGCAGGTCGCCTTCTCGCACTGGCAACAGGATACGGGCACAGATACCCTGTCCCTCACCACATCCACGAATATCTTCGCCGCGCCGTGGGCCTTCTCACAGGCCACCTCGCAGGCGTGACAGGCGATGCACCTGCTCATATCTGCATAAACCGCCTTCGACAATATCATCCCCTCCCGATCCTGCATGCAGCAACCTTGAACTCCGGGATCTTGGCCACCGGGTCCAGGACGTCGGTGGTGAGCCGGTTTGTATCAGGAAAGTGGAAGGGCAGGAATACCACACCAGGCCCAACCCTCTCGGTCAGATCGGCCCTGGCCAGGATCCTGCCCCGGGCGGTGGTCACCGCCACAGGGTCACCCTCCTCGATCTCCAGCTTTTTTGCGTCATGAGGGTTGATCTCCACGAAAAGCTCCGGCACCCGTCCTGCCAGAGACGGACTGCGCCGGGTCATGGATCCGGCGTTGTAATGGAGAACCACCCGTCCCGTGGTGAGGACCAGAGGATACTCCTGGTCGGTCACCTCGGCTGGAGGTTTGTACTCCACGGGGACTATCCTGCCCCGGCCGTCGGGGGTAGAGAAGCCCTCCGTGTGGAGTATGGGCGTCCCCGGATGTCCCGGATCGGGGCAGGGCCAGATCAGCCCTCCGGGCGAGGCCAGCCGTTCTCTGGTCACGCCACCGTAGCTGGGCAAGACCCGATTGATCTCGGTGAGCACATCATCCGGACCGGCATAATGGAAGCCAAGACCCAGCCTCTCGGCCACCTGGGAGAATATCCAGAGGTCCTCTCTGGCATCTCCCGGTGGGTCTGCAGCTCGACGGATCCGCTGGACCCGGCGCTCGGTGGACGTGAAGGTCCCTTCCTTCTCCGCCCAGAGAGCCGCGGGCAGGACCAGGTCGGCCATCTGGGCGGTCTCGGTCATGAAGATATCCTGGACCACCATGAACTCCAGCCGCTCCAGGGCTTCCCTGGCACGGTCGGTGTTGGGACCGGAGTTTATGGGGTCCTCGCCCACCACGTAGAGGATCCTCAGATCGCCATCGTAGGCTGCCTCGGTCATCTCCACGGCGGTCAGCCCCGGAGCGGTGGGAAGATGGCTCGCGCCCCAGGCCTCTTCCACGTCCTCCACCACGCCGGGGTCGTCGATCCTCCTGCCACCGGGATAGAAGTCCGGCAGCATGCCCATATCGCAGGCTCCCTGGACGTTGTTCTGACCGCGGAGGGGGTAGAGACCCGCGCCCGGCCGCCCAACCTGACCGCAGATCAGGGCCAGGTTGGCGCAGGCGGTCACGTTATCCGTGCCCACAGCGTGCTGGGTAATCCCCATGGAGTAGACGATGGACGACGCCGGGGACCGGGCATAGGATCTGGCCGCCTTCACGATGCCAGCGGCAGACACACCAGCTATCTCGGCGACCTTCTCAGGGGTGTACTCCTCCAGCGACCCTACCAGGTCCTCGAACCCCACCGTCTGCCGGGTGACGAACTCAGTATCCGCCAGACCCTCTTTCAGAATGACCCTCATCATGCCGTTCAGAAGGGCCACGTCGGTCCCTGGATCGATCTGGAGATGTTGATCGGCGAGCCAGGCGGTCGGCGTCAGCCGGGGATCGACCACGATCACCGTCGCGCCCCGGTCCTTGGCCTTCAAGATCCACCTGGCCACGATGGGGTGGTTCTCTGCGAGGTTCGACCCGATCACCAGGATGCACCGGGAGTTGGCCAGGTCAGGGAAGGGGTTGGTCACGCCCACGAGGCCGAAGGCCCTCTCCAGACCATATATGGTCGGCGAGTGGCAGAGCCGGGCGCAGTTGTCCACGTTGCTGATGCCCAGGAGACGGGCCATCTTCTGGAAGATGTAGTTCTCCTCGTTGGTGACCTTGGCAGAGCCCAGAAACCCGATTGTGTGCGGACCGTGGGCTTCCAGCGCCTCCTTCAGCTTTTCCGAGACCAGGTCCAGCGCCTCTTCCCAGGAGATCTCGGCCCAGCCGTCTTCGGTCTTCTTGAGAGGATGGCGCAGCCTCTCCGGATGGCCCAGGACCTCCAGGGCGGCGTTCCCCTTGGGACAGAGCGCCCCTTCGTTCACGGGATGGTCTGGCATATACTCTATCCTCGGCTCTTGCCCATCCTCCAACGCTACGTAAAACCCGCATCCTACACCACAGTAAGGACAGATGGTGGGAACCAGAGATTCGTTGGCCATATTCTTAGTCTCCAGGACGGTATTATCGAGGCCAAAAAAAGGGTGGGGGCCCCGTCTCAGGGGGTCCCGCCTCCCACTATCCCTCTGGCCAGCGTCAGAGCGGCATCTGCGCGTATCGATCCTGAAAAGTCTTCCACCTCGGTGAAGGCCAGGGCTCGTGTGGGGCAGGCCACCACGCAGACGGGAACCTCCCTGTCGGGGCAGCGATCGCACTTGATGGCGACCCGCCTTTCCTTATGCTTCCCGATCATCCCGTAGTTGCAGACCATGGCGCAGGTCCAGCAGCCCACGCAGATGTCGGGGTTATGGGTCACCACCCTGGAGATCTCGTCCTGGGTCAGGGCTCCCGTGGGACAGACGGATACACAGGGTGCGTCTTCACAGTGGTGGCAGATCATGGTGACCGGGATCATCTGTTCTGGAGAGTATTCGACGTAGATCCGCTTTCTGGGCACCGGCTTCTCCGTCACGGCACCGAAGAGGTTCTTGCTCTCAGAGTGTTCTACGGCACAGGCAATCTCGCAGGAGTGACATCCCACGCACCTGTCCAGACGGACTAAGACCTCTTTCATCTCATCATCACCCCGAGATCAGGGGTCCAGCCCCAGAGCCTTCCGCTTCGCTTCGATCCGCTCGATCATCAGATTGGCTCCCTTGAAGGGGTCCGGCTCCACGGCGAAGGTTGCCCCTATCACGTCTTCTAGCCCGTCGGTGAGCAGCTCCGTTACCAGGGAGCTTCCCAGGACCGGCGGCACCGTTCCCAGCACGGTATAGATTCCGGAGGCTACGACGTAGGTGCCGATGCTCACCGCCTTCTCGCTCATCCACTCCGGAGCCGATCCGGCTGCGGGCAGGTCGCTTATGTCTACCCCCATGTGGTTGGCCAGGACGGCGGCCAGCACCAGGATCCGGCTGATGTCCACGCAGGAGCCCATGTGGAGCACCGGAGGGATGCCCAGCGACTCGCAGACCGCCCTCAGCCCTTCACCGGCCTCTTTGGCCGCCTCCGGCTGGAGCAGTCCCGCCTTGGCGCAGGCGATGGCGTTGCAACCCGTGGTGACCACCAGGACGTTGTTCTTGATCAGCTCCTTGACCTGGTTGACGTGGCCGTAGTCGTGCTGGATCTTGACGTTGTTGCAGCCCACAACAGCCCCCACGCCCTTGATCGCTCCCGACTTGATGGCTTCGACCAGCGGCTCGGGACTTCCGCCCAGGGCTTCCAGGATGGCCTCGGCGCTGAAGCCCACCATGCAGTTGCACTTCTCGCTGGGGATGTTGACCCTCTGAGGGTTGCGGTTCTCGTAGTTCTCCACCGCCGTCTTCACGATCGCCTTGGCGGTATCGAGAGCCTCGTCCTCGTGGAACTCCATTCTGACCGTTCCTGGGAACTCGGCCTTGGGCGAGGTGGAGATGAACTTGGTATGGTAGCAGCCTGTCAGGTCGCCCAGAGATGGCATGATGCATTGGACGTCCACGATCATGGCCTCGACGGAACCGGTGATCACCGCCAGCTCTTGCTGAAGGAAGTTACCTGCCGTGGGGACGCCGTGGCGCATCATGATCTCGTTGCCGGTGCAGCACATGCCCACCACGTTGATGCCTTTGGCACCCAATTTCTTGGCCAGGTCCAGCATCTCGGGATCTTCTGCCGCGGCCACTATCATCTCCGAGAGGATGGGCTCATGACCGTGCATCACGATGTTTACCTCGTCTTCCTTAAGCACGCCCAGGTTGGCTTCGGAGATCACCGGCGTGGGGGTGCCGAAGAGCACGTCCTGGATCTCGGTGGCGATCATGGACCCGCCCCAGCCGTCGGATATGCTGGTCCTGAGGCCGTGGAGAAGGATGTGAACGGGGTCGTTGTCCACGCCGATGTGGGTCCGGTGCATGCACTCCACGATCTCCCGGTCCACACCGCGGGGATCGATGCCCGCGTTGGTCCATATCTCCACCCGCTGCGGTGGAGCCCGGCGGGTGAACCGGATCGGGCCGTCCTGGTTGCCGAACTCCGCCATAACAGCGCCGGCCAGATCGAGGGCTACCTCCTCTTTCGTCCGGTCTTCGGTGGAGATGTTGTACTCGGTCGCCAGGGCGTTGAGCTTGGCCTCGTCCTTGATCTGATAGCTGGTGGCCTTCCCCTCGGTCATGAGCTTGAAGGCGTGGGCCGCGTCCCGGGCGTGGTCTGAGTGGGCTGCGGCTCCGGCGGCTATCATGCGGAGCAGGTTGCGGGCCACTATGATGTCTGCGGTGGCTCCGCAGACCCCCTTCTCCGGTCCCTCGCCGAAGGGATCGATGCGACAGGGGCCCATGTTGCAGTTGCGACAGCAGAGTCCCAGCTGGCCTAAGCCGCATTGGGGCTGCTGCTTGTCGAAACGATCCCAGGCGGTCTCCATCCCCTCCTTTTTGGCCACCCGTAACATGGACTGGGTGGCAGGATCGATACTTCTCTCAGCGTTCTTTGTCATTATTGTGACCTCCTCTACACTATGCATATTATCGTAATTATCTTTGGTCCACGGCGTTGATATTTAAGCTTTGTTACAGTGTGTCATGCTACGGATTTGCACATGTCTCAAATCGCTTTAAGTACCAACTTTTTCCATAACAGGATAATAAATAAGTTATATTGTAAGTTGCTAAATGGGTATATGGGGCGGGACTAGCATGTATAAACTTGTCAAGGTACCCTCTAGCTCACTTTCAGCAGTAAAGAAGTGATGACTTGAGAATTTTTAACATCCCATGAAGATGTATTTATTCCACAATCACAAATCACAAATCACAATAAATACAATGATTCAAAGTAGATAAATACAGCATGTGACGTTTTAAACTGTTAATCCTGTACAATGTCGCAATAGAGTGTAATCAAAACGCCGATGTATGTTGATTTTTAAGAAAAACGCTATCGAGAAAATCCTCCCTTCGGTCGAATTTACTCTGAGCACTTCAGTAGCTAACATTTTTATGACAAGCAACACCTCGAATTAATATGATTTTTTTTAATAAAAATTAAATGGCATGTCAATCACCACTATATTCTCTTGCCTAAAGAGCATATAATGAGAACTTAAACATAATTTCAGAACTTCTTCGATTCGATAATCGCAATACAGTCAAAATAAGATAGTCTCCACTCACCCAACCTACTGAGTTTCATTATTTTACTCAGACTTAGCCGTAATATCCACTATGTGAATGGCTGTATTTTCCAAGCCTCGAAGAATGGTTGAAGTAACTTCCGGATTAGCCTTCTAAACTTCCAGAGCGGAGCACGTTTGAGATATGAAGAAATTTTCCTTAGGCCATCCAGGAAAAGCCCTACCATGCGATCTTTTCCTTTTGGAGGCTTACGGACATCGCCAGTATCTTCTTTTTTTTCCCTTCAAGTACACATAGG
>JAUWQF010000168.1 GCA_030611205.1 Methanothrix sp.
CTTCCACATTCATCGACGAGTCACCACCCTTCGCGTCTTCGCGTGCCCCATAATTTTTGCCTCACGCGAAGGCGCGAAGTCCCTCTCGTCGAAATGCATGCAAAACATATAAAATACCAGTAGCCTCGATTGAGGGTCCAACTGGATTCTCACCTTCGTGGGAATGACAAGTGCATGATACGATATTTTACGCATGACTCGACACTAGCCTGTGAAGACCGTTGTGGTTTTGCAGGATAACCCGCCCGGGGATATCAAGGCACTGGGCGCCGTAGACGGGATCATCGGTCTGTAGGTCCAGGACTCTATAACATAGATCATATGATGATATTACCGATTGTTATTTATACCGAATGAGAGATGTTTTCATGTAAATTTATAGTCCCGGTATGGTTGAAAGAGGGAAGGTGAGTTAACATGAAAGTACTCGTAACAGGTGGCGCCGGATTCATAGGCTCTAATCTAGTCGAAGCGGTGGCTGACGAACACCAGGTGACCGTGCTGGATAACTTCCACACCGGCAGCATGAAAAACCTGGCAGAAGTAAGAGATAAGGTGGAGATCATAAGAGATTCCTGCAACAATGTGTTATCCTCGGATCTATCTCCGGATATCATATTCCATCTGGGCATCCCCTCATCGTCGCCGATGTACAAGGAGGATCCATTTTTTGTCGGTGATGCCATAAACGGCATGGTTGCCATAATGGAGCTGGCTAAGCGGAGTGGGAGTAAAAAGGTGGTCTTTGCCTCCTCGTCTTCTCTGTATAATGGGATACCAACACCGCACAGGGAGGACGCAGATATTCTAGTCACAGACTATTATACGGAAGCCAGGCTGGCGATAGAGAGGATCGCCCAGCTCTACAGAGAGCTATACGATATCGATTATGTCGGTCTCAGGTTCTTTTCAGTTTACGGCCCCCACGAGGAGGCAAAAGGAATAATCGCCAATATGGTCTCTCAGTTCCTCTGGGATATGCAAGAAGGGAAGAGGCCTGTTATCTATGGCGACGGAAAGCAGACCCGGGACTTCACATTCGTGAAGGACGTGGTGGATGGTTTGATACTCACCTCCGAGGTCGGCACGGGGATACTCAACTTGGGAACTGGACGATCGCACAGTTTCAACGATGTTGTTGAGTTGTTGAACTCCCAGCTAGGACAGAGCATAGAACCGATCTATGTGGAGAATCCGATCAAGAATTACGTAATGCATACCCAGGCTGATGGCTCCAGGATGGCAGCACTAGGTTTCGAGCCTAAGTACTCGTTGGAAGACGGTATTTACGAACTCACAAAAAAAAGGGGTTAAAATGGGACATAAGTTTGTGATAACCGGCGGAGCTGGCTTCATCGGCTCGAACCTGGCTGAAGCGCTGGCCGGGGAGAACGAGGTGGTGATAATTGATGATCTCTCCACCGGAAAGGCCGAGAACATATCGAGCATGGATGTGAGGTTCATCGAGGGTAGCATCACAGACCCTTCGCTTCTCAGGGCAGCTTTTGAAGGCGCGGATTGTGTATTTCATCAGGCTGCGATCCCCTCTGTCCAGAGGAGCGTTGAGGATCCCATCAGGACGGGCAGGGTCAACACCGAGGGCACTCTGAACGTTCTGGTTGCGGCGAGGGATGCCGGTGTGGAGAGAGTTGTTTATGCCTCTTCCTCCTCCGTCTACGGAGATACGCCCGAGCTCCCGAAGAGTGAGGATATGTGTCCATCACCGAAGTCTCCCTATGCGGTCGCAAAGCTTGCGGGGGAGGCGTACTGTGCAGTCTTCAACGAGCTGTACGGGATGAGGACGATAGCGCTCAGGTACTTCAACGTTTACGGGCCGAGGCAGGATCCTGGTTCGGATTATGCGGCCGTGATACCCAGGTTCGTCTCTGCGTTGCTGAGAGATGAGCCTCCGGTGATATATGGGGATGGTGAGCAGACCCGGGATTTCACATATGTGAAAGATGTTGTCTGCGCAAATATACTGGCCAGCCGGTGCGATGCGACCGGTGTCTTCAACGCGGCCGGCGGGATGAGGATAAGCGTGAACCGTCTGGCGGAGCTCATAGGGGAGAATCTAGGGAAGAATGTCAGACCGGTATATACAGATCCAAGGCCGGGGGATGTCAGGGACTCTCTGGCAGATATAAGGAGGGCAAAAGAGATGGGGTATGCACCTGAGTTTACGATAGAGGAGGGGTTGAGGGAGACCGTCCGGTGGTTCTCGGCGAAGATGGGGTGAGATTTCGATCCATTTTCATGTGGTGGCTGTTTTTGCGGTGAGGTTCGACTTGTTGTGGCGCCGATCCCTATGGGATCGGTGTGTGGACACGCCGCCGTGATTTCTGTCGATAGTTGAATCCTTGTGGCGGTGGCCTGGCTGGCGACACCATCGCCTTCGCGGCGCGGTGTTGCAGGTGGCCCACCAGATGCGCCTGGGATCAATGGGCTCCTCGGCGCCGACGGGCGCGGTGTCTGGTGGTGTTGCAGGGTCTGCGCCGGTTTTCTTTGCGATTTGTTTACGATGCTCTCATCCTTTGAGATGATCTGGCTCGTGAGGATAACTCTTATATAACCCGTGTTTGACAAAAATCTGGATATATAAGCTTCAAAACCAAAACCCGTTTGATATTGTACTTGGATATAAATGCCTTGATTTTCCCTATGGAATCTCCTTGTTTTACCATTTTCTTCGCCGTTTCTACTCTTCTGTCCAGAGTATGGCACTTCTGCTTCATAATATCTGGATTGTAGCAGACCGCCATTTTGGACATTTTCCCATAAACCTTGCCTTCTATCAGCTCACCATAGATCTCAGTTTTCATATTCTTCGACTTTTCTTTGGAATATATCAGAGGCATAGCAGATTTATCCACCGTTTCAATAAATCTAGAAGCGCTGCTTGTCCTGAGCTTGGTGATGAAGTAGATTCCCTCTTTCTTTAGCTCTCTTAAATACTCTATGTTGTTTTTGTTCACGTTGCCCTGATCAAAGATTATGAACTTTTCCTCAATCATTCTAGTGTCCTGTCATCTAAGTAATGTCGTAAAGACGACCGTCGTTCCCGATGAGGAGGGAAAGCCGTGTCCACCACGATGGAAGAGACTTCTTCCACATTCATCGACGAGTCACCACCCTTCGCGTCTTCGCGTGCCCCATAATTTTTGCCTCACGCGAAGGCGCGAAGACGCGAAGTCCCTCTCGTCGAAATGCATGC
>JAUWQF010000117.1 GCA_030611205.1 Methanothrix sp.
CGCCAAGGCCATCATTGAGGCGATGGAGTCCATCGAGGGCGACTACGATAACCTGCGCGGCGTGCTGCCCAAGAGCGAATATCAGGAACTCGACAACGATGTACTCGGACAGCTCCTGCGCACTCTCAACCCCGACGAGCTGAAAAATCTCATTATTCAACAACACTAATAAGGGTGACTATCAGGTCTTAAGGGAGGGGAAGAAGTCGGAGGTTCCACAGAGGTCCTGTCGGTCGTCGCCAGCCTGGCGCCAGAGGGGCTTTGCCATGAAAATGACGACCTAGGCTGCCTGTGCCTGCAGATTTTCATTTTTCGGGCATGAGACTTGGTATCATGAACGTTTACTTGATGGGAAGGGTGAACCTGAAGGTGCTTCCTTTCCCAGGATTCGACTCGGCCCAGATCTTTCCGCCACAGGTCTCCACGATCTTCTTGGCCGTGGCCAGGCCTATGCCCGTGCCCTCTCCATCTCTCTTCAACCGGATGAAGGGCTCGAATATCCGGTCGTGATAGTCCATCTCGAACCCGATCCCCTCGTCCTTGACGTAAAACTCGTATGCATCACCCTGGTCGATGCAGCCCACCTCGATCACTGGCGGCCCCCGGGCGTACTTCAGGCTGTTGCTCAGGAGGTTGGCGAAGACTTGCTTTATCCGGCTTCGCTCGCAGCTCATCACCGGGAAGTCGCCCGTGATGGTAAACTTCACCTCACCGTCGCTTGCTAGCGACTTCACATCCTCGTAGGCCTCCGTCACCAGGTCTCGCAGGTCGACCTTCTGCGGTGGAGAGACGATCCTGCCGACCCGAGAGTAGTCCAGCAGGTCCAAGACCAGCCGGTCCATATTGGCCGATATGTCCCTGATCCGGTCCAGATGCCTTCTGCCGGTCTCGTCCAGCTGGTCGCCATAGTCCTCTTGTAGCACGGTTGCAAAGCCCTGGACGCCTCTGAGAGGTGCACGCAGGTCGTGGGATACTGTGTAGGCGAACCTCTCCAGCTCGCTGTTCAGCGATTTCAGCTTCTGTTCGTACTCGATGCTCTGGGATATATCCCTCACTACGGCGATGATGGCCGTCTCTTTGCCGTCCTTGTCGGCGACGGGAGCGACGCTGACCGATGCGGGAAAGGTGGTCCCGTCCGTGCGTATACAGGATACCCTCCCTTGCCAGCTATTTCCCTCTATCCGGACCCCCTCCTCATTCTCCAGGATGAAGTCTTTGTACAGTCTCCCTAGCACGTCTTCCAGGTGAGTGCCATACATATCCAGAAGGGCAGGGTTGGCGAAGATAAGGTGGCAGTCCTCGTCGAAGATAGCGATCCCGTCGTTCGAGGACTCTATGGCGTCCATGAAGAGGAACATCTGTTCTTCCAGCCAACGTCTGTAAGATATGTCCTGACCGAAGGCTATTATCCTCTCGACCTCGCCGGATTCACCCCTGATAACGCTCCAGCCCCATTGGAGGTGCACCTCCTCGCCCGAACTGGTGAGCACGGGCCCATCCATATGGTCGTTCGACCTGCCTTCGGCTAGAGCTTCTATGTGATCCCGAAAGGTGGCCTTGGCCCTCACTGGTATTAGCAGGTCGAAGAAGTTCTTCCCCAGAACGTCTCCAGCCCGGTGGCCGGTGATCATCTCGCTGCCCCTGTTGAAGAGGGATAGCCTGCCCTGGCGATCAAAACCGACGATGAAAAAGTCGGCACCCTCGACTATGCTCCGGGAAAGCTCGCGTTCCGACCTCATCTCATCTTCCATCCTGAGATGCTCCGTTTGATCCTGGCCGGAGAGAACCAGACCGAAGGCGTTCCCCATCCCATCTACTAGCTTGAGGCCGTTCCAGGTGACGGATCGATCTTCACCCTCTTTGGTGCGGATCCTGGTCGTTTGGTTCTTCACAACCCCAAGTCTCTTTATCTCCTCGAAGGTCTCCACGACCTCCGCCCTCGACCGGGGATCGGGGAAGAGGGTGTCCCAGATTTCTTTTCCCTTCACCACCTCCTCGGCAGCGTAACCGGTGAACTCCTCTGTGGCCTTGTTCCAGAAGAGAACCTTTCTATCCAGGTCCATCACGCAGATCAGAGGGCTACTGATATCGACTAGAGTCTCGCTTAGATCCATCAACCTTTTTACATTCTCTTCCGTCAGTTTCCGTTCGGTGATGTCCTGCATGATCCCCGTCATCCGGTGGGGGTGGCCCATATCATCCCGGAGCACCACCTTCCCCTGGAAACGCGCCCATCTCCAGTTTCCATCACTACATCTCAGACGGAACTCCGCATCGCCGAGGATTACAGATCCATCGAGAAGATCTTGTTGAACCTTTTCTACCCGCGAGAGATCCTCCGG
Organism: Methanothrix sp.; assembly: GCA_030611205.1. Classification (GTDB taxonomy): domain Archaea; phylum Halobacteriota; class Methanosarcinia; order Methanotrichales; family Methanotrichaceae; genus UBA204. The sequence continues at coordinate 2,343 of JAUWQF010000117.1, forward strand.
ATGGACCCGCTGCAACCACGTCTCCATCTTCCCGTCCAGCTCTTCCGGTGGATACCCGAGCATATGGGCCAAGCAGCTGTTGCTTACCACCTCGTCACAGGCCACATCCCAGTCCCAGATCCCCAGGTTCGCGCCCTCGATGGCTAGGTTCAATCGCTCTTCCTTCTCCCTGAGCGCTTCTTCGGCATGCTTCTGCTCGGTGATGTCGATAAGGATCCCGTTGAGACCTTCCAGTCGGCCAGCCTTCTTGACCGGCCTGGCGTAGGTACGTACGAAGTGGATGTCGCCTTTCTTGTCGATTAGCCGAAACTCGGTGGGCTTTGGTTCACCTGCCAGAGCCTTTCTCATCCTGGTCAGCATGTATGGCAGGTCGTCAGGATGCAACAAACGAGATACGGGTCGGCCGAGGATCTCGTCTGTGGTATAGCCGAAGATCTGCTCGATCGTCGGGCTGACGTAGGTGATATTCGCCTGGGTATCGATGGAGTAGATCACACCATCGATATTCTCTACCAGCAGACGGTATCGCTCTTTTGAGGCCCGGAGCTCTTCTTTCGTCTGTTTTCTTTCGGGGTCGTTATGCTGAATATCCATAGCTTTCGAGCCCTCCCGCATCGTCGTTGATCGGCCGGAGGCCGATTGCCGGTGCGTGCCGTATTATCGTATCTATCCAGATACAATAATATATCCCACACCATCCCACCAGAGCCTCCTTCTGAAGCCAGGTATGCTAATCTGGTCAGTTTCCTCCGCCAGCTGGGTACGGTAAAGACCTTCACTGGTGCTGTGACAGATCCCCAGGGCGGTAGAAGATAACCATCTCATATCATTTTTAATAGTACATAAATTATAACTTTATTTGCTCAATTAAATGCGAGCGTAAGGGAGCATCTTCTTATTTTCGCGACGTTGGTTATAGGCAAAGATTAAGGCGGATGGCTTGAGAAAAGACGATCATGGATCCTGCTTCAGATATGATCCGAAAGCTGGGCAGCGAGAACTACTTCGAGAGCCAGAGAGCCGCCTGGAAGCTGGTGGAGATGAATGACGAGGCCGTGGAACCTCTGATCGAGGCGTTACAGAGCGACGATCCTCAGATCCGGTTCAAGTCTGCCTGGTCCCTGGGCAAGATCACTGATCGGCGGGCGGTGGATCCCCTCTCGCAGGCTCTTTTGGAAGACGAAGACGAGACGGTCAGAGAGTGGTCTGCCGCCGCCCTGGAGACGATCGGCGATGATCGAGCGATTGTGCCCCTGGCCCAGGCTCTGAGATCGGACGAGACCAAAGATGTCAGGCTCAGGGCCTCCCGGGCGCTGGTGGTGCTGGGCGCGTCCGAGGCGCTCATGGAACTGCTGGACGAGCCGGACAATATCACGCGCAGGATGGTCATCGTGGGGCTGGGCCACCTTGGGTGTCTGGAATCGATGGGTGAGGTGGCCTCTTTGATCGATGACCAGGACGATGAGATTAGAAGAAGGGTCGCCTGGTTTTTGGGATGCGTGGGATCAGACGAGGCGGTGGTGCTGCTGAGGCCCGCTTTGGAAGATGCCAGCCATGTGGTCAGGATGGAGGTTGCGAAGGCCCTGGCCGCCATCGGTGGAGAGGAGGGTTGCACGATGGTCTTGGGGCTGACCGAGGATGACCACCCCCAGGTGAGGCTGACCGCGGTGACTTCACTGGGCGAGATGGGGTTGAGCGCCGCCCTTGAGCGGCTGGTAGAGATCGTCTTCGGTGAGGACGATGAAGAGATCAGGGCATGGGCCGCCTGGTCCTTGGGAGAGATCGGCGATCCTCGGGCGATTGGACCTCTCAAAAAGGCTTGCCAGCATTGCCCGCCACAGGTACAAGACAAGGCCAGAGACTCGCTGAGAGATGTCTTCGACCTCGATCCCGATGAGTAGCTGTGTGTCTCGTTCGCAAGGATCAACTGTGTAGTGGGAGGGAAACGAAGGCGGTGGAGAGCTCCCAGCGCAGCGATAGCCTGCCAACCTGTTCACGGGCCACCGCCACCGCCACCGCGCCCATCGCCTGGGCATATGAAACGTGATCGAAAACCGCTGGTGTCGATGCTGGGAAAATACAATATATGCACGAAAATAGGCACTATACTACTATTTATTCTATTGTGATCAATATTATATGCATGGTCGCCGATGTGCGATTGTATGAGACGAGACAAATTGCTAGCAAGTATTGTGTTAGCGGTATTTTTGATAGCCGCACCGGCAAGCGCAGCCGTAACCTTGTCGGGATCGACAACGGTCATGCCCCTGGGCGAAAGGTGCGCCGAGGAGTTCAACGACGCACAAAGCGAGATTGAGGTATCCGTCACCGGCGGCGGATCGGGCGTGGGTATAAAGAACATCGCCGAGGGCATATCCGATATCGCCATGGCTTCCCGACAGGTAAAGGACGCCGAGAAGGAAACCTACGGAGATGACTTCGTGGAGTTCCTGATCGCCTACGATGCCGTTTGCATCGCCGTTAGCCAGGAGATCTACGATGCTGGGGTCACCGAGCTCAGCCAGGATGACGTCGCGGCCATCTACAACGGCGAGATCACCAACTGGGAAGACGTGGGCGGCCCGGACGAGGAGATCTATGTGCTGGCCAGGTTGGCTGGTTCCGGGACCAGAGATACCTTTAACAAGATGGTGATGGAAAGCGATGAAGCCGAAACTCTTGGAGTGCGGACCTATCATGGCAGCAACGCCGAGATTAAGAGCACCATAACCGGCAGCGACAAGGCGATCGGTTATCTGGGCCTCAGCTACGTCCATGACATGGGGGTCATATCCTACGAGGGCGTCGAGCCATCGGCCGAGACCATGCAGGACGGCTCTTATCCTCTCGCCAGAGCGCTCTACATGTACACCTTCGGCGAACCCGGCGAGGATGCACAGACCTTCCTGGACTTCGTGATGAGCGAGGATGGACAGACCGTCGCTGAAGACGAGGGGTTCGTCCCGGCGTACTGAGATCCACCCTCGCCAACATATATTTTTTCCAGGAAAATCTCACATGAGCCGCAAGTCCCGTGACCGGGTCATAGAGTCCGTATTATTCGTCGCTGCCATCACCTCGATACTGATAACGGTCCTGATCTTCTACTTCCTCATCCACGAGAGCCTTCCAGCTTTCAGAGACGTTGGGGTGGTCGACCTGATCTTTGGTCCAAAGTGGCACTCTGCTGGGAACATATTCGGCATGAGTCCTATCATCGCGGGTTCTATCATGGTCACCCTCCTGGCGCTCTTCATCAACATCTCTGTGGGCGTGCCGCTGGCCATCTACCTGGCCGAGCTCGCAGGACCTCGCAGCCGTTCGGTGCTGAAACCTGCCATAGAGCTGCTGGCAGGCGTTCCTTCCATAGTCTACGGCTTCCTGGGGGTGCTCATACTGGTCGCTTATCTGGAGAGCAGTTTCCAGATGATGACCGGAAGGTCCATCCTGGCAGGATCCATACTCTTGGGTATCATGTTCATACCGGCCATCACCACCATATGCGAAGACGCCCTCCAGGCGGTGCCCAATGAGTTCAAGGAAGGGTCGCTGGCGTTGGGAGCGACTCACTGGCAGACGGTGAGGTATGTGACCCTGCCTGCTGCGTCTTCGGGCATAATCGCGGCGATCGTGCTCAACATTGGGAACATAATCGGAGAGACCATGGCTGCTCTTCTCGTGGTGGGAAACCTGCCCAGACATCCCAAACCCATATTTGACGTATTCGACCCGGGCGCGATCTTCACCTCGGTGATCGCCGGTGAGATGGGCGAGGTGCCCCACGGCTCGCTCCATTACCACTCACTATTTGCGGTGGGTCTTATGCTCTTGGTCATAGTCACCGTTCTGAACATCTCTGCAGACCTGATCAGGAGCAGGATCAAGAAGAAGTTCGGGGAATAGTGAGCAACCGATCTCGATCGCTCCGGGGCCGTGGGCATCGGCTATGAGGACCACCGGGGAGGCCCGCCGGGTGACCGGTGCGAGTTCGTGGGTCACGGCGCCGGCCTGGGGCGGGACGTGCGCCCGGTGCTGGGGTCGCGGAGATTCAGGCGAAGATGGCCACTCGCCCCGGAGCCGGAGATGATCTATCCGGGCGTGGGTGCTGTCGGGATGGAAGATGCGTTCCATGCGGCCGCGGGGCGGGGCGCGGGGGCTGGAGGAAGCGCCCGCGGGGGATATGGTGGGTGTGACGGTACGACAAAGAGAAAAGAGGTGTCAAACTTGACTTTCAAAGAAACGCAAATCGCCACCTAATTTTTACTGAAAACCATTAGCAGTTGGACGTGTTGCTGTTCTATAATGTGTATGGCCTAACTTTTGATATCGATATAATGCCTTAATGCATACCGATTAAAACCG
>JAUWQF010000151.1 GCA_030611205.1 Methanothrix sp.
TGGTGGACACGGCTTTCCCTACTCATCGGGAATGATGGTCGTCTTTACGACATTATTTAGATGACAGGACAGTAGTACTCCAATAGCTCGGTCGAAAGAAAGCGGCGCAAAAGACAAGATGCGGCAAGGAGCACCGCCGCCAGCGCTGCACGCCCGGGGGAAAGATACGAGGTGGGCATTCTTGGAGATCCGCCCCGGGGGCCCGAGGGCAACGGCGGGATAGATGGCGCGGGCGGCGGGCGCATCGCAATTCGCAAGGAGGCTCGGGGGTCCGGCCAGCTGTCGGAGTGGCGCCTGGCAATCGTGCAGACTCCCAAGCTCGATTTCGTCGCCGTGCTAGAAGGCCGAAGGCAGCCCATTCATCTTCTGCCGGATCTTTTGAAATCCAAGCTTCTCGGCCGCCCTTTCCAGGTTCTTAGCTTTGGCAGGCATGGACCGCCTCCAGGTCGACGTCCTGGGGCAATGGTCTTCCATCTTCTCTGTATACCTCTTTGATCATCTCGAAGACATTGACGATCTCACCCTGCGCCTCTTCAGGAGTTCGCCCCCATGAATGGCACCCTGGGATGGCAGGGACGTAGGCTACGAAGGTGCCGTTATCGTCCGGACGAAGGACCATGGTATAATCGTGAAGGCGTTTCATCGGAGGTTATTTTCGCTTTTCAGGATATAAATCTTCTCTGCAAAATGCCACCAGAGTCCATCTGCCAGGCATTTGCGCCTGCCAGGATGCGGCTGCCGATGTCGCTGCTCTGCTGGACTGTACTTGGCCGAATACCAGGCTGCGGACGAAAGTGCAGAAGAGGACTTTGAGAGGGTGACAAAAAGAGTGTCTCTTTTCTCAAGTCAAGAGGAATCGGCGCCCTCAAGTCTGATAATGGTCTTCATCTCATTGAGCACATCCTCAACAAAAACTTCCCGGCACTCCGAGGCGTTCTTCTCGCTGCCGAGATGATGATGATGCGGGAAGGTCTTCATATCTGGCCAGTGGGGAGCGTTGTCCCACCTTCGCACCATATGCCCCTCTTTTTGGACATGGTAGGAATAGCGCCTGAAGTCCCTGCCCAATGCTTCGTTGATGTGGAGAACGTATCCCCCCTTCAGTGATGCAACGGCCCGGAGCGCCTGCCCTCCGGGCTCCTGGACCAATACCGTTACTGCTATCTCCTCGACGATCTCGCTGGACGAGAGGGCATCGAGGATACCCTGAACTTTCATTCCTTGAGGCCTTTAAGACTAGCTTGGACACCTGTCCAGTATTCGCGGGCCGACTCATAGCTCTCCCAGATTATGAAGTCGTCCCACTCATCGAACGACTCAAAACCCTTCCTCGATTTGATGCGCTTCTCGAACACCTCAAAACTCATATCGTACTTGGCACGCATCTCTTCGATCAGGGAGTCGAAGTGGCGAATCTTCGACGCAGCCTGATCCAGAACGAGGGTTTTCAGGGCATCTTTCTCGTCCTTGAAGAGGCCGTCTCTTACGAGCATGGCGATCGGCTCGAAGACCTCCCTGGATACCTCGACAGTGTCACTCATTCTATCACCGACCTGGAAAATAAGATCTTCAAGAGATATAAATGCGGCGAAGATGTCCGATCTTCGGTCTCCTTGGTTCAAAGGCATAATTGCCGTCCTCGAGGCGGCAGACGCATCGCAAGGAGGCACGGGGAGCCCGGCGCCGTCCTCCTGGTGTCCGCGTTCCTTCGGCCCTTATTCGGGAGGGGGCGCATGGATCCGGGCCGAGCATCGACGCATCCAGGTCGAGACCCGCCGCGGAAGACGACCCGATCGGCGCCCTGCACGGGATCTTCGAGAGATTCGATCTTCAGGGCCCTGATGCTCCTTTCCGGCGCGAGGGGCTTTGGCGCGCCAGTGATCGTGGACCCAGGTATATCACCGACTCCAGCAGGGCTAGTGTCCTGTCATCTAAGTAATGTCGTAAAGACGACCGTCATTCCCGATGAGGAGGGAAAGCCGTGTCCACCACGATAGAAGAGACATCTTCCACATCCATCGACGAGTCACCAACCTTCGCGTCTTCGCGTGCCCCATAATTTCTGCCTCACGCGAAGTCCCTCACGTCGAAATGCATGCTATTGAAGTCAAAAGCAACATACACTTGACAATCCACCCGCACTCTTCAAGCACACGCGCAAGGACTGCCTCATAGACCGATTCGAGTAACTTGACAATGTTACATTATAGATACAATCGATAACAGTGGGTAGTGGGGGTGTCAGATATATTTACAAAACATATAAAATACCAGTAGCCTCGATTGAGGGTCCAACGGGATTCCCACCTTCGTGGGAATGACAAGTGCATGATACGACATTTTACGCATGACTCGACACTAGGGTGAACAGGTCAAACTCACCGACAGATAAGATCATGCTCGATCTATTACGATCCCGACACCCCCATTCCATAGACTATGAGGATGGGCTCCTCTCTGTGCGCACACCCATTATTGACGGGCTGAAAAATGTCTTCAACGCATAGGCGGGGCCGCTTGACAACGGTTCCTGCGCGTGTCGAATATTAACGGACAGATAAAGGGCCTCGATTTATAGAAGTCTTTGATGGAAAAAACTTTTTTTGGGGTGTAGTTCTACGTCATAAGTCGATATGAAAAAGAATTATGACATATAACTGACCGAGATGGTGGCCACCCTGGCCACTGGGCCTATCCATCGCCTCGATCTGGTCTGTTAACCTATATTCCGCAGGTGCAATACGTGCAAAAACAATTTTTTATGCAATTTCACATCACGCTACTTTACATAATGAGGGACACCATCGTATAATATTTAAGCTGAGACAGGTCACACCGCAGAAAGCATCATTTAGAGCCCTAAGTCAGAAAACATATAATTAAAGCAATTTGTTGGTTTGGTTGGAAAATCGCTATCAGGAAAAATGTTTCTGTGACAAAGCCCGACCTGCGGAATGTAAGTGTTAACCAAAACGTTTATCTTATTTTAGCTATACTCTAATAAAATATGGTCAATCTACAAGAAGCAATTGAAATTGTAACGCGGGATTACATGGAACCGGCTCCTATCAAGATAACCCCCCTTATCCCCCCGGAAGTCCTGAAAGCTGAATATATAGAGGGAAAAGAGGTCTATGAAATAACGATCTACATCGGCGATTCCACCAAAACGCTTAAAGTTGACAAAGAAAGTGGAAACATCATTTAGGCTTTGCCGAAAAACAAGTCATCAAATTTTGCCCCTTGCCTGTGAATTATTTCAACTACGGCGGATGCTATCTGGCACTATTCACACACATATATTTTTCCACTTTATTTTCCGGTGGCCCCTTGGTCTATCCGCACCCCGTGTCGTGTTCTTTGGTCGTGGGATCCCGTGCTTGGTGAGCAACCTCCCAAACACTGTCGAATTCATCCCCACCTCTTCGGCAATCTCGCTCTTGGTGAGGTGGTCCAGGATATCCCCTCAAGCTATAAAGATCTTAACAAAATACAAATAGACTAAGGGCGATAGCAGACCATGGTTGAGGGATTATCTTGAAACTAGGATATATTGAATGCGTTCTGGTATTGGCCGTTTTGCTTACAGGGCCCGCCCTGGGGCAGGAACTGACTGCAAGCGATTGGCTCGATAAGGGTGGTGCTCTCTATGGCCTGGGCGATTACACCGAGGCCATCCAGTGTTTTGACGAGGCCATCAGGATCGAAACACAATATGCAGATGCTTGGTACTGCAAAGGTCTGGCTCTCTATTACCTGGGCGATTATACCGAGGCCATCGAGTATTATGACGAGGCCGTCAGGATCGACCAACAATTTATAGAAGCTTGGTACAACAAAGGCGTTGCTCTTGCCACACTGGGTGATTACATCGAGGCCATAAAGTGTTATGACGAGGCCATCAGGATTCATCCACAATTTGCAGAAGCTTGGTTCACCAAAGGCGTTGCTCTAGCAGCCCTGGGCGATTACACCGAGGCCATAAAGTGTTATGACGAGGCAATCGGGATTGATCCACAATATGCAGATGCTTGGCTCAACAAAGGCGCTGCTCTCGATGATCAGGGCAATTACATCGAGGCCATCCAGTGTTGGGACAAGGCCATCAGGATCGACCAACAATTTGCAGCAGCTTGGTACAACAAAGGCGTTGCTCTCCGTGGCCAGGGCAATTACACCGAGGCTATCAAGTGCTACGACGAGGCCATAGGGATCAACCCACACTATGCAAATGCATGGATCAACAAAGGCAATGATCTCTTATGCGTGGTCAAATACACACAGGCCAGAAAGTGC
>JAUWQF010000037.1 GCA_030611205.1 Methanothrix sp.
TCCACTGGAGATGCGCGACCTATCTTTCCGAGACGCTGGGGATCACAGGACAAGATCAATCTAACTATATGGATGATGATACCAGCCTGGGGGGAATAAACGTTACCGGTGAGAACCCCATCATTTCCACTGAAACTCCCCTAGCCCATGATTTCCACTGGATACACGAAAGAACTCCACAGGCCATTTATTCTTCTGACTAGCTTGACAATGTCACATTAGAGGTAAAATCGATAACAGTAGGCAGTGGGGGCTTCAGATATATTTACAAAATATATAAAATATCAGTAGTCTCAATTCGGGGTCCAATGTGACAATGTCAAACTAGACAACCAAAGGATCGACTTAACCAGAAGGAATGGAGTTCTGATATCCTTATTCTACCTTCCAACTCTTGGCTTCTACATACGTTTAGTATGATCTATTAATAATTAATATTACATATGGTATGTTAGATATGACGAACGTAATGCAATTTCACTCATATATTGTGAAAAAATAATTGTGAAAATTACGAAGGTAAACTCGGAAGGTAGAGATCTTCAGTGCGATCTTCTTCGGAGTTTAGCTCCTAGCCTTACATTTTAGACGAGTTTAAGACATATTAGGTCTCTCGAACTCGTCTACTGTTGTTGTTAAGTAGTATTCTAGAAATAACCGATTAGTATGATCTAGTTAGTTCTTGAATGTAATTATAGTCCACGATAGGTTTTTCATAACCGTTATATTTAAGTATAAGTAAATCGTTAACTAGAAATGGCTAGATCCATTATAAAAATATACCAAACATATAGCGAGCTAGATTCTATCTCTAGTGGAAACAAAGGGGTCAGGGGGCTCATAGGTGTTTGTTGCAATAGTACATGATTGCACACAGCACTAATACAAGATATACGTCTCATTATGAGATGTTTTAAAATATAGCAACGGTTCTATATAAAATATTCACTCGCAACACAAAATAAAATAAATACAATACATGTTTCTTATAATTGGCTATGATTCGCGTAGGACTATTTCTGTCCCTACGAGCACAATACAAAAACAACCTCAAACAGTTTTAATAATAAATTTACATTATAGCTGAATTCATCCACGGCCTAGTACAAACCACGAACAGAAGAGGTTACCTTAAGCCATAGCGACAATCCTACCATAACTCTTAATAACATATAGAATGCACTTGTATCTGGCATCTCAATTGGGGGATTAGTCGCATCATGCCAGGCAAATTATTTACCAAGTTGTTGAACCAAGGCGAGATATTCAGCAGTAGAGACGTATTGCGATCAACTTATACGCCCAGCGTGCTGCCGCACCGTGATGAACAGATCAATAGCTTGGCCTCCACACTCGTGCCTGCCCTTAGGGGCGAGACACCGTCAAACGTTATAATCTACGGGAAGACCGGCACCGGGAAGACTGCCGTGACCAAGTATGTAGGAGCAGAGCTGGAGGACGGCGGCAGCGAAGTCCAGTGTTCTATTATTTACATAAACGGCGAGATCGTTGATACCCAATATAGGGTCCTAGCGCATCTAGCACGCCACTTCGATAGAGAAGTCCCCATGACCGGATGGCCTACAGATCAAGTCTATGAGGCCTTCCGGGATGTTCTGGATGAGGATCGTCGAGTAGTAGTAATAGTTCTGGATGAGATAGACAAGCTGACCAGAAAAGGGGATGATATCCTCTACAATTTATCTAGGATCAATTCAGACCTGCACCAGGCAAGAGTCAGCTTGATAGGGATCTCCAATGACTTGAGGTTCACAGAGTTCTTGGATCCCAGGGTCAGGAGTTCTCTAGGGGAGGTCGAGATAATCTTTCCACCATACAATGCAGAACAGCTTAAGGATATACTGGAACAGAGATCGTCCATGGCTTTCAGACTGAACGCGTTGGCGGAAGATGTGATCCCCCTCTGTTCGGCCTTTGCCGCCCAGGAGCACGGCGATGCGCGGCGTGCCTTGGACCTTCTGAGAGTCTCCGGAGAGATCGCGGAGCGGTCTGGCTGCACGATGGTGACCGAAGAACAGGTCCGGCTAGCTCGCGAGAGGATCGAACAGGATCGGGTGAGGGAGGTGGTAATGACCCTGCCCACACAGTCAAAACTCGTCCTTCATAGCGTCATATTATTAGAAGACCAGGGGACCAGAAGCATTACCACCGGATCGGTCTATAACATGTACAAACAGCTCTGTCCCTTGGTTGATATGGACTACCTAACTCACCGCCGCATCGCCGATCTGATAGCAGAACTGGACATGTTGGGCATAATCCACACCATCGTGATCAGTAAAGGCAGATACGGCAGAACGAAGGAGATAACCTTGAGCGTGTCCCAGGAGAAACTCCGATCGATACTCCGCGATGATTATCGTCTTCAGGCTCTGTGTAGTGGATCCAACGGATCTGGTTCTTTGGTGCAGAGCAGGCTGGATGCTGACTCGGACAGGTCATAGAAGAGATATGTTATAAAAGACGTGCTAAATGCGGGTAGATGCATCCCCTCATCAGATCGATTTTATTATCATACCACAATTTTTATTATGTTCATCCACAAGACTCGCTGTCTCCACGATTGCGGTTGGGAAGTGCGCCGACCGGGAATCGAACCCGAGTTTAGGCGTTGGCAACGCCTAGTGATAACCGCTACACTATCGGCGCTTTAGAATAGGCACCGTACACACCCCTTACCTCCCAGTGTAAAAACATTGCGGATAGAACCGGGGCGAGCGCCCCGTATGTAGAGCCGAGATCGTCTCATCCGGCCTGGATCCGTTTCGTCCTTCTTATCCTTCGCGGCGGCGGGCTCTGTGACAATTGCATATCCTTTATTTACGATGGCTCACCTGGTTGTACTGGTGGTATGTTTTCGTGTACGATATCATCGTTATTGGAGCGGGGCCAGCCGGGCTCACTGCAGGGATGTACTGTTCCAGAGGTGGCAGGAATACTCTGATCCTGGGGAACGTCTACGGGTCGCAACAATCTATGGGCGGTCTCTACGAGAACTATCCAGGTTTTCCTGACGGCATCCAGGGGATCGAGCTCTCGGAGCGGATGCTGGCTCAAGCCGAGAAGTACGGAGCGAAGTGCCGGGCCGAGAATGTGGAGCGGATCGTCCCTCTCGACGAGATTTTCAGGATCAGGACGGAGGGCTGGGAGTACGAATGTAAAGCTATAATCCTGGCGACAGGCGCAAGCCACCGCAAGTTGGGGGTTCCTGGAGAGGAGAAGTATGCAACGAGGGGCGTCTCTTACTGTGCCTACTGCGATGGAGCCCTCTTCCGGAACAAGACCGTGGCGGTGATCGGCTATGGGAACGGTGCGGCCAGGGCGGTCCTCTATCTGGCGGGGATCTGCGATCGTGTCCATCTTCTGGATGTCAGGGATGAGCTCGTCTCCGAGGCGGTATACCTGGATCGGATAGAGAAGCTCTCCAACCTGAGCTCTTCTCATGGTGTCGAAGTAGTCCAGATATTGGGTGAAGAGTTCGTGAATAGCGTGGAGTTCGTGGCGAGGGGGAGGACGAGGGTGCTGGACGTCGACGGGATCTTCGTTGAGATGGGTGTAAAGCCCAACACAGACCTGGCTGTCGGCCTGGGCTTGGAGATGACTAAGGGCGGATTTGTCCGGGTGAACAGGCTGACCCAAGAGACGAGCATACCTGGTGTCTTCGCGGCCGGAGACGTCACCGGAGGAAAGATGCAGGTAACCACCGCGGTGGGTGCGGGGACCTCGGCCGCCATAAGTGCCATGCGCTATCTTTGATACCTTTTGTAATCCGCAGATATAGGTTAAATACAGGTTGACTCATGTTGGTCATGGTGAACCTTTAATGAAGAAGAGGCGGTCAAGACTCGACCCGACGAGACCCGTGGCCATCTGGCGTTCGAAGGACCTCCTGGAAGGCAGGCCGGCAGACTCTCTCACCATCATCCTGAGGACGAGGGGCTGCCGTTGGAACCGCTGTACTATGTGCGGTTTTGCTGCCGAGGGAGCGCCGGCCACCGCTGAGGACCTGATGGTACAGTTCCGGGCCGCTACTGACAGGCTATCTTCCAGGACGAGGGTGGTGAAGATATACACCAGTGGTAGCTTCTTCGATCCTATGGAGGTGCCTGCTCAGGTCAGAGAACAGATCCTGGACCTCCTGAGCGGCACCGGCGTGGAGAAGGTCGTCCTGGAGTCCCGGCCCGAGTACATCGCCCTGGATGTCGTCCAGGATTGTGCCTCTAGGATAGATGTTGAGGTGGCCATTGGATTGGAGACCTCCAACGACCTGGTCAGGTCTCATTCGGTTTGCAAGGGCTTTACCTTTGACGACTTCAAGGCGGCCTCGGAGATCGTTCATCGGGGTGGCGGAACGGTGAAGACCTATCTTCTCTTGAAACCGCCTTTCCTCTCCGAGGGCTTGGCCATCTCCGATGCCCTGGGATCGTCCAGGGCGGCTTCTCCGTACACCGATCTCTTATCCCTAAACCTCTGCAACATCCAGAGGGGGACCGTCGTGGAGCGGATGTGGCAGCAGGGCGGCTATCGACCCCCCTGGCTCTGGAGCGCGGTGGAGGTTCTGAAGAACGTGCCTTCGGTGCCCATAATCTGCGACCCGGTGGCAGCAGGCACCAGGCGCGGCCCTCGCAACTGCGGTCGGTGTGACAGGGCCATCGCGGAGGCCATAAGGGAACATGCACTCACCCAAGATCCCGGCGTCTTCGAGCATCTGGACTGCGGGTGTAAGTCGGCCTGGGAGAAGGTGGTGGAGCTGGAGGATATTGCCTTCGGAGCGCCATTGGTATGAGGCGCTACCTATCCTAAACCAGTCCAAGGTAACTCATCGCGAGGTAGATCATGAAGATACCACCGATGAAGAACGAGATCGTAGCGCAGATGGATCCGATCCATACGATAAAATAGATCTTGGCCCGAATGTCTCTATTTTTCAGCAGCCGTTCGAGATAATAATCACTATGCACAGATCTTTCCCTCTTCAGGACGTGGAGGTCATAAACACGTACTGGGTTGCCGAGGGCAGTGCTCTCCTGAGCCTGCGTACATCGGGCCTGAATATGATCATCTCGTCTATGGCTTTCTTTTTCTCTTCATGGAGTATCGTCTGGACGATCTCGCAGTATATCCGGCCTCGTATCCTGGCAGCAGAACGGCCGTAATCGGGAACCATTTCGATCAGGAGGGGAAGCCTGAGCCTTTCGGCTTCCTCCCCCCATCTTCTCCCTATGATGCGTTCGATCGTCTCGAGCTCCTCCTTCCTGATCCGGTGGGAGGACCCATCGCGACAGACGACTCTGGGTTTGTCCTCGCCCAGCAGCTCTTTGAGGGTTCTCCGTTCCTCAGGGAGGTGATCGTTGAGCGATCTCATCATCCTTGCGAGAACCCTCGAATCCGAGTCCATCTCACCCCTTTCTGCGTGGGGTTACGGGAATGAGCATTATAACACCTATGAGCTCATCTTTCTTGACCGATCCATCGACTCCTGCCACAAAGAGCGTATAATCTACCGAACGATTGAGTTCGATCGGCATGGCCATCTCTTCACCGATACTTACCACATGGCCGATCCCGTGCCGAGCGTAAGGACTTATCAGCAGGATGGTGTTTTTGGGGATCCTTACCTTCTTGATCCTCACCGGTTTAGCGTCTCCTGCTTTGAACTCCTTGTCCTCTTCGGCGGTCAGATAATCTACCTGGCACATATCTCCGAGGGTGAAGTCGAATTTTGCCATCTTCTGCTCGTCGATCTCTTTGATTATTTTCTTTACTCTGTGCGTAATGATGGGCATCCCTTCACCTCCTCAGGCCGTCTCCGCCTTTTTACCGGCCTCTATCGCAGCTTTGATCTTCTTGAGTCGTGTGAAGTTCTCCCTCTCCATCTCAGCAAGTCGCATCCTGATATGGATCGCTGTCGCCGTCAGGCGTGGTATGACGATGTACTCGAGGGCGTTCACCCGTCTTTTGGTCTTGATCACCTCGTTGGCCAGGTTCTCTACGCTTTGTTGTACCTCGGCTAGTTTGATCACGTCTTCGATAGCTTCCTCAAAGTTTCTGGCGGCATCATCCACCATGGCGGATGTGTCTGCAAAGCCGTACCCTCTATCGATCATGCTTCTCTTGACATCCTGATGGGTGATCATCGGGACCTTTACGCCCATGATGTTCATCGTGTCTATGTCGATCCTGATGTCCTGGCCTGTGACCTGAGATACCTGCCAGACAGCATCGGAGCCCATCACCGCCTGGGCCGTGAGCAGATCCTTGAAGGCCATCGCAAGTTTTTCATTTGCTCTGGCACGCGAGTCCTGTACCCTCTGCACCACATCGAGGAACTCGGAGACTAACGCATCACGTTTCTCCTTCAGGAGCTTATACCCCTTCTCGGCAAGTACTATTCTCCGTCCCAGCTTTAGCAGCTCCATTCGGGTGGGACTTATCCCCTCGATGATATCTGCCATCTCCTTGACACCTCCCTATGGGAAGCTAGGCGGTCCTGTACATCGGGTGGTACTTTTTGATGTACTTATCGTCTATCCTCTTGAGTTCAGTCTCGGGCAGGTCTGAGAGCAGATTCCATCCAATGTCGAGGGTTTGCTCGATGGTCCGATCTTCATCTGCCCCCTGCGTCACGAACTCCTTTTCGAAGCGGTCTGCAAACTTGAGATAGAGCTGGTCTCGTGTTGAGAGAGCCTCCTCACCGACGACCGCCACGAGGTCTCGCATATCGCGGCCCTCTGCATATGCGGCATAGAGCTGGTTCGAGACGCCAGAGTGATCTTCTCGGGTTTTCCCCTCTCCGATCCCTTCGTTCATGAGCCTCGATAGGCTCGGTAGGATATCCACTGGGGGATATATCCCTCTCCTGTGCATCTCCCTGCTCAGCACGAACTGACCCTCTGTGATGTAGCCGGTCAGGTCGGGGATCGGGTGGGTGATATCATCATCCGGCATGCTCAGTATCGGGACCTGGGTGATTGAACCCTTGGATCCTCTGACCCTGCCAGCGCGCTCGTAGAGGGTTGCAAGATCTGTATACATGTAACCGGGGTATCCTCTCCTCGCAGGCACCTCTTCTCTTGCAGCAGATATCTCTCGCAACGCCTCACAGTAGTTTGTCATGTCCGTCAGCACGACCAGGACATGCATATCGCAGGTGTAGGCGAGGTACTCGGCCGCGGTGAGCGCCATCCTCGGGGTGATGATCCTCTCTATGGCGGGGTCGTCTGCGAGGTTTATGAAGGCTACTATCCTCTCCAGCGCGCCGGTCCTCTCGAAGTCCCTCATGAAGAAGCTGGCTTCTTCGTGGGTGAGGCCCATGGCAGCGAATACCACCGAGAAGGGCTCCTCCGTACCACGAACCTTCGCCTGTCGTGCTATCTGTGCAGCCAGGGCGTTATGTGTCAACCCTGACCCCGACATGATGGGGAGCTTCTGTCCTCGTACCAGGGTGTTGTTGCCGTCGATCGTCGAGATACCCGTCTGGATGAACTCGTTCGGGAACGCCCTGGCGGTAGGGTTGATCGAAGCGCCTGCTATGTCGCGGTACTCCTCAGCGATTATCTCGGGTCCACCGTCGATGGGCCTGCCCAGCCCGTCGAAGATCCTGCCCATCAGATCCATGGAGACCGGCATCCTCATGATGTCTCCCGTGAACCGCACCTTCGTCGAGAACGTATCGATCCCGCTGGTGCCCTCGAAAACCTGAACCACGGCGACGCCTTTCCGAGACTCCAGCACCTGGCCTCGTTTCGTATCACCCGAGGGTATCACCACGTCTACAATCTCACCATAGGCTACGTCTTCAACACCTTCGACCACTATGAGGGGACCTGCCACCTCGCGGACGGTCGTATATTCACGAGTTGTGGTTTTTGTCATCTTGATCTACCCCTCCAGTGCAGAGAATTGGGCCTCGATCGTCTTTAGCACCGTATCGTGCCACCCGGGGAAGTCCGGGTTGGGCACGTACTTCATCCTGGCGATCTCGTTCTTCACATCGATGGTCTCGATATTTGCAATGGAGACACCGTTCTCCATCGCCTTCGATGCCCTGTCATAAAACCCCAGGATCGTGTTTGCCATCATGTATTGTTTCTCCTTGGAACAGTAGGAGTCAACCTCATGATAGGCGTTCTGCTGGAGGAAATCCTCCCGCACCATCCTGGAGACCTCGAGCACCAGCCGTTCCCTCTCCGGCAGTGCATCAGCACCTACCAGTTGCACGATCTCCTGGAGTTCGGCCTCCTTCTGGAGCAGCACCATCATCTTTGTCCGAACATCGAGGAAGTCGTCTGCGATGTTATTCGTGTACCAGTCACTGAGCACGTCGAGATAGAGTGAGTAGCTTCTGAGCCAGTTGATGGCCGGGAAGTGCCGCCTGTCTGCCAGCGTCGAGTCTAGCGCCCAGAAGACGCTGACCACGCGGAGTGTGTTCTGCGAGACGGGCTCCGATAGGTCTCCGCCGGGGGGAGAGACCGCTCCTACCAGGGAGACGGAACCTATGCGCTCTTCTCCGCTTCCCTTGGTTATTACACGGCCACCTCTCTCGTAGTAATCGGCCACCCTGGATGCCAGGTAAGCCGGATACCCCTCCTCGCCGGGCATCTCCTCGAGCCTGCCCGAAACTTCTCTCATCGCCTCTGCCCAGCGTGATGTCGAGTCGGCCATCACGGCCACGTCGTAGCCCATATCTCGATAGTACTCGGCGATCGTCACACCGGTGTAGACCGAGGCCTCTCTGGCAGCCACCGGCATGTTGGAGGTGTTGGCGATGAGCGTCGATCTCTCCATCAGCTTCTCGCCGGTGGTGGGATCGTCCAGGAGCGGGAAGGTGTCCAGCACCTCTGTCATCTCGTTCCCACGCTCGCCGCACCCGACATAAACAACTATCTGTGAATCGGCCCATTTGGCGAGCTGTTGCTGGGAGACGGTCTTGCCCGTGCCGAATCCGCCCGGGATGGCTGCAGTCCCGCCCTTTGCCAGGGGGAAGAAGGTATCGTATATCCGCTGACCCGTGAGCAGAGGGATGAGGGGATCCAGTTTTTCTTTGTAGGGTCTGGGTATCCTGACCGGCCATCGGTGCGACATCGTGAGTTCGGTCTCGGTCCCGTCCTCTTGGGTCAGGGTTGCAACGGCGTCGGTTACGTGGAGCTTTCCATCTCGCACGTTCGTCAGCTTTCCACTGACCATCGGCGGGACGAGAACCTTGTGGGTAATGACCTTCGTCTCCGGAGCCGTGCCGAGGATGTCTCCACCCTCGACAGACGATCCCTCCTCCGCAACGGCTGTATAATCCCAGGTTGTCTCGGGATCGAGGGGTGGCACCTCCAGCCCTCTGGTTATGTAGTTTCCGGCCGCTTTTCTCAGGCCCTCGAGAGGCCTCTGGATCCCGTCGTAGAAGTTTTTCAGGATACCTGGACCAAGGTCTGCAGTCAGCGGTGCTCCGGTGGTCTCTACCGGTTCACCAGGCTTCAACCCCTCGGTGGCCTCGTAGACCTGGATATAGGCCCGGTCCTCGTCCAGCCTGATGGTCTCACCCATCAGGCCGATATCTCCAACCTTGACCAACTCGTACATGACGCAGCCTTTCACGTCTTCGGCGACCACGAGAGGCCCGGTAATTTTATAAATACGTCCTGTAATACTCAAAAAGATAACCTCCTCACATCTCAACGCCTATGGCGCTCTTGATCAGCACCTTCAGCGGATCTACCTCACGCACAATAGGCCCATCTTTGTCTGGGATCTCCACTATGATCGGGGTAATGGATTTCTTGGCCTTGTTCAGATCATCTATGGTCGAACGGTTTGCATCTGCCACCCGCTCGGTTACTATGATCACTCCGAGCTCTTCGTCGGAGATCAGCTCCTTCAGGACGGTGTCGATGGGCTCGTCGGCTTTGACCACGTACGAGTTCGTCACGCCACCCAACCTGAAGCCGCTCACCGTGTCCGAGTCGCCAATTACAGCTATCGTCATCTCGCTCAAGTTCCCACCTTCATGATGAGATTGCGTATTTCGTCCGGCGATAACCCCCCCTCTATACCTCTTGCAAGAGTCCTGACGTTCCGGATCTCCATATCCTTCATGGAGAGATAGCCGATCGCTGGGCCGATCCCAAAGGGCTGCGTGATCGATATATCCTTGCCAACCTTGACGAGATAACCGTCCAGCGCTGTCACGATTTCCGCCAGGGATGATGCCTCGATCATCTCCCTGAGCTTATCTTCGGAGATGATCCTGCTCTCCATCACCCGGATGCGGGAGTTTGAGTAGGCATAGCTTGCGATCTCGATCACTTTGAGGAGGATCGGTATGAAGATTATGAGACCCAGAACTAGTGCCAATGCTATCGCTATTGCAAATAAAAGCGGAAATGATGGGAACCCGAGACTGGTTGCCAGCTCTTCTAGCGTCACGATGCTCCCCCGAAGAGTATCTCGGCTACCTTAAATCTTAACTCGCTTCTGAGTCTGCTGGTCCTGGACTTGAAGGTGTTGTCGGCTTCTATTGCGCCGTCTTTGCTGCGCACGATGACACCACCGATGGTAGCTATGGTCTTCTCTGAGAGGCTGAGCGTTGTCTTTTTCTTGGTCGTCTTTGAGATCTCCTTGCTCAGACTTGCCAGGGTATCCTTGGGCAGCAGGCTCCTGTCCTGCTCCCTTGCCAGCACTTCGAGAGAGCCTCCTCCGACAACGACACCGGATTCCACGATCAACTTTCCGAGAATATCGCTATACTCCAGCGTATCTGCCAGTCTCGCGAGTCGTTTCTCCGCTTCTCCAAAAGCCTCCTTTATGAGATCCTCCTTTGCATCGAATATCTCTCGTTTGACCCGTAGCTTTGCATCTGCCAGGACCCTTTGGCGCTCCCTCTCGGCGAGCTGTTGACCCTTTACTAGTATCGTCTGTTTCTCTGACTCTGCCCTCTTCTCGGCATCTCTTCGGATCGCCTCGGTACCTATCCGGGCTTCTTGAAGGATCTCTGTAACTTGGACATCTGCAACCCTGACGATCTCCTGGACGATCTTATTGGCTCCTTCAGAACTCATGCTATATCCCCCAAGAGTTGCTCAGCGCCACGATGTGCAGCTGTTTCATCTGGACTGGTCGGTACATTTCATCACCCGACAATCTGAGATACTATGAACTTTCCAGCATCTTCTACCTTCGGCTGTGCCTGCGCTATGAGTCGTCGTGTCTCCTGCCCACCGCCTATGATTATCTCGTCGGCGGATCTCTTAGCTTGAGAAAGCGCGTTCTCAATGAGCGTTCCAACTTCTGCATTTGCCTCCTCAATCGTATCGTTGACCAGTTGATCGGCCGTCTTATTGGCCTCCATCACCATCTCCTCAGCATCTTGCCCGGCGCGTTCGACCTTGGACAAGGTGTCCTTCTCAGCCCCTTTCACCATTTTCAGCGTCTCGAAGACCATTAGAGTCCCTCCTATACGTGGACCTTAGACCGAGTTGAAATTCACTGCGATCGAGATGGACATATCCACATGTTAAATGCTTTGGTCCATAAAATCCCAAACAAATATAGAATTAATCATGCGATCCTTACTTAATTACTATTAATAATTGGGCGGGGTCGCTACATTGTACAGTGTTTCGCTTGGAAAATACATGGTCCGATACAATGTCAATACATCGTACAGTGTTTCGTTTGGCAAATAGAGTGTTTAATACATGGTCAATGCATATTTTGTCTTGGGCGTCGTACTCGAAGCCCAGAACATGGTGGCCACAGAATGTATAACATTTTATTGAGGAGGATATAATCGAAGGCGCCTTCCTCATCTGCTGGGATGAACATTCTGGCCGTTCATCCGCACCAGTGGCTTCGATAGATGCCTCCTGGCGCAAGGTGGGACCTCGTAGAGCCCGATATCCACATCTCTGGGCAAGGTCGCCGTCGCCTTCTTCGTGGCCTTGGTCCCGCACCTTTTGCACCGGTACCCCTGGTTCCGGCCGGCAGACTTCATATTCTTTCCGCATGTTGAGCACCGGGGCGCGACGAGTACCCTCTTCTCGGCCAGCCGGAGTACCTCCACCTTCTCCACGTTGATCGTTCTCTTCTTGACCGAACCGTAGACCTCGACAAGGTCGCCGGGAACCAGCTCTCTGATCACATGCCTGAAGTTCTTGGTGGGCTCGAAGGCAGCACACCTGATGGATCCGTTCCCGTCCTCGGAGACCAGATCGAAGAATAGGTGGCCGCCCTCGATCGCTCTGGGTTCTTGGGACACGACCCCGCGGAGCCGGTAGCTTCTGTCCTCCACTACATCGCAGATCTCGCCTCTGTTGATGTGGACGTCGGTGCCCTGGTTCGTCCTGTAGACCACCGTCCTTTCCCAGGGTTCCGATCTTATCGTCTCTAGGGCCGTCTCCAGGGCGGCCAGGTCGTCGCCCCGTATCCCGAAGAGGACGGGGTCAGGTGAGTGGGGGGCGAAGACGACGCACCGGTTGTGGCGGTCCACAGAATCCCAGGTCCGGGGGTAAGTGATGGCATCTGCTTTCCAGACCGAGCCCTCATCGATCTCTCTGGGGGTGCCCCACCGGCTCCTTTCCCTGTAGGCCAAAAGCTCGTAGGTATAATCCTCAAACCGAGCGCCGATGGCGGCCAGTGCTCCTATGAGCCCTTGCTGGTTCTTGAACCCTCTGGACCACAGACAGTTCTCCTCGATGATCGTCTTGGCCTCGCCTACATCCAGGATCTCGCCCAGGGCCCTCTTGTAGAAGCGAAATAGCTCGGGAGGGACCTCCTCGGCCACCACCAGGCCGGGGTTTGTCTTCTGGCCGGAGAAGTCGGAGAGCTCCATCAGGGTCTCCAGAGCGATCTTCTTCGCGTCCTCAGGTCTTTCCGTCCTCAGGCTGAAGGCTACCGCCGCGTTCCCCCTGGTCTTGAAGGGGACGCAAGGGTTCAGCCTGACCAGCCGGGGCAGTCCTACGAGGGTACCTAAGCCGCCGACCCGTTCCATCATCACCGCTGCTAGGTATGTGGTGCAGAGTCCTCTCTCGGAATCGGTATCGTCTACCCCAATCGTTATCATGGTCAACATTTAAATAGCGGCTGATCGTGGATATATATGCGATGAACAAGGACGTCCTGACCGCCCGAGTCGCGGACATGTTGGTGCATGCGGGATTCATCACCTCGGAGCGGTGTTACGTCAGGCCGAGGAGCTTCGATCTGGCAGCCAGGCGAGGTACCCTTCTTCTTCTTCTCAAGATACTCTCCAACATCGACGGTCTGAACGAGAAGACAGCGATAGAGGTTCGCCGCCTCTCTAAATACCTTTTGGGGAGCCCGCTCTTGGTGGGCGAGAAGACCCGGGACCGCCGCTTGGAGCGAGGGGTGGTCTACTTCAGGTACGGGGTACCCACGGTTAACATCAACACCCTAGCAGACTGCCTGTTGAACGATGTGCCTCCCTTCGTCTACGCCGCCCATGGCGGGCTCTACGTCAAGATCGACGGCGAGCTTCTTCGGCAGCTCAGGCTGGCGCAGGGCCTCTCGCTGGGTGCCTTGGCCGAAGAGCTGAGCGTCTCCAGGCGGACGGTGAGCAAGTACGAGATGGACAGCATGGACACCTCCATAGACGTAGCTCTCCGGCTGGAAGAGATATTCAACAGGGAGCTCATCAAGCCGGTGGATATGATGGCGACGATGACGGTGAAAGCCGATCAGTCTCCTATAGAGGATAACGTCCTCCGCCACCTGGCGCAGATAGGTTTCGAAGTCGTCCCCACCACCCAGTCGCCCTTCAACGCCATAACCCAGAACGACGACCTGGTGGTCTTGACGGGGGTAAGCAAGTACTCCAGCACCATGCTCAAAAAGGCCAAGCTTATGAGCAGCCTATCCGTGGTGACCGAGACCCGTTCGGCGGTCATCGTTGATGGTGACACGAAGCTGGAATGCATCGAAGAAACTGTTCTCATCGAGCGACGCGAGCTGAAGACGATCGATAAGACGAGCGAGTTCGCGGATCTGATGATGGAGAAGCAGGGCCGATAACCGTTCTCAGTCGTGGTGTACTCTTGCGTTTAGCAGACCGGGTCAAGGAGTCAGGGAGAGTATTCGTGGTCGGGGTAGCCGGAGATAGTGGCTCTGGTAAGACCACCCTTTCCAGCGGCATGAGGCGGCTTCTGGGCGAGGATATGGTCTCCTCCTTCTCTCTAGACGACTATCACAGCCTGGATCGAGAGGAGAGAAAGATCGAGGGCGTAACCCCTCTAAATCCTCTGGCCAATCACCTGGACCTCCTGGCAGAAGACCTGGCGGCCATACGCTCGGGAGAGGCGATCAGAAAGCCGGTCTACGATCACTCCACGGGGCGTATCACCGGTCCGGTCCCCTTCAGGTCGGCTCCCGTACTGATCATCGAGGGGTTGCACCCCTTCTACACCGAGGAACTCCGCCGACAGACGGACCTCAAGATATTCGTGGACCCCAGCAGGGCGGTCAAGAGGAGGTGGAAGGTCCGGAGAGACTGTGGCGATCGGGGGTACCGGCCCGAGGAGGTTATGAAGGAGATCCTGGAGCGGGAACCCGATTACAAGAGGTACGTGGACATCCAGAAGATCTACGCCGAGGTGGTGGTCAAGATAGAAGACTCTCGGCTTATCCCGCCCATGACCGAACAGCCTATCGAACGGTACTCCGTCAGGATGATACAGGAGATGATGGAGGTCCCTCTCTCTGAGATCGGCCTCACCATCGACCTCAGCACCCTCCTGAGGCTGGCAGAGCACGAGTTCTCCATATCCTTCCAGAGAGACGACTATTACGGCAATAGGGTGGGGGTTATGACCATCGATGGCGAGCTTCACAAGAGCATGATCGAAGACCTGGAGCAAGCGCTCTGCAGCCTCACCGGGCGGCCTTACATCCCGGTATGCGACCGGGACGGAGGCGAGTACGTTAGCGCCATAGGCATGGCCCAGCTTATCTTCTGCTGGCGGCTCTTAGAGAAGATGGTATATCTGCTGGAGAGCTAACCACCTGCCTTCAGCTGTTTTTGCGTTCGGGAGCGATCTTGGAACTGCTGGCGTTGGCGGCCTCACGTTCTGGTAACACAGTAGGATAGAGTCGTGCAGAACTCGGTCGATGGAGCTGTCAGAAGAGAAAGACGTAAGTGAAGAGCAGGAACAGAATCATCACGAAAAGCACGGCTGAGAGGATACAATACCTGTAGTACAGAGGGGGGTTCTGGCGGAGGACTTCTCTGATGGCCTCTTCTCTCCTCATGCTTTACTGACGAGTATACAAGTAGTAAATAAGTCTTGTCGATCCGTTGAAGCCTCTTCCAATGAGCGGCAAGATTCTTCGATCAGAAACATCTAACTCTGATCGGGACAGAAATGAACAGAGATACTCTGGCCCAGGGTCTCGGAGCGGCCACAGCCGGCATGGAGATGGCCATCTCGATACTGACGGGATGCGTCCTTGGATACGTAGCGGGCGGTCTCGTTAACGAAAATGTCGCTTATATCGGGCTGATGATCGGTGCCGCCCTGGGTCTGGTCCTGGGTATTTACAGGCTGTATAAAAAGTACAGATAGAAGTTATCAAACGCCTATATAGGATATTTAGCACTATGAGGCCTATATAGTGAATATAGATAAGTGCTTTAACGGATGATGCATCTCAGCAGCCAACATGGATCCTCCAGATAGACGCGGAGCCCGCCTGCATCGTAAGTACGGCGATCGGTTCGTTGAAGCCGTACTCTTTCTCTCCGCGATCACATCCATACTGGTCATGGTTCTGATATTCTATTTTCTCACCTACGAAAGTTTCCTGGCCTTTAAAGAGATGGGCTTGAAGGCGATGCTTCTGGGCCAGAAATGGCACCCGGCGGGGGACATCTTCGGCATGGCGCCCATAATATGGAGTTCTATCCTCGTTACCTTCATCGCACTATTCATAAACATCCTGGTGGGGGTCCCACTGGCAATATATCTCTCCGAGCTGGCTGGCCTGCGCAGCCGCGAGATCTTAAAACCGGCCATAGAGCTGTTGGCAGGCGTCCCCTCCATAGTCTACGGTTTCCTGGGTATCTTGGTCCTGGTGGTCTACCTGGAAAGGAGCTTTTTGATGCTCACCGGCAGGTCCATCCTTGCGGTCTCTATCCTCTTGGGGATCATGTTCATACCCGCGCTGGCTACCATCTGCGAGGATGCCCTCAGGGCGGTGCCCAAGGAGTTCAAGGAAGGGTCGCTGGCCTTAGGAGCGACCGAGTGGCAGACCGTGAGGTACGTTACTCTGCCCGCCGCTTCATCGGGCGTAATCGCCGCCGTCATCCTCAACGTAGGGCGGATAATCGGGGAGACCATGGCCGCCCTCCTGGTGGTGGGGAACGTCGCCCGGCTTCCCATCCCATTCTTTGATGCCTTCGACCGGGGCGCTATCTTCACCTCGGTGATAGCCGGAGAGATGGGGGAGGTGGCTCACGGCTCCCTCCACTACCATTCTCTCTTCGCGGTGGGTTTCGTGCTCCTGGTCATCGTCACCATACTGAACATCTCTGCGGATCTGGTCCGGTCCATGATCCAGAAGAAATTCGGAGAATATTGAATGAAGGTACGGATCGCTCCCGTGGCGGCGATTGTTATATCCGGGCTCATGCTGGTTTCGTCACTATTTTATCTGGCTGTTCAGCCTGAGCGAACCCTGCCGACCCCGTTATGGGCAGGAGGGCTGCTGGCATCTATCGTGCTCATATCCTCTTCAGCGATGGGCCTTTACAGGAGCGATCGGACGATCTGGCGGTTTGACAGGGTCATCTACCTGATCGGAGACCAGGTATTCTCTCTGGCCCTCGTCCTCCTGATCACCACCGGCACACTTTACCCGGGTGGCGAGATCACGCTTGCCGGACTGAGCGCGGTATTCAGACACGAGCTGGTTCTTTCATTCCTGGTACTCTTGGCCAGCTTCCTGCTGATCAAGGACTCGATCAACCTCATCTACAGGTACAACCAGAGGGGGAGAGAGATACTGGTCTTCACCATGATCAGGCTCTCGGCGGTCTTCACCATCCTTCTCCTGGGAGGGGTCCTATTTTTATTGCTCTACAAAGGGATCGGGGCCATAAGCTGGGAGTTTCTCACCGAGCCCCACATCCGTCTGGGGCAGGAAGGCGGGATAAGCACCTGCATCGAGGGTACCTTCTGGCTGGTGACCGGTGCCATGTTGATATCAGCCCCCCTGGGTATCGGTGCAGCCATCTACCTCAACGAGTATTCCACCCATACTGGACTGAAACGTGCCGTTACCATCGCGGTGGGAGGTC
>JAUWQF010000009.1 GCA_030611205.1 Methanothrix sp.
AGATATGCGAACACGAAGCTAGCCTCCACCTTTCTTATGAAGAGCAGCCCGTTTTATCAAGGCAATCTACTCAGACTTTCTGGAAGGAACTCTGACAATGGGTCAAAATTGAACTCAATCCTGAAAGGAGATATCCAAGAAGAGAAGGATGGAAGGTTTGAAGATGTATTCGATCCCAGTTTTATTCTGGCAATGGCCGAAGGTTCAATGCGGGGAAGCCTTCATCGAACCGTGAAAGAGGTATCTGTCCTTCCCGAATTCCAGAAAGCGAGAAAGCTTCTTGATCTTGGCGGTGGGCACGGGCTCTATGCAATAGCATTTGCTGAGATAAATCCAGACCTTAAGGCCACGGTATTTGACCTGCCACATGTGACAGAGGTTACAAAAGAGTTCATCGAAATGTATGGTATGAACGGAAGGATCGGGGTTATCGGAGGAGACTTCTTTGAAGATGAAATTGAGAGTGGGTATGACATCATCTTCGCATCTGATGTCTTCTATCGAAAGCCGGATGAACTTTCGAGTGTTTTGAAAAAGGTATACGATGCGCTAAATAATGGTGGATCAATCACGCTCAAGCACTGGATTTTAAACGATGATCGAACCGCTCCACCCACATCGGTTCTCTTTGATCTCAAGCTATCCTTGTGGGGAGATCGGCACCATATTTACACTGAAAGTGAGTATATCGAGCTATTAAAGAGCGCAGAATTTTCAAATGTCCGTGTTCTGGATATATCCTCTCAAACAAGTCCGTCTGTGATCATTATAGGGAATAAGGAAGTATGAAACTCGAAGGTGGGGCGGAGGGCAATATGTGGATGGAAGCGATGGAGAAAGCGACATGGAGAAAGCGACATGAGAAAGCGACATGGAGATATGATGGAATCCTGGGATGGGCGCGAATGCTGAGATCTCAAAGACAAAGGATAAACAGCGTTTTTCAAGCTTGGATGAGGCTATAGATCAATGAAAAGATAACCTCGATATATCCTCACCAGATGCAGAAAAAGGTATCACATCATATCTATCAGAAAATCTGGTTAAAGAGGACTGGATACTCTGATCGGTACATGAAACGAGAAGTGCTGTGATATGGTGGAGGAAGGACAATGAGAGTGAGTGAGGAAATAAAGCAAATGCTGGATGAAAATATCGTTTATTTAGCAACCTCTACAAAAGAGGGAAAGCCAAATGTGGTCCCCATAGGCCTGGCACATGCGATAAGCGATGAAGAAGTGCTGATTGTGGACGTGCTATTCAAGAAGACGAGAAAGAATCTCGAAGAGAATCCACTGGTTGCAATATCGTTCACAGACATCAAAAGGCTGAAATCCTACCAGTTGAAGGGTACAGCAAAGATCTTTAAAAGCGGTGAGGTTTACGAGAAGGCTTTTGATATAATGAGGAATAAAGCTGAGAAACGAAGAGCATCCCTTGGAAATATAGAGGATCAGGAAATAAGCGAAAGAGCTCGTAGAATAAGTGAAATGCATAAACGATTGAGACCAAAAGCCGCTGTTTTGATCACCATCGAGGAGATATACTCACACATACCAGGATCAAATGAGCGTGGATAAAAATGAATAAGAATATACCTGAACCCAAAATCGATCCAAGACCGATAGATGATATGGCGAAATGTTATCAAGCATCGCAGGTACTATATACTGCCATAGAGTATGATATATTTTCCTTGCTTGAAGAGCCGAAGACTGCAAAGGAAGTATCTGAGGAGATTGATACCGACTTCGAGCTCACAAACAAGTTCTTAGATGCTTTAGCTGCGTTACAGCTTCTTTCAGAAATAGACGGTAAATATACCAATACCACATTAGCAAGAACCTTTCTTGTAAAGGATGGACCGTTTTATCAAGGCAACTTGGTCAATCTTTATGCGACGGCTTATGATGCCTGGCCAAAGCTCGGTCAAGCGCTGAGAGATGGTGGCATACCGCAAAAACCTGATGAAAATAAGGGCGCATTTGACAAAGGTTTCATTCTATCAATGGCAGAAGCAAGTACGCGTGGTCCTCTCCAGAGAGTAGTTAAAAAAGTCAGGGATATACCCGAATTCAAAAGTGCAAGAAAGCTACTCGACCTCGGCGGTGGACATGGTCTATATGCCATCGCCTTTGCTCAACTCAATCCAGAACTTGAGGCGGTTGTATTTGATCTTCCACCGGTGGTTGAGGTAACCAGTGAGTTCATCTCCCAATATGGATTGGAAGAAAGGGTACGAGTAATGACAGGAGACTTCGATAGCGATGGCTTCGGTGAGGGGTATGATGTTATTTTTGTCTCACATTCAGGGTTCTATCACACCAAAGAACCTATTCATGAGCTCTTGGAAAGGATATATGAAGCATTAAACGATGGAGGGGTCCTGATATCCAATCACTGGATGATTGATGATGGAAAAAGCTCGGTTACCTTTACATTATGGCATCTTTGGTTATCTATTCTTGGATATCCTCATCATGTATATACCAAAGACGAATTCGCTGATTTACTGGAAGAAAATAGGTTTTCTGACGTGCAGATGATTGATATCGCGACGCCAGAAGATCCTTCAACGATTGTAATTGCAAAAAAGGAGGGATAATAAAATGGGAATAGAGATAAAAAATATCGATGAAGTTGAAGGTTTGGAGACTTCGGAGGGTGTGATGAAGCCGCTGATATTTGGCGAGAGGTTGGCAGTTATCCATCTTGAGATCCCAGCAGGTCTTGAGGTCTCTCCTCATGCCCATTCTATGGAAGGTGTTATCTATTGCTTGAGTGGCGATCTGGAGGTGAAATTCGGAAGTGAGACGGTAACTATAGGCGGTGGGACCGCAATGCTGGTGCCGCCCAATACAGAGGTAGGCATCAAGAATCGACAAGATGCAACCGCAAATGCAATACTGGTCTCATCTCCACCACCCGTAAGATCGGCCGAGGAGCTTAAAAATCTTCTAAAACATTATAATGGAGGTGATATAAATGCGTAGGCACGAAGGATGCTTGAAGAATTATGAACATGATCCAAAGAAGTGCACGCCTGAAGAAATAAGAGCGTGCCACTGTGATGTTGAGGCGCACCCTTGCAAAGATCGCGAGATAAGATGATCGAAGTAGTAAACCTCACAAAGCGATTCAGAGATTTCACAGCAGTGGATCGCATAAGTTTTGAGGTGTCTGCAGGTGAGATATTCGGGTTTCTCGGTCCGAACGGTGCTGGAAAGACGACTGCGATCATGATGCTCACAACACTCCTGCGCCCAAGTGATGGCAGGGCTACAGTCTGCGGATTTGATATCTCAAAGGAACAGGGGAAGATCAGAAGGGAGATCGGCGTGGTCTTTCAGGATCATACGAGCGATGACTGGCTGACTGGCAGGGAGTATCTCCAGCTTCATGCCGGGATATATGATGTCAGCACGGACCGGGTCGATAATCTCCTCGAGCTCTTTGACCTGAAGAGGTGGGAAGGGTCTGTCATAAAGGAGTATTCGAGCGGAATGCGGCGGAGGCTGGAGATTGCACGAGGGCTGATTCACAATCCGAGGGTTCTCTTCCTCGATGAGCCGACACTGGGGCTCGATGTCCAGACACGGCAGAGGATCTGGGATCACATCGAGTCGCTCAGAAGAGATGAGGGGCTCACGGTTTTTCTAACCACCCATTACATGGACGAGGCCGATAAACTCTGTGACAGAATCGCAATCATCGATCATGGGCAGATCGTTGCTATCGGCATGCCAGACGAGTTGAAATCGGTCATAGATTGTGTCCGCCCAACGCTGGACGAGGTCTTTCTCCATTATACTGGCAGAGATACGCGAGACCGGATATCCGCAAACAGAATCAATCATCCGATGGGATTCGGGAGGCTGCGATGA
Source organism: Methanothrix sp. (assembly GCA_030611205.1). Lineage (GTDB taxonomy): Archaea > Halobacteriota > Methanosarcinia > Methanotrichales > Methanotrichaceae > UBA204. The sequence continues at coordinate 3,885 of JAUWQF010000009.1, forward strand.
GTCCCGGTGTGAGATGGCGAGCCGATATGAGGGCGGTACGTGCGATCGCCCGGAGAGAGGTTATACGGTTCCTGCGTGCAAAGTCAAGAATCGTGGCATCGGTGGCGATGCCGCTCATCTGGTTCTGTGCATTCGGACTTGGACTTGGTTCGGCATTCGGGGTACGGTATGGCGAGATCAGCTATGCAGCATTTCTGGCGCCAGGAATAATTGCGATGACGGTATTGTTCGCATCGACCTTCTCTGGTATGTCCATCATCGTGGATAAGGAGTTTGGAATCTTGAAAGAGCTGCTCGTTGCTCCGGTATCAAGGGTTTCTCTCGTCATGGGAAAGCTTCTTGGTGGCATGGCGACATCCCTGATCAGAGCGATACTGATAACCATCCTTCTCTGTGTGGTGCTGGAGATACGGATAGGCATCATCGACTACTGCGGTATGCTGGTTATCATAAGCTTGATAGCCATCGGATTCGGAGGACTTGCGATTGCTATTGCAACGAAGATGGAGAGCATGGAAGGGTTCGGACTGATCGTGGAGCTGATTGTCATGCCCATATTCTTCCTGAGTGGTGCTTTCTTCCCGGTCGAAAAGCTACCTGGATGGCTTTCAACTGTTGTGGTTCTTAATCCACTCACGTATGGTGTGGATGGGCTCCGGCTACTCATGATCGGCACAGGGAGCTTCAGCTTATGGCATGATCTTGGTGTGCTCATCTTCTTTGATGTGGTTGTTGTTCTGTTTGCGGCGTATCTTTTCGGCAGGGGTGAGGTGTAGATAAATATGGAGGTAGTATAATGGCAACTGAAGTTCGAGAGAAGAATGAGATTTCCGAGAACGAATCGTCGTTTTTGGGGACATTTGTGAGTACATATAGCACCATACCCTTGCATGGAATAACAGCAATACCAGGAAAAATTGCGGGGTCATTGCTGGTTGCAAGTGCCATCGAGGACGCCGTGCCTTTGATTCATGGTCCGGTTGGATGTGCCTTTCAGAGGAAGATAAACCCATTTAGACCATATTCCCCTTTCTATACGACTCCGTGCACAAATCTGAACGATGTGGATGTGGTGTATGGTGCAGAAGAGAAGCTGAGCCAGGGAATCGTAGAGACCTACAGAAGATACCGTCCAAATCTGATCTTAGTGATTACCACATGTCCGAGTGACCTCATCGGAGATGACTTCGATGCTGCCATAAGAAACGTCGAGGAAGAAGTGAACTGCAAGGTCGTCTATTCGACAGGAGATTTCGTTGGGAGATCAAGACCGATTGGATATCAGGATGCACTCTATGCGATCACCGATCAGATGCTCTGTAATGGCAACAAAGAGGTTGAGAAGAATGAGGGTTCCGTGAACATCGTAACCTTTCCGATCCATGGTGCAGGCGTTAAAGTGGCAGAGATGACATCCGTTCTTGGTGATATGGGAATCAAAGTAAACAAGGTCTGTTTTGATCACACACGAGTAGAAGATCTTTATGAGCTAAACAGAGCAGATCTTAACATAACCGATTATCCAATGTCCTGGGCCAAACTGATGAAAGAGCGATCTGGAGTCGAACATTACGAGATTCTGGGATGGGACCAATACGATAAAAACAAGGATCCAGAACTCCTCAGCCCCTACGGAATCGCAGGAAGCTCTCGCGTCTTCATGGATATTGCAAAGCTGATGGGGAAGGAAGGAATGGCCGAAGAAGTGATCAGAAACAGGAGAAGAGAGGCCGAAGAGAGGCTTTCTGTGCTTAAAAAAGATCTTGAAGGCATAAAGGTCGCGGCCACAGGTGGCATGCACGGGCTTGGTCTGAGCCTGCTCAAGGATGTTGGTGTGGAGGTGAGCATCCTGATATACAGGATGCAGGTTCTTGAACACAGGCTGACCGAGGAGGCGATCGAGGAGATTGTGGATCTGAATATGAACCTCGCAAATAAGTACGAATTTGATCCAGAACCGCTGGTAAATCCAACGATTGAAGAAGAGATCGAGGCCGTTAAACGGAGTGGAACCGATCTTGTAATTGCACCGAGTACAACTTCTCATCTCTATAATAGAGAGGGGATAAGAACCTTCGACCCAACCGGTTTTATGCTCAATCACCAGAGAGTGGGGTTTGAATGTCCGGTAGAACTCTGCATGCTGTTAAAAGAGACACTTGGAACGGCTCAAAAGAGAACACCACTACTGAGCATGCTGGAATATGATCCCCACGCCTATAATATGACGCCACACTGGGCAAAGCTTTCCCTGGCATTTAACCAGCTTAGATCTGGTGCAATTGATGACGGGCGAGTATGCGAGGATCGCAAACCGTCGGAGGTCATAATAGATGAGCCTAATATATGATCCCTTGCATGACTGTAAGCTCGTTGGTGCATTGAGAGCGATTCACGGCATAAGAGATTCGATCACCATCGTTCACGGGAGAACAGGATGCCACTGTGGGGCACTCCTTCTAAAAACGCTGGGGTCAGACCAGAACAATGTGAGAGTAGTCGGCAGCGGCTTCAGGTCGAGTGATGAGGTGTACGGTGCCGAAGGACGGCTCGCCTCTGCAATACAGCTTTATTACGAATATTTCAAGCCTCAGCTGATCGCTGCACTCAATTGCAGTGCACCTGTCATCATGGGCGATGACATCCACGGTGTTGCATCCTTGATGAAGGAGAAGATTCCTGCTGATTTAATCACCATGGACACTGGTGGTTATGAGGGGCCTGCATGGATCGGTTATGAGGAAACTCTGGCAAAAGTTACAGACTATATGATCCCACATGAAAGACCATCGGGCAAGATAAATCTGATCGGTATCAAGACCGATGACATCAATGCACATGGTGACGTCATAGAGATCAAGAGGATGTTGAAAGACCAGGGAATAGAGATCAACACAATCTTGAACGATGCAAATTTCGATGAGATTAAGAATGCGCCAAAGGCATCACTGAACGTTGTACTGGGCGGCGATGGACTTGCATGTGCAAGGATCATGCGTGAGAGGTTTGATATTCCATATATCACAGTATCCTTTCCTTTTGGTATAAAAAAGAGCATAGAGTTCCTTGAAAGTGTAGCAAATGGGTTGGACAGGGAGATTGATACAGAATTAGTTGATAGAGAGGTTGAACTGGTTAAAGATGGTATAGAAAGAGTGTATATGTTCCTGCAAGGAATATACGCTATGCCGGTTGCGGTAATAGGAGAGGCCGGTAGGGCTTTTGATCTGGCAGAGTTTTTGAGCGATGAATTGGGTCTCAATGTAAAGATCCTGGCCATCTCCTCAAAAAATCACCTTACATCAGATATAATTGAAGATGGGAATGATCACTTTGGGAGAGTGATGATCGAACCAGATCGGTTTGAGATGAATGATGCCTTAAAAAAAGCTGGGGTGAGCGCAATCTTTGGCTCAACCTTTGAGAAAAAGGTGGCATCTGACCTCAAAGCATCTTTGATCAGGATATCCTATCCCGTGCTTGACGAGGTCTCGATCACAGATATGCCATATGCCGGATTCAAGGGGACGTTGCATCTCTGTGAGACCATCATAAACTCAATCATAACAAGAACTTTGGAGGAGGTAGAAGGATGAAGAAAGCACGACAGATCGCATTTTACGGTAAAGGCGGGATAGGAAAATCAACAATAGCCTCCAATCTCGCAGCAGCTTATGCTGAGAAGGGGTTGAGGGTTATGTATGTGGGTTGCGATCCAAAAGCAGATTGCACGCGGAACCTGAGAGGCGATGTGGATATCCCGACAGTACTGGACGTGCTAAGGGAGAAAGGCGGCGCAAAGATGGAGCTTGCAGAGATTATTGGCGGTAAAAATATTGATGTTGATGAGATCGTCTACGAAGGATACAAGGGGACTCTGTGCGTCGAAGCTGGTGGACCCGAGCCTGCTGTGGGATGTGCAGGCAGGGGCATCATAGTCGCGGTCGACCTTTTGAAGAGACTCGGGGTTTATGATGAAAATCTCGATGTGATAATATACGATGTGCTTGGGGATGTTGTATGTGGTGGCTTTGGCATGCCACTACGGCAGGGACTCGCAGATGAGGTCTTCATAGTTACCTCTGCAGACTATCTGGCGATATACGCAGCGAATAACATCTGCAAAGGTATCGAACGCCATGCAGGCAGAAAGGGATCACCACTTGGTGGGATCATCTACAACGTGAGAGGCGTAATCGATGACTTGGATCTTGTGGAAGAGTTTGCGAGAAGCGTTGGATCAGGGGTAGTGGGTGCAATCCCCAGCGACCCGTTGATTACCGAGAGCGAACTGTATGGTATGACGATAATCGAGTATGCACCGGATTCCGCCATTGCAGATAGTTTCAGGAAGCTTGCCACAGCAATTCTCGATAATGGGATGAGGGTGACCCCAAGACCACTTTCGAAGGAGATATTGGCTGAGCTAGCCCAGAGGATAAGGGTGAAGACGAGAGAGCGTGCCAAAAAGCTTGAGCTTAAGGCGATGTAAACCTATCGTTGACCTCGGTGAAATGACCCTTTCCACATTATACTCCTGGTCTGAACCAGGGTATGGACAATCCTAGACACTAACCGGCTCCGTCGATACGTTGATCGTGACGCCGCCTATCGGATGGATGGCCCGGCCCATCCTTAGCCTGAGTGCTATCCAGCCTTCAATGCCGCTTTTGAGACTCTTTCGGCACTCTTCCAGAGTCTTGCCTGTAGCCCACACGCCCTTAAGCTCCGGCACCTCACTATAGAAAGGCTCTTCGTCATCTATAATCTCATAATGAGCCCGCTCCATGGCTGCCTGGACGTACTCCGCAAACATGACTGGCACACCCTGTTTTTGATGAGATTTATCCTTTCCGGCAAAACGACGCTCATCAAGTACATCGACCGGATACTCAAGCCGAAGGAGTCCATCTTCCTGGACGGAAGGGATGTCGAGGCGATGAGCAGGCAGGATATCGCAAGGTACACATCGGGTACGTCCCTTAGCTTGACATTGTCACAATAAACATAACTTTTCATGAATGGGCACCAGTTTCGGAAACGGGATCTGCGTCCCAGAAACCGATCAGCCCCATGCCCCCATATCACACTTAAGACGGTAGTACCGCATTATCTGTGTCTTCACCCAACGTGCATGATTTAACAACCTATCGGTATTTAGTATGAGCAATTATGTAAAATCAACCCAGTAAAATATTTACAGAATTTAACACTTGACCAAGAATCGTGTTACAACCAACGATATTGACAGATCATATCGAGCATACTCGCGATGGTGTTGGTTAATACGCATATAAATCTATTTAAATTAGCTATACAACCAACAGTCAAAGAATAACACCTTATCTAAACGAGGTATGATATGAGGTTGATATCGATAACCTGGGCGAGCGATGTGGCGCTGCTCGTCGAAGCGGCCGGAAACCTCGGCGCGGATCTGGTGGCGTGGACCACGGTGGATCTGGAGGTGCCGGAAAAATTGGAGCAGTGCATCGAGTCTCTTGCAGATCCGATCCTTCTTCATCCCACCCACGAGTTCGAGTGGGGCGAGGTTCTGGGGAGCGCAGACGAGGGCGTGCCTGTGGTGGTATTCGGTCATGATCCCTCTCTTTGGTCCCTCTCCACCATCCCTCTCCGGGTGGTCTCCAGAGCCAGCGAATATTACGTCCGGGGCGGCTCGGTGTTCTGATCAACCTCCAGTCGATCTTCCACGCCGGAGACGTGGACAAGTCTCGCCGGGCGTTGGAGGATCTGGGCGTCCCGGTAATCCATCCTCTCATGGTCTACCACTCCCGCGAGGAGGAGTGGCGGGCCGATCTTCTCGGCATCAGCAGTGGCGAGGTGGGATGGAGCGTAGCCATGCCCGAGTTCGAGGGGGCGATCGACGCGGTGACCGCAGATGAGGTCCGGGCCTGGAAGAATAAGATGGCCAAGGTGTTGGACCTGTAGCCTCGACAGAATATGAAAGGGATGCTTGAGCTTCGTTTATCGAGGTTGGTAGGAGAGAACGATTACCTCTCTGCTCAAGCACCTTCTTTTGTCGGAAGACTGTGTTCCTCTGTCTTACTGTCCTATGGCGGGCGTGATTCTTTATGAGGTTCCAACAGGCAAAACACGCCCTCACGCACCAATACCTCTTATTTGGTAATAAGCTTTTCGATGCAATTACTATCCAGGGTCAGATAGCGTTCAGAAGTTGCTCTCCGTTGTATCGCATCATATCCTGTAGAGTCTCCGTCTCCTCCACGGCGCCGGGGAAGTTGGTCAGGATCACGTACTCTGCGCCGATCTCCTTTGCCATCTGGACGCCGAGGTCCACGCCGCTCTGGAGGTTGGCGACCACCAGGGCCACATTCTTCTCTTTGCCGATGTTGATGAGATCGTTCACGTCCTTTACGGAGAGGGTCTCCTCAGATCCGTAGGTCTGGGTCAGGTTGAACCCCATCCAGGATACGAAGCCGGACTGCCATTCCATGCATAGGACCTCGATATCGGCCGTGTTCTTTTCCTCGGCCCTCTGGGCAAGGTCATCTTTTATATATTCTATCTCCTCCACGAACCTTTGGGTTCTCTGGTCGTAGAGATCGGCGTTTACAGGGTCCACCTCCTTCAGCACTTCGTCGATCTTCTGGACTTTTTCGACGGCCATCTGTGGGGTGTTCCACGGTCCCGGCAGCTTTACCAACCTCTGGTCATCGCTCACCAGGTTGGCGAGCCAGGCTTCCATCCCATGCTGGATTATTACGTCTGCCTCCGTTATGTCCTGCAGCTGTGAGGGTTTGAGGTCCCAGTGACCGGGGCAGACGCCCGCGGATACTATGGACGTGACCTCGACCTGGTCGCCACCAACCTGACTGGCCAGGTCTCCCAGGACGGTGGTGGTGGCCACGATCTTGAGGGGATCTTCTCCTGCGGCAGAAGGAGCTAGCAGAACTGCCACAAACATCAATGCCCATATTACTTTATTCATACTTTCACCTATTTGAAGATCTCAGATTAACATATATAAGAATTATGGTAACACGGCCGTCGGAGGGAAACCTGTCATATCCATCCTCTTACTCTTACTCTCACTCACTCACACTCTATCTATATCTTGGCAACTATATGGGGATTCTTGCCACTGGGATTGTAAAAGAAAAACACGACGTCATAATTATGGCCTATATCGTCCTGAAAGAGGTTTCCGGATACTACATCGATCCTGTCAGCATCAAATTTTTCACATCTTCATAAGTCATAATAATCCTCTAAAATACCATCGTGGTTCGGTAGATAATATTTTGATATTTTTTCACACTAAATGTTAATCACATGTTTATAGCTATCCTTGGTCGTGTAGTTGATTTGCACTATCAAGTTCTCGACAAGATCTGATTTTTGAAAAGCTAATAGCGGCAATCTTAAATATTGAGTATACTAATTGGTAATTTCATAAGATAATTTACGAATATTTCCCTGGTGGTAAGGTTGCAGATGAATAGCATCGATCCCCATAACGTCTCCCTCGAGGGTATAATCGAACGGGGTACCGAGTTCCACGGCCATCTGGGTCCTTTCCTGGTCCTGGGGATCAGGATGGGGTTGCTGGCGCTCAAGGACCTCAACTCTTCGGGACATAAGGACATAGAAGTCCGGGTGAAGGCCGGAACGACCCCTCCGCTCTCCTGTCTGGTGGACGGGATCCAGATATCCACAGGGTGCACCATGGGCAAAGGGAACATCTCTACAGAACCGTTGGGTCTGGCCGAGGCCACTTTTGCCGCCAATGGCGGGAGCGTGACCCTTCGTGTCAGAGATGCTGTCCTGGAAGAGATAGAGTCATCCGCCTACACTTCCCTGGAGGAGTTCGCCTGGAATATCTCCGAAAGGCTTGACGAAGATCTCTTCGAACGGCTATGAGGCGTCCATGAGGCCCGTTATCGAGATGCTGGGCGTGGACACCGTCTACGAAGGCGAGAAGAACGCCACCCTGAAGGGGGTGGACCTGAGGATATGGCCCGGCGATTTGGTCTGTGTTCTGGGTCCTAACGGCGCAGGGAAGACCACCCTTCTTGAGACCATAAACGGGATCTTGCCCTATAAGATGGGCCGGGTGACGGTCCTGGACGAAGACGTCTGTACCAGGGGTCCGAAGGTGAGGCGCCAGGTGGGATACATGCTCCAGGAGCATACCTTTCCCGAGTCCACGCCGTATCTGGTCAAGGACGTGATCATCATGGGTCGGTTCGGGAGGATAGGATTGTTCAGGAGGCCAAACGAGACCGACTGGAACGCTGCCAGGAGGGCGGCGGAGTACATGGAGATCTTTCATCTCTGGGACCGCCCCATAGGCAAGCTTTCCGGAGGCCAGGTGCAGAAGGTCCTTTTGGCCCGGACCCTGGCCAAGGAGCCGCGAATCCTCTTGATGGACGAGCCCTACTCCAACCTGGATTACAGGGCTACGGAGGAGATCTCCTCCAAGATCTGCGAGCTTCACCGGACCCGAAACTTGACCACCCTCATGGTGATCCACGAGCTGAACCATATCCCGCCTGACTGCAACCGGATCGTCTTGCTCAAAGACGGAAAGATCCTGGGAGACGCCCCGCCCCAGAAGATGTTGTCCTCCTCTCTTTTCAGGCACGCCTTCTCCGAAGGATAATTCATGATAGAGCTGCCCGCACACATATTTCTGAACACTATCCTGGGCGCGTCTCTGGCTGCCCTGGTCTGCTCTCTGATAGGCGTCTTCATAGTACGCATGAACCTATCTTCCATGGGGTTCTGCATGTCCCACGCAGCCTTCGCCGGTGTTGCCCTGGGTCTGGCCATATCCAGAGACCCTCTTCTCATGGCTCTGGGGATGTCCACCCTGGTGGCACTGATACTGGGACCGGTGGCGGAGCGGGCCAGGTTGCAGGCGGACATAATCCTGGGAACCATGTTCTCCTTGACCATGGCCCTGGGGCTGTTCTTCTTGAGCATAATCCCCGGGTCGGCCATGAGCAGCACGGCTCTCTCCATACTCTGGGGTAGCGTTCTGGGCATCACCGACTCCGACCTGATGAGGCTGGGTGGGCTGAGCGTCTTTCTGATCGGAGTGATTGGTCTCTTCTACAAGGAGTTTCTGGCCATAATGCTGGACCGGAAGCTGGCCGAAGAGTCTGGAATCAACACCAGGCCCTTCTATTATGCCATCTTGTTTCTATGCGGGATCACGGTCTCGGTCTCCTTGAAGCTGATAGGAGGCCTCCTCATCTTCGCCCTGATGGTGAACCCGGTCTCTTCAGCCTACCAGTTCTCCCACAACATGAAGAACATAATATTTCTCGCGCCCCTCTTTGGGCTGGCTTCCAGCGTCACCGGGATCATATTCTCCTTCCAGTGGGACGTGCCTCTGGGCAGCTCTATCGTGATAATGAGCGTGGCCTTGTTTCTGATATCCATTGTCCTATCGCCCAAGAGGAGGAGGGGGTAAAGGTGGCGATCTGTTTGGAGACTGGACATTCCGCCTCAACGGCATCAAAGCTCAGCATTTTTGTAAAAGAAAACGATAGCAATAGGGTCACTGGATGGTTATTTAAACACACAGAATAGGTAGTTTAACTGAGAATCTGGAGAACATGGGCGGTGAAGGTCCCATATGAAAGGATGCAAATCCTAGTATAAACGTAACAGATGGGGGTAACATCATGCGAATCACTGAGCTTCCCGATATAGGCACGAAGTATGAACTAGAAAGTTCAGAAGGGGATAAAGTAGCGGTTATATTTCTGACGACCGGCGAGATAGAGTTATACGTCTTAGAAGCAGGTGCTGAGACGCCTTCAGTTACAAGGCTGACCCCGGAAGAAGCACGACGTGTCGGAGGTGTTCTGACCGGAACGGTGCTTACAATAGAGCGTGAAGACGTCGAGGTCACATTACCTGAAATTTCGGACCGTAAAATAAACATCCATGTATATCCGGTAACAGAGGGTATGATAGGAAAGAGCATCGCGGATTTGGCGATCAGGAAGAGAACAGGCGTTACGATAACCGCAATTTCGAGAAGGGGAGAGAGCATCATCAGCCCGCCAGCGGAAACGGTGTTTGAAGCAGGGGACATGATAGTGGCGATAGGTGAGCATGAGCAAATGAAAGCATGTGAGCGGGAGGTTTTCGGATCTAAATGACTTTTCTGCTGGATTTGGCTATTGTAACGATCTCTTGCCTAGTTCTCGGACTGGTATCGAAACATCTGAGGCAAACCGCGATCCCGGTATATATAATCGCAGGAATATTCCTGGGTAAGAGCGGCTTCGATCTAATAACCTCATACGATTTCGTCGAGTGGCTGGGTAAAATCGGTGTAATCTTTCTATTATTCTACATAGGGCATGAGTTCCACTACAAAGGCTTAAAAGAGCATGGGAGGTTATTGGCAGGTTGCACCGACTTCATAGTGAATTTCTTTGCAGGTTTTTCGCTGGGACTATTAATTGGCTTAACCCTGATAGAGGCGTTCATACTCGCATCAGCAGTTTACATCAGCAGTTCTGCAATAGTCATAACCACATTGATAGAGAACAAAAGGCTGATTCACCCAGAGGCTGAGACTGTTGTCTGGCTGATGGTCTTCGAGGACATTATATTGGTGATTCTGCTCGTGGTGCTGACTTCCATTATGGTCGGCAACTCCTCCGCGATTCCCATTTCCTTGGCAACGGCTTTGCTGTTCATTGTACTCCTCCTGGCTATAATCGGAAGGCTAAGCAACTTCATATCGCCTCTTTTTGAGCGTGATGATGAAATACCTATACTGCTTACTTTTGCACTCATATTTGGATTTTCGGCAATTGCACATCACCTGGGCGTTTCTGTGGAACTTGTTGCATTTTTCCTCGGCTCAGCACTATCCGGAGTCGAGTCCTTCAAGCGGCCCTTCGGTGCCATTATCACATTTAAGGACTTATTCCTCACCATCTTCTTCTTCTCCTTCGGCATGATGTTACCGATCGAACTTTCAGGGTTACCCTCAGCAAATTTTGTCATCGCCCTCCTTACCCTCATAACTCTGTCCATATTAGGAAAGTTCGTCAGTGGCGCAATTATTGGGATGCGTGTGCATGACTCGCTTGAAAAAGGGTTGATAATTGGAGCATATACAACGCCAAGAGGTGAGTTTTCGATCGTGCTGCTGGCTGTTGCAATCGGAACCGGGGTGGGCGTTTCAGAGTTATTATCTTCGCTCGTCATTGCTTATGTAATTATTCTTTCGCTCATTGGTTCGAGCATCGCCAGATACGGCGACAAAATTGGCAAAGCAATGGCAGGTGGCATTAATAAATTGACAACTCAGGCTCATCGGTATCGGTGACGTGAAATTTGAGTAGCTATGATACGGCACGAATTTAGAGGGGCAAAGAGTAGCTTATGTAAACTTATTCGTAACTATTCAGCCGACCATCGTCAACCCGCATAAATGTAACTGATCTGGAATGCTCCAACCAGAACAATACACCAAGAAAATGTTCGCTTATGCTCACATTTACTTGAGCACATAAAGTTATACTTTATGTACTATAAAAATACAATGGTTGTGCACTTCGAGGGTGCCGTTTACCGGTTCTGGTGAGCGAAACTACTATATATAATAGGATAATTTGATTAGAAGTTATTTATGTTATTAGGAGGTATACTCGCCCTTGAGTGACGTAATCGAGGACTACGACGCCAGTCAGATACAGGTCTTGGAAGGCCTGGACGCTGTTAGGCGCAGGCCTGCCATGTACATCGGGAGTACCAACACGACAGGTCTGCACCATCTGGTATATGAGGTAGTCGACAACAGCATAGACGAGGCCATGGCAGGTCACTGCTCAGAGATCGACCTGATCCTTCACGAGGACGGGAGCGTCACCGTCAAAGATGACGGCAGGGGCGTTCCCGTGGACATACACAGTCATTACAAGAAACCCGCTGTGGAGATCGTGATGACCATGCTCCACGCGGGAGGGAAGTTCGATCATAAGTCCTACCGGGTATCGGGCGGGCTGCACGGTGTAGGTGTCTCCGTGGTGAACGCCCTCTCCAAGTGGCTGGAGGTGGAGGTGAGGAGGAACAACCTGGTCTACTGGCAGCGATACGAGCACGGAATACCGGTCTCGGATCTGGAGGTCCATGGCGTATCTGATCACACGGGTACCTTGGTCAGGTTCAAACCCGATCCTAGCATATTCGATGAGGTGGTGTTCAGTTTCGATACCATCTCTACCAGGCTGCGTGAGATGGCCTTCCTCAACCGCGGGCTCAAGATCTCCATCAAGGATGAGAAGAGCGGAAAGGAGAGGGAGTACCAGTACGAGGGCGGTATCGTATCCTTCGTAGAGCATCTGAACAGAAACAAAGAGGTACTCCACAGCACCCCCATATATGTCACCGGAGAGCGAAACGGCACCTACATAGAGGCGGCCCTCCAGTACAACAACTCCTACAGCGAGGGGATCCTTACCTTCGCCAACAACATCAACACCCGGGAAGGCGGCACTCATCTGAGTGGTTTCAAGGCAGCCCTCACCAAGACCGGTAACGATTATGCCAGGTCCAACAAACTGCTAAAAAACGGGGCCAAGCTCACCGGCGAGGACCTGAGGGAGGGACTGATGGCGGTGATAAGCGTCCGCCTCCCCGATCCGCAGTTCGAGGGTCAAACCAAGACCAAGCTGGGAAATAGCGCCATCAGTGGCACGGTCTTGTCTCTGGTGTCCGACGGTCTATCGGATTTCTTCGAAGAGAACCCCTCGGTGGCCACTAAGATCCTGGATAAGGCCACCCAGGCTTCCAGGGCCAGGGTGGCGGCCAAGAAGGCTAGAGAGCTGACCCGGAGAAAGAACGCCCTCGGTGCCGGCGGTCTGCCCGGGAAGTTGGCTGACTGTGCAGAGAGAGATCCTGCCCTCAGCGAGCTGTACATCGTGGAGGGCGAGTCTGCCGGCGGCTCGGCAAAACAGGGGAGAGACAGACACATCCAGGCCATCCTGCCTCTGCGAGGCAAGATCCTGAACGTGGAAAGGGCCAGGATGGACAAGATCTTGAAGAACAAGGAGATCAGGAACATAATCACCGCGTTGGGCACCGGTATAGGCGAAGACTTCCAGGTCGAGAAGTCCAGGTACCACAAGGTAGTTATAATGACCGATGCTGACGTCGACGGGTCCCACATAAGGACGCTCCTGCTCACCTTCTTTTATAGATACATGAGGCCTCTGATCGAGGCGGGCTATGTCTACATCGCCCAGCCGCCTCTATACCAGGTGAGAAACAAGAAGATGATAACTTACGCTTACAGCGATGCCGATCTGGATCGGATCCTGGAATCGATGGGCGGCAAGAAGGCGGCCATCCAGAGGTACAAAGGGCTGGGCGAGATGAACCCGGATCAGCTATGGGAGACCACCATGGACCCGGAGGGACGGACCTTGTTGAAGGTCACCATCGAGGACGTCCTGGAGGCGGACGACATCTTCACCATACTCATGGGGGGACTGGTGGAGCCCCGGCGGGAGTTCATCGAGGCCCACGCCAGAGAAGCGAAGAACCTGGACGTGTGAGGTAAGAATACGATGACAGAGATCGACGTCGACATCACCGAGGAGATGAAGTCATCTTACATCGATTACGCCATGAGCGTCATCGTGGGAAGGGCGCTTCCCGACGTGCGAGACGGACTCAAACCAGTTCACCGGCGGATCCTCTACGCCATGCACGAGCAAGGGATGACCTTTGACCAGTCCTACAAGAAGTCGGCCAGGATCGTAGGAGACGTTATGGGTAAGTACCATCCCCACGGCGACGCCGCTATCTACGAGACCATGGTGCGGATGGCCCAGGACTTCTCCCTGCGTTACCTGCTGGTGGACGGGCAGGGCAACTTCGGATCGATAGATGGCGACCCTGCGGCGGCCATGAGGTACACCGAGGTCCGCCTCTCGAAGATCGCGGGCGAGATGCTGGAGGATATCGAGAAGGATACCGTGGACTTCGTTCCCAACTACGATGACTCCCTGAAGGAGCCCGTGGTCTTGCCCTCGAAGCTTCCCAACCTCCTCCTGAACGGATCCACGGGCATAGCGGTGGGCATGGCCACCAACATACCTCCTCACAACCTGGGAGAGGTGATCAGGGCCACGATCAAGCTGATAGACGATCCCGACATCACCACCGCAGATCTGATGGATTGCATGCCCGGGCCCGACTTCCCCACGGGTGGCTACATCATCGGAAGGTCGGGGATCGGGGCCGCTTATTCTACGGGCAAAGGCATAATCAAGCTTCGGGCCAAGTCCAGGATCGAGAGCGAAGGACGACCCCGGATCATCGTTACCGAGCTGCCCTACCAGGTCAACAAGGCCAAGGTCCTGGAAGATACGGCTGAGTTGGTGAAGTCGGACAGAATCGAAGGGATATCTGACCTGAGAGACGAGTCCGACCGGGAGGGCATACGCATGGTGATCGAGCTGAAGCCGGGGACCACCCCGGAGGTCGTTCTGAACCAGCTTTACAGGCATACCCGGCTGGAGACCACCTACGGGATAACCAACCTCGTCTTGGTAGATGGCCAGCCCAAGATCCTGCCTCTGAAGGAGATGCTCGTCCACTATGTATCCTACCGGTCTGAGGTGATCGAGCGGAGATGCCGGTTCGATCTTGACAGAGCTGAGAAGCGGGCTCACGTTCTGGAAGGGCTGCTGCTGGCGCTCCAAAATATCGATCGAATAATCGAGATGATCAAGAAGGCGTCCTCGCCAGCCGATGCCAGGATCGCCCTCTCCGAGGGCTTTGATCTGAGCGAGGTTCAGACCAAGGCCATACTGGAGATGCGTCTGCAGCGTCTGACCGCCCTGGAGCAGGGCAAGATCGAGTCGGAGGCCAAAGACCTGGAGGTCACCATATCCCGGCTGAGAGAGATCCTGGCCAGTCCTCATGAGGTCCTGGAGATAATCAAGTCTGATCTGATGGAGCTGGACGAGAAGTACGGCGACCCCAGGAGGACACAGATCGTCGACGCCGAGGACGAGGTACAGATCGAAGATATGATACAGGATGAAGAGGTGGCGGTGACCGTCACCAGCGACGGGTACATCAAGAGGCAGCCGGTGACCGCCTACCGGCAGCAGAAGAGGGGAGGCAAAGGGGTGATCGGGGCGGATACAAAGAGCGAGGACTTCGTGACCGACCTGTTCATCGCATCTACCCTCGATTACATACTATTATTCACCGACAAGGGCAAGGCTCACTGGCTGAGGGTCTTCGACGTTCCTTCCATGGGAAGGACAGCCCGTGGCAAGGCGATAGTGAACCTGCTCCAGCTCGATGCCGACGAGAAGATTACCGAGGCCATAGCGGTCAATAACTTCGATTCCGAGGGGTACATCGTGATGGCTACCAGCGGGGGACAGGTGATCAAGACACCCATCCGGGCCTACAGTCACCCCCGAAAAATCGGGATCAAGGCGGTGAACCTCCGGGGTGAGAGCCTGGTTGCCGCACGTCTTACCGATGGTCACCAGGAGCTGATCCTGGCCACCAGTCGCGGAAAGGCTATCAGGTTCTCCGAAAAGGATGTCAGGTCCAGTAACCGGGGATCGATGGGGGTAAGGGGCGTATCTCTGGAGTACGACGACAGGGTGATCAGCATGGACGTGGTCAGTCCCGACTCCGCACTCCTGACAGTGACCCTAGAGGGGTACGGCAAGCGCACCGACCTGGAGGAGTACTCACCTCACCGGCGGGGGGGTAAAGGGATGAAGAACATAGACTCCAGGAAAGGTGAGGTGGTGACCTCCATGACCGTCTCCGAGGATGACGAGCTGATGATCACTACCAGAGAGGGTATTATGATAAGGATCCCCGTCAGCGATATCAGGGTCCAGGGTCGGGCCACCCAGGGCGTGAGGATCATGCGCCTAAAGCCCGGTGACGAGGTGGCGGCGGTGGCGCTGGTGAAGTAGAGCCTCGCCGTCCATACTTTTTGAGCCGTCTCTGTATTCCGATGTTGGGCCGATATGGTGCGGGGTGGTGCGGTGAGGACGAGGACGAGACGCTGACCAGGGCCCGCCGATCGCCGGAGTGGCGCTGGTCTCGGCGCTTCAGGTCTGGCTCATATTATTTCGTCTATTCTTTGCTGTTGTGGGGGCTCCAGGCAAGCCTGCGCCCGCCTGCGGCGGGATGTGCGGGTGACGCCACCCACCGTGCTACAGACTATTGCTTTCGAGAAAAATCCTTCATTCGGTCGGATTTGCCATGAAAATGACGACCCAGGCTGCTTGTGCCTGCCGATTTTCATTTTTCGGGCATGAGACTTGGTATCATGAACATTTACTTGAGTACATAAATCTATACTTTATGTACAGCTCGAAAGAACTATAATTGAGTAACAACCAAGGGCAAGTGCATGGAATATAGGCTCAAGAGAGGGTTCAAGCCCGATATTGAACGGGTCAGAGGGGTGCTGGAAGAGGTATTCCTCACAGAGGTCCACGAAGAGGGCGATATGCTGGTGACCAGCTACGGTGCGTTGAAGAGGGTCGAGGTCAAGATCGTGGAGAAGAAGCTCTCCGTGATCTCCGAAGCAAACCCCGAAGCCAGCGAAGAGACGATGCTGGATACCAACCGGCGGTTCAGGGACTTCCTATTGAAAGCCACCGGCTACACCGGCAAGCAGAGGATCAAGCAGGCGAAGAAAGATGCGCAAGAATAGCTGGTGCTGGCACCAGCCTCTTAGTACACCCTGAGCTTCCCTGCCACGAAGTCTTCGACCAGGTCACCGGTCTCCTCCAGCCTGCGGTCGACGATGGCCTCGATCCTCGTCTCCAGGGGTTCGCAGAGGCGAGGATCTCCCTTCACCTTTACCGCCCTGAGGAGTGGCTCGCTCAAGGGTGCCCCGATCTTGCTGACCAGGGTGACATAGGCTTCTTCTGCCCCCTCCAGCTCGGCGATCTCCTCCGCGACCTGCTGGGCGATCACGTTGTAGATCTTCCCGACATGGTTGACGGGGTTCTTCCCGGCGATGGCTTCGATGGACATGGGGCGCATGGGAGTTATCAGGCCGTTGCCCCGGTTTCCCCTCCCCGTTGCTCCGTCGCCCCCCATCTCCACCGAGGATCCGGTCACCGTGAGGAATATGCTCTTCTCGGTATCTGCCGCGTTCACGGCGACCCTCGCCTCCACCCTCTCTTTGACCGCGTCTTGGACCCGGGCCTTGACCTCTTCGTACTCCTCCAGGGAATGCACGTACCTGGAGACGATCGCCGCGGCGACGACCACGTCGATTTCCTCGCCTATGCGCACCGCCATCACCTTGGTATCTTCGCCCACCCCTTCGATCCCCCGGACCACATCCTCCAGCACCAGCACCAGCCGCTCCACGGGATCGAGGGGCGCGAACCCAACGCCTATGGAGGTGTCGTTCGCCCCCTTGCCCATGAGGCCTCTCAGCTCAGGAGCGCCTTCTCTCACCCGGGGATCGATCCGGAACTCCAACAGGCTTTCCATCGCGAACTCCAGATGGGAGGAAACCGCCCTTTGGATCACCGGGTCCAGAGAACGGCCCGGAGGGGCGGTCGCCCGCCCACCTACGATCACCGTGGGCGGCTCCAGCACCTGGCCGCCGCGCCGAACCGCGGATCGGTCTTCCCAGTGGTTATGAGCACCTTATCCACGTTGTGATGCAGTATCTCTCCGAACTCGTCCAGATAAAACCGGGATAGCTCCATGGAGACGACCTCGGAGACGGCATCGGCCAGCGTGTCGGGATGGCCCAGCCCCTTCCGCTCCACAACTTCGAAAGGGGGGCGGCTGTACTTCTGGAAGGTTATCATCAGAACACCCGAAGATAAGAAGGACCTCTGGATTGATATGAGACTCGGTCGGCGGCCGGGACATACAACCTTCCCGACCGCCGATCATGTCCAAGGGGCATAATTTATATTCATGAAGATCCTTTTGCCTGACGCATGAGCGAATCGACGATTACTTCTGATCAAGAGTCAATTCACGACCTATATTTAACGAGGATCGGCTTCCTCGAAGACGAGAACAAACATCTAATCGAAGAAATCGAGATCACTAGGATGGAGAAGGAAGATACCAGGGCGAAGCTGGTCGAGACCCTCATCTCTGGCAAGAAGACCGCGAGGGAGGTGGAGAGGCTCAAGAAGGAGAACTCCCTCCTTCGTAGGATGCCGCTTTTCCTGGCGACGGTCGTGGAGATAGGTGACGATTACGTACTTCTCAGGCAGCACGGCAACAACCAGGAGTTCATAACCGCCGCCGCTCCTGAGGTCAGGGAGAAGCTGGAGCCCAACACCCGGGTGGCCGTAAACAACTCCCTGACCATCGTGAGGATCATGGACAAGTCCATAGACGTCAGGGCGAAGGCCATGGAACTGATCGAGGCTCCTGAGATCACCTACGACGACATCGGCGGGCTCGACGAGCAGATACAGGATGTCAGGGAGACCGTGGAGCTGCCCCTCACCAGGCCGGAGCTCTTCACCAATATCGGGGTGGAGCCGCCCAAAGGGATCCTCCTTTACGGTTTGCCGGGAACGGGCAAGACCCTTATCGCCAAGGCCGTGGCAGAGCACTCCATGGCCACCTTCATCCACATGTCCGGGAGCGAGCTGGTGCACAAGTTCATCGGCGAGGGCGCCCAGCTGGTGCGTGACATATTCGATATGGCCCGGGATAAGGCGCCTTCCGTGGTCTTCATAGACGAGATCGACGCCGTGGGCGGCATCAGGACCAGCGACGGTACCACCGGCAGCGCCGAGGTGAACAGGACGATGATGCAGCTCCTGGCCGAGCTGGACGGTTTCCGGTCGAGAGGTGATATCAAGGTCATCGCCGCCACCAACCGCATAGACATCCTGGATCCGGCCCTTCTCCGGTCGGGCAGGTTCGACCGGATACTCGAGATACCCCTGCCCAATGCAGAGGCCCGGCTCAAGATCCTCCAGATACACACCCGCGGCATGAAGATTGATTCTGACGTCGACCTCCAGGCCATAGTTGAAGAGAGCGACGGGTACAGCGGTGCCGACCTGAAGGCGATCGCCGTCGAGGCGGGCATGATGGCCATAAGGAGAGAAGGATCCTCGGTAACCAGAAAGGACTTCGCGAAGGCCGTGGATAAGGTGCTCGGCGAAGAGTCACATCAAGCGGACGAGGCCATCAGGATGTTCTCCTGACCGGCCTTGTCCGTCCTGGTTGGAGCGACCGCGCTGACTAAAGGCGTCATGCTGGCGTGTAGCGGAATTATTAAGTATCTATTACAATCATTTTATCATGATGGAAGGGGATGTCGTCGTCTACAATAACACCTCATCTCCAGAGGTACCTGCGGAAGCGTCATCGAGTAGCTTCTCGGAGAGTTCTTTACATTCGATGGGTGAAGGAATATGCTCAAAGATATCCACAGTGATCTTTTCGATGACCGAGCAACTAAGATCTATCCTGGACGTGGCTCTCCCGAAAGCCGATCTGCCATCCATCGCCATCACCCTCGCCATCGTAGCGGCGATCATCGTCGCTACATATGTTGTCGCCAAGGCGGTAGACAGGATGCTTGCCTTCCTCTTGCCCAGGGTGATCCTGGCAGAGGCGATCGGCGTCGATCCGGAAACGGAGAAAACCTTCCACACCGTCATCCGGAAGCTGTCGGCGGCGGTGATCTACGTCATCGGCATCTTTCTGGTGATCATTCAGGTAGATGTTGGTCTGTTGCCCGTCGCGGTCAGCCTTGTCACCATAGCGATGATCATTATCGTCACATATGTTGTCGCCAAGGCGGCGGACCGGATGCTCTTAGCCTACGAGCCCTCGGAGATCAGCACGGAGGTGACCGGCATCGATATCGCGACGGCAGATACCCTCCGTACCGTCCTCCGGAGGCTTCTGGTGGCGACGATCTACATCATCGGCCTGCTTCTTGTGGTATTCCAGATAGAACCGCTTAGCAAGGCCGCGACCACCCTGCTGACAGGTGCCGGTGTCATCGGTCTGGTCATAGGTTTCGCGGCCAGGAGCTCCCTCTCCAACGTCGTATCGGGCATATTCCTGGCGCTCTTCCACCCCATCCGGGTCGGTGATTACGTCGACTTCAAAGGCGATTATGGCCAGATAGAGGATATCACCCTGAGGCATACGGTGATTCATACCTGGGACGGTCGCCGGATCATGATCCCCAACAGCGTCATGGATACCGAGTCCATAATCAACTGGACCATCAGAAAACCGGAGATCACCTGGACGATAAACATAGGCATCGCCTACACCGCAGATATTGACAAGGCCCGCCAGATAATCCTGGAGACGGCGAAGAGACATCCTCTGGTCCTGAAGAACCGCGACATAACCGTGAGGGTGACCGAGCTCGGGGACTTCGCCGTGAACCTGCGGCTCTACGCGGACGTGCCCCACAGGGACGTGGCCTACACCACCGGCTGCGAGATCATGGAGGCTGTCAAGAAGAACTTCGACAAAGAAGGTATCGAGATTCCCTATCCCTACCGGAACCTCATCATCCACAGGCCGGATCAGGAAGACCCCCAGGGTCTGCATATCCGGGAAGATCAGGCCTCTTGAGGCCTCCTACAGCCGGGACCGGATGATCTTTCTAAGGGGCTCGATCTCACCTTTCTTGGCGCATACGGGTGCTATCCGGTCGATCCACTGACGCCAGGGTGGCAGCATCCCCAGCCGTTCGGCGATCTCGTCCAGGGTCTCGTCCGGACGGGAGACCTTGTCCATCTTGTTCGCCGCCAGCACCACGTCTAGATCCAGGTCATGGAGAAACTCGAAGAGTTCCACCTCGATGGGCGTCTGGCCGCGTCTCTCCCAGCGTCTCACTATATCCAGAAAGGCGGAGGCATCTGTGACCATTATCACCAGGTGGAGGTCGTCGGCCTCGTCTTCGAAGTAGCGGACGATATTGTCCTTGGTCTTCTCCCGGACCTTCTTCGGGATCCCGCTCATGAAGCCGTAGCCGGGCATGTCCACGTAGACCACGTTCCCGACCTTGACCTTGAAGGGCGCGAGGGTGACCCCCGGCCTCCGCCCGGTCCTGACCTTCCTGCCCGTGAGCCGACCGAATAGGGTGGACTTGCCCACGTTAGATCTTCCTATCACAACTAGCTCTTTCGTCATCGATCTCCAGCTCGCTCGTTGTATACAATATATAACATTGTGTACTCGTTTGCTACCCCATCTGCTACCCCATCTGCTTGTAGTACTCCTCGATCTCCTTGTTGCAGTCCATCTCGTAGACTGTCAGGTTCCATTCGGGCGTATCCCAGCTCCCGTAAAGGGTGGAGATGTCGAGAGGCTCTTTATCGGGCTGGGCCTCCACAATCTCGCGGCGATCCGGTGGCTCTTCCAACCTGCCGAGTTTGCTGTAGACGCGGTCGTTCTTCGCGATCTCGACCATCTCCAGCGTCGTTACGAAGGCGGCGTTCTTCGATGTGGCATAGTCTATGAAGTCCACGTACGCATCTCGATATCCCTCATCCGACCCGAATATGAAGTTGTGGAAGACGACCACCATGGGGTCGTCGTTCTTCGCGCACTCCTCGAACTCGTCGACGAGGAGGTCGTACCACTGGGAACCGTCCAGCCCGAGCTCCTCTTTGGCAAGACGGTCGGAGAGGTAGACCTCTTCTCCCGATAAGGTGTGGGTGCTCACCGGTACCGCGTAGAATGAATACCCTTCTGCCTGGTAGGGCCACGTATCGTCCTCGTGACCCGGGAGGTATACGAGACCTGCCTGGAACCCTGCGTCGTATACGATGTCCATCTTGTCCAGGATCTTGTACGTGGTCTCGCTCTGGTTGAACCTTTGGGGTCTGAAGCCCTTTGCCTCGATCTTCAGGCCCTCACAGACGTAGGCCGACTCGACGAGCCGTTTCGCCTCTCTGAGACACGGATACTGCTTTCCGTAGGGCATGGGACCCAGGAGCTCGTCGGTGGTCATGCCGTGCATGGCCAGCTCATGACGGGGATCGGACCCGACCTGGGTGACGAAGAGCTTGTACAGGGCGCCTCCGGTACGCTGGGATATGAAGTCACCGGTCGTATAGATGGTGACGTTGAGCTTTTTGGGGCCGATCACGTTGATCATATCCAGAAGAGAGTTTGCCTCGAGGTCCACCATCTCCTCGGGGGTCGCCTCTGGCGCGTACGGATATAGGTCGGCATCGATCATCAGGTTGACCAGTACCAGATCCTCTGGCTTATCCTCAGGTGCCGGCAGGGGCAAGACGGCCCCGGCCACCGCCTCATCTACCTCTCCAGCTTCCTCTTCCTCTTCCTCTTCTTCTTCTTCTTCTTCTTCTTCTCTCGCAGGAATGGGCCCGGCAGAGAACGAGAGCCAGTCGGTGACGACCTCGGACGTGGCTTCTGCCGTGACGGTCCCTCTCCCGTACTCGGCGGTTACGTTCACGAGGTTGACCAGCGTCCCCGTCCCCGTCCCCTCCAGAACGGTCTGCAGCTCCACCGTCTGTAAACCGCCGATGGGCAGCGACGGGAAGGTCCAGACGAGCCGCGGTCCCTCAATCTCCGGCCGGAGGCTCGAGTTGATGAAGGTCAAACCCTCTGGCAGGGTGTCGGTGAGGTAGACCGACCTCAGGGCTTTGTTCCCGTCGTTGGTCACGTTTATGGTGAAGAGCACCCTATCTTCGTCCAGCATCGCGGCCGTCTTGGTCACGTTGACATGGGGGGTTAGGTACGTCGGTATACCGTAGATACCGATCGATGTGGTGATATTATAGCGGCCGCGTAAGGTCTGGTCCACCCGGATCTTCTCATTCTCGGTGCTGCCCGTCTTCTCCACGGCCGTTATCTCGGCCCCGCCCTGGAACTCGCCGACGATGGTCATGGTGGCCGAGTCCATCACAGTCTCTTTTTCTATGTAGTCGGCCGAGTCGATGCGCTCGCATATTACCGATTCCTTGCCTTTGGTGGTCATCCCCTCGTACCATTTCGAGCTGTAGTTCGTCTCCATCCCGCCCGCTCTCTGAGCTGTGGGGATGTAGTCCATCAGGGAGTCCTTGTAGACGGTGCCCGTCTGGATCAGCTCCTCGGATTCGTAGTAACCGCTCCCATGTTCGAAGGATCTCTGGCCATCCCCGATCCTCTTATCCACGGCCACGAAGCCCGTTCCCTTCGCGTACTTCGATAATGCGACGCCGCTCCCGTAGGAGTCCAGGGACTCTTCCGTCCGGAAGCTGCCGTGGTAGTCCTCGTGGAGTTCCATCAGGGTTTCGCCGCTCTTCGGGTCCCGTTTGAGGTAACCGATCCGGACCTGCCCGCCGCCGAACTCGGCACAAGAGGCGTAGGTGGTCTGGCTCTCATCGACCAGAAAGGAGCTCTCCTTATCGATGTTGTCCATGTAGAGGTAGCTCTCCGATAACGACTCGCCACGGGCGTGGTTCTTGGCGCAGGTGCGGTCGGACCACAACGAGTCGTAGTCGATCTCTCTTTTTCCGGGCAGCGAGAACGTGGTCTCTCTATGCTGGGCGAAGGTATCTTTATCCAGCCGTACGCTCCGGTTGGCGGTGCTGACCCCGAGGAGCCGGTCCCCTTCGTAGTACCCGCTCCCATGTTCCACGGTCCTGATCGTCGTGCCCGGCGTCTTGACCGTGATCGTCGCCGAGGCGTTCTTTGTAATATTCGTCGTATTGACGCAACCCGTTATATTGACGTAGTTCGTCAGCCCGTAAGGCTCTCTGGAGGTCGTTAGCCGGTTGTTGAGAAAGATGAAACCCTCACCGGTGACCGACGAGGTCTCCTCAAACATGATGTCTTGTTTCTTTGGGATCTTGACCACCAGCTTGATGGACCCAGATGCACCGATACTGAGATTTCCGATGTTCCAGACCAGAACCTTACCGTCGATACGGTTCGGCGGCGGGGTCGCGCTCACGTATTCCACGTCGGGCAGGATGTCCACGATCGTCACGTCTGTGAGATCCTGGGCAGACTCATTGCCGTTGCCATAATGTATGATGTAACGGACCTTGTTTCCTGCCGAGTAGACGGACTTATCGGCAGCCTTGTTAATCCAGAGGTCGGTATGCAGGGGAACGCCGACGGTGGTGTTTATGGTGACTTCGTCTCTCGCCCCCTCGTCGCAGGTGATGGTGGCCGTGTTTTTTATGATCGTCCCGTTCGTCGTGTTGGGAAGTACCTCGACGGCGATGATGATCGTCCCGGTATCGTAGATCGATAGGTTCCCGATGGTCCACCGGTTGTTGGTGCCGTTATCGGGGTCCTGATCCGAGCGATTGAAGATCACGTTCTTGTCATAGGTCTCGTTGATTACCACCTCATGGGCTTCGCCGTCACCAATGTTCCTGTAGGTGATCGTATAGTTCAGGATCTTTCCCGCAGCCACAGGATCCGGCGACCCCGTCTTTGTGATCTCCAGATCGGGACCGACCACGCCGGTGCCGATCACCACGCTGGCGTTTATGTCCTCCTCGCAGGTCATGTTGACCGTGTTCTTCAGCGTCGATCCTCTCGGGGCGTCGGGACTGACCTCGACGGTGACGTAGATCGTACCGGAACCGCCCGGCATCAGTTCGTCGATGGACCACCGGTCGTCGGTTCCCATATCTGGCATCGGATTTGAATGCTTGAAGGTCACGTTATCGTCGTAGGTTTCCACGATGACGACACCGTGAGCTACACCCCGCCCCCGGTTTTCGTAGCTTATGGTGTACGAAATGAGGCCGCCTGCCTTGGCAGGATCCGGGTAGGCGCTCTTCGATACATTGAACTCGGGCTCGGGCATGGCGACCTCTAAGGAGTATATATCCCAGTCCGTAACCGTATTATCGTTCGGATCTGCGGCCGTCACCGTGGCGATGTTGCTGAGCCAGAAGATCTCGGGGCGAGGGAGATAGCCGGGGGTCTTCCGGTACTCCATGCTGACCACCACCCCGCTGACATCGATCACGCTGATCAGGGTATCGCCGGTCCTGTAATCTATGACGGTGTAATAGGTGCGTTGACCCACAGTTGGCTTTTCGTACTCTATCCTGAGATATTCCATCGTCCGCTTGCAGAGGTAGGTATCGAATACCACCTCGCCCCTTGGGTCGTACTCGGTGGTCAAGACGGCATCGGTGATGGGATCGTAATATTCGGACCGTATCATGACCCCGTACTCGTCCATCATAAGGTCCAGGGTCTCGTCGGTGACGATGTCTGTATAATTGTAAAATGTATAGCTCTTCTCGTCGATGATCTCATGAGTCACCACCAGCCGGGCCTTGCTCACATTGAAACTCTTCCCTCAGCTCGATCAGCTTATTCAGCTTGATCCCCAGCCTGGTCTTCATCCGGGAGAGCTTCTGGATCAGCATGACCATGTTGACGGATCCTGACCCGTCCGACATGACGACGAGCGGCCCGTAGTCGACGGGGTTCGGTACTTCGTATACGCACTCGTACATCCACGATTCACCGGGGTCCAGGACGTTGTCTCTTTCGAGGTCGCCGCTTGCGTATACCGGGTTGCAGCGCGGTCCTATCTCCTGGTCGTCTGAGACGTTGACGTCTGTAAGGGGGAGGTCTCCCGTGTTGGTGATGTTGTAGGTGTAAGTTACGATGTCTCCTACACGAACAGGCATCTCGTATATGCAGTCTTTTTCTATGCCGATTCTCGGTATCAGTATCTCGACCACGACTGTGACTACCGAATAATCGGATACCGTCCCCCCTACCGGATCTTTGGCGATGACGGTCCCTACGTTGCTGACGCTGAAAACAGGCCTGGCCGTGGCCTGGTATATCCAGACCTCGCCGGGACCGAGAATGCCGTCGTCATCGTTGCCGCCGACGATGACCGGGACGAGACCCTGGTCGTCGGTGACCGTTATATCGGTGAGGTTGACGTCACCCGTATTCTCGACCACGTAGGTGTAGGTCACCTCTTGACCGCTGTATACCGGGTTCGGGTTGACGCTCTTGGTTATGTTGATATTCGGGTTGAAGGGCTCTACGACCAGCACCACGCCGTCTTCACCCTCGCAACCGTCTTCATTCGTGATGGTGAGGTTGACCGTGATCGTCTCCAGGGAGCCTACGTCCGGAGCAGTCCACTCGAAGATCATCGCCTCGGAGGAGATGGGATAACCTGCAGATGCGCTCCAGTGGTACGTACCGTTCGGGCACGGAAACACGGGTTCGAAGGTGCAGATCTGTCCTGAACGAACGTGTTGAGGGGTCGCCGATGCTGCGGCCGGGGTCCAGATCAAGGTTAAAAGTATAAGTGCAAGAGCTACACCGGCGCAGGTTCTCATCCCTCTATAGATCGGATGGCGATCAAATATAGAAATCGCTCTCATCGGTCGACCTTCCTGATCGAGGAGTCTGGCGACTCGATATATCTTACCGTATGCTCGCACCGGCTGGAGGTTACCGTTCCGTCCGGGTAGGTCTTCATCACCGCCAGTATCAACTGGTGCATGCCGAACCCAAAAGGACTCCAGTCGATATCGATGGCCTCACCATCTCCCAGCTCTTCGCCGTCGACCTGCCACCTGAAGCCGAGATCACTGATCTCCATCTCGTCACCTCCGTAGTAGAAGGTTGCGATTGGACGGTCTTCGCAGACCCCTTCTGGACCACCGATCCCGCATGCCGGTGGCACAGCGACCGTTATCGTCATGTAATCGCTGTTGCTGCATCCGTCTTCGTTGGTCACCGAGAGCCTGTAGGTGATGGTGCCGACCGGGGTGGCGGTGGGGTTTGGCTTTGCAGGGTCGTCGAGATAATCAACAGGACTCCATATGTATGTATAGTTCCTGCCGCCAACTGCGGCCAGATCGCCGCCTATCATCACAGAGTCGCCAACGGCGATGGTCTTATCGAAACCGGCATCCGCCGCGGGACGGACCCTCGCATCGCTTGTGATAACATAATAGTTATTTGCGGTGACCTTTTCTGCCAGATCGCCGGATATGAACCCGCCGGAGGCGATCTTAGCGCCGCCGGGTACGTCTTCTTTTATCCTTACCGTGTAGCTTACACGGCCCCTCTCTCCTGCGGCCAACGTTCTGATCTCCCACGCAATCGCGTTCCCGTCGTCCGTGCCACCACCTGCGTTCGTCACGGCAACGCGCGTCTCATCATAATCTCCCACCAGCACCGTGCCCTTCTGCTCAGTCTCACCGGCATTTCCATAGTTGATCGAGTAACGGATCTCTCCGCACCTCGCGTCTGCGGTATTGATCACATACAGATCCGGCATTTTTATATTTCTTATCGCTATGGGGACCGTCTGATCTGCCGGCCGCGGATAGGCGCCGACCTCCCCCTTCCCGGCGCTCACGTAGATGTAGGCCTCGGGCCAGAGTCTCGCCTCCTTGTCCAGCCGGGCGCACCACTTCAGAACGTAGCTTGCGCGGCCGGGCACGATCACCGTCCACCTGTAGTACCCGTTCTCATAGCCATCAAAATAGGGGCCGCTGATATATCCGTCAGGCACGTTAAACGCCTCAAACCCCCTGATCCCTATAACCCCGCCTCTATTGTGCTCGAACCTCAGCCTCAGATCGAGCAGTTTCGGGTAGGGTCCTGTATTCTCCACCGTATAACGGAAGGAAACACATGTCCCGTCAGACCAACCTTCTACAGCACCGGTGGTCCAGCTCTCCTGAGGTTCGAGGGTATATCCTTCCAGCTCGTATCTCATAAGAGCAGCTGCGGGTGATACAGCTACAAAGAATAAGAGTAAGATGAGCGCCGAGATGCGAGCAATCTGGAAAGAGCGGCCCTTCTCGGGAGATATCTCCTGGAGCTCGGATCTCCACGGTCTTCTCAAGGCGTCTCCGACCATCTCAGCTTTGGGCATATCTTCTGCATGGGTTCCTCGACCGCCGTCGGAGTTTGTAGTTTTTATTGTATATAATGTATAACTTTATGTACCAATATAAATGGTGGCCAGGGCATCGTCGCCCTGGCGTCGTCCATAATTTCTGCAGATCCGCTTATCGCCTATTCTCCCCCGCCACCAATACTCACACCGATCGTGGCCTTCGGCGATTCGATGTACTTCACCTTCATCTCGCAGGTGTTGGTGGCTGTACCACCGAACGAGTACGTCTTCTCTACCACCAGCGTCAGGATGTGGTCACCGAATGCGACCTCCAGATTCTTCCAGTCGATCGTGATCGCCTCTGTATTTCCTACCTCCTTGCCGTCGACGGACCAGAGGAACTTGAACTTGGCAGTGCTCGTGTCCTCACCGACGTAGACGTATTCCGTGACCGGGCTGTCCTCACAGACGCTCTCCGGACCGCTGATGCCACAGGCCGGCAGTGCGATCACTATGAAGCACGTCTCGCTCTTACCGATACAGCCATACCCATCGGTTACCAGCAGCGAGACGAAGACGTACATACTGCCTAATTCTGGGGAGACCTCGGGAGCTTCGAACTTGAAGATCCTGTCTGTCCCGGATGCGACCGGGTTGCCAGCCTCATCTACGGCGGTCCACAAGTAGTAGTAGACAACCTCTTCTACGTACTCAAGCTGAACAGGCTCCGGACCTTCGAGCACGATTGTCTCTCCGGTGATCACCGTCTCGCACTCGGGTACAGCCGCTGCCTGGGCGCTCGGCACCAGGGCCATCAATGCCAGCAGCATTACTATGGCTGCTATATTTTTACACATAGACATATTCTTACCTCAACTTTTGGGTGTTGTTGTCAGGGCCCGCCGTGGCATAACTCCGAACATTTCTATAAGCACGTCTACAACTTTTTTGTCGTATATCGCTGGGCTACACCGCACAACCTCGCTTATGTGGGGCGCGCCGAACACGCTAAGGATGGCATACTCCTGGCACACCTGGTTGTTTGGTGCAAGTACGCCCCACCTATTGGTGATCTCTATACAAGATCCATTGGCATCGCGGGGCATCCACGAGGTTCTGACGGACTTTAAGTATGTTAGTTACTGATGATATATTTATTTTTCGATAGCCCTATAATATATCAGCAAGACTATTTTATAACGTCTGCTGATAAAAACAACTGACCATAAGTGTTATTAAGTGTGTGATGGACTACTTACCTAGGTCTAATCGACAGTCCTCAGAGGATATCTTCACGATAATCGATGAGGAGGTTATAAAGATGATCTGGAAGAAGTTCTTGTTACTAGGATGCATGATATGTCTTATGGTTCTCTTCTTCTCGGGCGGGGTGTTGGCATCGGACGAACCTGTAGTCGTCAACATGATGATCGCTGCTGATCTGGCGCCGTCCGCCCTGGATATGCCATCAGAGAATAGGACGGACCTGGAGGCGTTTTCTCTCCTGGATATGGTCAACGAGATCGGCCCCAAAAAGCTGAACGTCACCATCTATACGACCGGCGACTTCATATCTCAGCGTACCGACGACGCCCTGTACAAGCTCTTTGCCACCCAGGTCGGGTCAGATCCCCGCCATGAGCTGGCCATGCACGGCATGACCACCGACGAGCTTTTGGGTCCCATGCCCTACGGAGAGCAGTATCCCCTCCTCATAAAGGCGAAACAGCTCGTCGAGTCGGCCTACGTCTGCGAAGGCTTGAAGATAGTGGCCAACGGCTTCGGACCCCAAAGGTTCAACCAGAGCGAGACCACGTACAAGATCCTGGACAAGATGGACATCGTATACGATGCGGGGTTCCAGGCAGGTCTAGTCTACCTCCCGGGTCACGAGGACGATACATGGCCCTACCCGGCGGAGGGGTATTCCTTCTATGCGGTACCGGTGAGCACCCACGCCCTATCGGGAGTGCAGATCTACCTATCCGACCGTCTTGCCAAAGAGGAGCTTGAGTTGAACGGCACCCAGTGGTACGACCTTCTCGTCGACGAGTTCGAGGAGTGCGCGAAAAACGACGACCCCATGGTGGTAGTCTTCCATAACTTCATATTCGGGTCGAATGATGGATATCGAGACGCGTACGCGGACTTCATAGACTATGCCACATCGAAGAACGCCACCTTCGTAACGACGCTGGAGCTGGTCGAGATGGCGAAGTTCGGCGGGGAGGCGTCCTGAGCCGGATGAGACCGCCTCTCTCCTGCCCGGTATCGCCGCAGGAGTCGGTCATCT
The DNA here is from genome assembly GCA_030611205.1 of Methanothrix sp. Classification (GTDB taxonomy): domain Archaea; phylum Halobacteriota; class Methanosarcinia; order Methanotrichales; family Methanotrichaceae; genus UBA204. Next base: position 34,019 of record JAUWQF010000009.1, read on the forward strand.
TATCACCTGCCACAGAAGTGCTGAGGTGCAGGGTTCGATCGTTCTTGGACACAGAGGAAGGAGCTGGCCGGGTATACGATGGTATCTCTTAAGCTGAAGTTCATACTGGTACTGCTGGTATTCTATCTGGTGATATCCCCGAATACCGCACAGGGTGGCGAGGAGAACGATCTCTGGCTTCTCATATCCAGCTACGAGGACATTGGTATCACGGTACAGGACCTGGCCTTCTTTCTGGCGACCCACGGCTATGACGCAAAACCGAATAAGTCTTATGTAATAGTAGAGCTTTCGAGTGGAACAAAAATGTACCTGACCCCCAACGGTGCCGCGACCAGGCTGGCCGATCTATGGGATTCGCCACCAAAACCCTCCGGCCCGATCATGGTGATCCCCGCAGATGTCATACAAAAGAACGTGACTTACGTCAAGACGGTTAACAAGGCGCTCCTCAGGGACATCCGCCAGTATGCTATGTTCCCGGTGACCCCCCTCGGGATGTGCTACGACGGATCGGAAGCGCTGGCTGAGATCTACGAAAGTTTCGGTTACGATGTGAAATATATGTACGACCCCAGCGAATGGGACTGGCAGGGTCATCTTTGGGTCGTGGTCGAGGATCCCGATGATCAGGATACCTGGCTGGCGGTCGATAGCTACTACGGTATCATGAGCGAGAATGAATATTACTCGGCACCATATAGCTTTACGGATATGATGTATCTGGACTCTATAAACCCGAAGTGGAGATTGATGTGACCAAATTCATGCCATATAATTTGAAGATGTTATGTATGAGGGGAGGAATCATGAAACTCAGACGACTGATCCCGCTTTTGGTATGTGTGCTCATCGTCGTGAGCTCCATCGGGAGCGGAGACGACTCGGAGGGTCTGGACGGCGAGATCACCGACCGGATGGATTTGAGAAATGCGAACCTGTCCAGCATGGACCTCAGCGGGGCACACCTGAACCAGTCCGACCTCTGTGGCGCAAACCTCCATAACGCCACCCTGGCCGGCTCGTTCTTGATATCGGCCTGGCTGAAAGACGCAGATCTGACGAACGCCCAGCTGAGGGGAGCAGATCTTACGGGGGCGGATCTGGCTGGCGCAGACCTTACCAGGGCGGACCTCAGCGAGGCCACCCTGTGGGGAGCACAGATGTCGGAGGTTGTACTGAAGGAGGCCGACCTGACCAAGGCTGATCTCACCAGAGCGGATCTATCGTACGCCGATCTGACCGAGGCGGTGATGACCGACGCGAGGCTCTTTCGAACCGACCTGAGCGGGGCCACGATGACCGATATATACATGATCGGCGGGAACTTCGTGGGGGCCCATCTGAGCTGGGCTGATATGAGCGGCGGTTATCTTTCCCGGGCCCGGTTCTCAAGAGCCGAGTTCTACGGCGCAAACCTGACCAATGCCGACCTGAGCGACGCGGACTTCACCAGGGCCTATCTGATGCGGGCAGACCTCGCCGGTGCCAGTCTAAACTGGGCCGACATGGCCTATGCCGACCTGACCGAGGCCGACCTGACCGGCGCTAACCTGCACGGTACAAAACTGCCCTATGCCGATCTTACGGGGGCGGATCTGTCGGGGGCGGACCTGACCGACGCCAACTTGGCCTCCGTCCGCCTGCTCGGGGCAAACTTGAGCAACGCCAGGCTGGGGCGGGTCGATCTATCCAGGCTTGACCTCCGGGATGTGGATATGAGCGGGGCGTATCTTAAAAACGCCAACCTGAACCAGGTCTACCTGACCAACGCGAACCTGGTCGGCGCCGATCTTCGAGAGGCCACCCTTACGACGGTGGAGATGACGGGCGCAAACCTCACCGGAGCCAACCTGATGCGGATAACCTACGACCAGTTCACGCTATACTCTCTTCTGAGAGCGAAGCTGAACGGTACCATCATGTCCGACGATCTGAGAAAGGATATCGAGGCCCTCTCCGGAGGCGCCTCTAACTCCATCCCGCCGTATTAGGTATCGCTGGATCGGGTATGTACCGTCTCACCAACGGGTTCGAGACCCCTCTGGGGCTCATGGGGAGATGCGTCTGAGCTGGGCTGATGTGGGGGTACTATCCCTCCCGGCCCGGCTCATGAGCGAGGCCTTACGGCGCAGACCCGACCGACGCCGCCCGCAGGGACGCGGGCCCTAGCTGGCGCAAAGGGTTCACGCTATACCCTCTCCTGAGAGCGAAGCTGGATGATGCCCTAATGTCCGACGATCCGAAAAAAGTATCTTGAGGCCCTCTTCATGAGGGACCTCAGTTCACACCCTGCGCCGTCATCAACTTCCCATTCCGGACCCCCCTCCAAAATCGCCAATAATTATGGGATCCAAACTTTCCTTGGAGTGAAGGACCACTACATGTATAACAAAGAACACATTGCAGCGACCAACCACCT
>JAUWQF010000090.1 GCA_030611205.1 Methanothrix sp.
CTTGGCGAGGCGATGCGAGCCCGACGGGGTCTGAGGCCATGGCACGGTATCAAACGGATATTATAGGAACTCGGGAGGCCCAGAGTGTTCTCCTTAAAGGAGGAATGTGATATCAAGCCTATAGACGGTAAGATGTTACAGACGACGCTCTGGGAGTCGGACCAGCTCATAGTAACCCCGGAGCTATTACTCCAAAAAGGGGTGGCTATGAGTTCTACTCGACATACTTTATGTACTAAAACAAAAGGATGTGATAAAATATGGAAAATAGAACGATGGCAGGCTTAATAGCCATAGTAGCAATCGTAGCGATGGTGATGGTTACTGGGAGTATAGAAAAAAATCAAGTTGACGTAGAACAAGTGAGACAATATGCCAATCCGATTACTGAGAATATCCTCTTGGCGATGAATGAGGACAATTACACTAGATACTCTGAGCATTTCGACCAGACTATGAAGAACGCTATACCTGAGGCTGTTTTTAATGAGACAAACGCTGTGATAAAATCAAAGATTGGAGATTATGTATCAAAGGATTTCTGGAAAGTGAAGTGTGAGGACCAATACACAACTGTTTACTACAATGCAAGTTTTACAGAGGAGCCTGAAGATGTTGTCGTCACGGTTGCCTTCCAAGAGATCGCAGGAGAAATGAAAGTATCTGGACTGTGGTTAGATTCGCCAAAGTTACGAGAGAAGTGATGGAAACCGTCTACATCGGATGACCCTGCAATTTATTCCGATGGTGGAGAGGTTAGAGCTTTAGAGAAAATCATTCGTAATCGTAAGCATTGGATGCGTATCCGCCGAAGAAACGCTTCAATTAACGTGGAATGGAGTGACCGAAGACAGAGTTAGCCCCAGTGATACGGTATTAATCCAGACGGAAATTTAGATGAGGTATTCACTCTATTAGGCGGCAGGGTCTCGAGGACGATTACAAGCAGGGTTCTTGAGAGTTGTGATGCAAGCGGCACTCCATCAGGTGGACAGGTGTGGGATACAATTACTGTTCTGGTATGGATCAGTCACCAAACGACACCAGGCTCTTCTGCATCGATACGGCATCCCTTCCCGGCCCGTAATAGCCTTCCAGAAGGGCCACATACCGGTAACCCAAAGCGAAATAAAGAGCCAGAGCCGCCTGGTTGGCGCTTGATACCTCCAGCAGAGAGACCTTCGCGCCCAGGGCCGCGAACTCGTCCTCCAGAGCCTCCATTAGCGTGCCACCGATGCCTCTCCTCCGACAACGAGGGTGCACATCCAGGGTGATTGCCTTTCCGGTCTTTCCGAAGACCACCCCCGCCACGAAGCCCACCACCTCTTCTTTGTCCACCGCCACCAAGGTGAGGGCGTGCCTCAACAGATGCTCCAGCGCCTGCTCGGAGAAGGCCACCTCCGGCGGGAAGCAGATCTTCTCGATCGCAGATACGGCTGGCAGGTCATTCTTGGTCCCAGGGCGGACGTTCATCTCTCTTCGGATACCTGCTTCAGCACCTCCGAGTACGCCCCGAAGACCGCGGGGATGTCCACCGTGCCCATCACGTCTACGACGCCGATGGCGGCGATTATCTCGCCTTCGCGGCCCATTAATGGCGCGACAGATACGGGAACCCCCTGGTATGCTCCTCTCTTGGGCACCGTCCGGACGGGCTGCCCCGACTTCAGCACCTCTTCCAGAACCGGGCCTGAATATCGGTCGTCGAGGACCTTGCCATCCTCCACCCTGACCCCCGGCGCCCCGGCACACTTGATGGTGATCGGCAGCCCCAGGATCTGGTTCATGGCCAGCGCGAGAGGGGCGAGATCCTCCGACCCCGAGTTCTCCGATAATACCAGCTCAGCCATAGTGAGCGTTCCGGCTTCGATTGTTGATAAAGTCTGCCCTCAGGTCCTCTTCAGAAGCCGGGCCTGGAAGCCATGATACTTGGCGAACCCCTCGGCGTCCTTCTGGCTCAAGGTCTCGCTGTCGAAAGATACCATATCCTGTGAGTAGAGGGCGTCGGGAGATCTCCTGCCCACAGACGCCGCGTTGCCGCAGTAAAGCTTCATCCTCACCAGGCCGTTGACCCTCTTCTGGCTCTGATCCACGAAAGCGCAGAGGTCGGCGTAGAGAGGATCGTTCACCAGCCCCATGTATACCAGCTCAGACCAGGCCTCGTCCACGGCGACCTTAAACCGCAGCTCAGCTCGAGAGAGAACCAACCTCTCAAGGTCGCGATGGGCCGCCAAGAGCACCGTGGCCGCAGGATGCTCGTAGTTCTCCCGGGCCTTCAGACCTAAAACCCGGTCTTCGACCATATCCGTCCTGCCCACACCGTGCATCCCGGCGATCTTGTTCAGCTTTTCGATCAGCTCCACCCCGCCCATATCTTCGCCGTCGAGAGATACCGGCACACCCTGATCGAACCCGATCTCCACGATCTGGGGCGGGAGGCCTTTTTTTGGGGACGCCGTCCAGGAGTATATTTCTTCTGGCGGCTCGTAGAAGGGATCTTCGAGAAGACCACCCTCGATGCTCCTGGACCAGATGTTTTCGTCTATGCTCCAGGGTTTTTCTTTGGTCACCGGCACATCGATCCCATGTTCCCTAGCATAATCGATCTCCCATTCCCTGCTCAGATCCAGGTCCCGCATGGGAGCGACCACCTCGAACTCCGATGTCCTGAATATCGCCTCGAACCGGAGCTGGTCGTTGCCCCTGCCGGTACATCCATGGACCAGCACCCGGACCCCCAGCTTCCTGGCTATCTCTACCGTCTTCCTGGCGATGAGAGGCCTGGCCAGCGCCGTCCCCAGGATGTAGCCCTCGTAAGAACCGTTGGCCTTGATGGAGGAGAATATGTAGTCCTCGACGAACTCTTCCTTGGCATCGATCACATAGTGCTCGTCGCTCAGCTTCTCGGCACGTTTGTTTCCCTTGTCGATATCCTCTGCCGGCTGGCCGACGTCTGTAAGGACGGTTATCACCTTATCAAAACCGTATCGCTCTCGCAAGAGCGGGATACAGACCGATGTATCCAGACCACCGGAGTAAGCAAGCACAGCTTTAGACAATTTACCACCACTTGCGGCGTACTCGTGGTCCCGCCGATTTAACTTTATCTGCCGGATCCTCCGACTGGCCGACAACTCTATAATACCTTCGCCAATATTAACCGTAATGATCCAGCTACTTGATACCATCGCGCTCCGGGTGGAATATGACGAAGACCAAAGAGCGCTCCAGGCAAGTGGCGCTCTAGCGCTGCTGGTTCAACCTGCTTTGAACAAGATGACTCGGTGGCTGGCCGAGGAGAAGCCGGCACTGGTCAGAGAAAATGACATAATCGCCTCCACCTGGCTTCCGCCAATCCCCAGCGGTCCCTTCAGGAGGCTGATCCTCAGCGAAGCCAGGATAGCCATCGGCAGTTTCGTGCCTCAGACGGTGAGCATAGAGGTAACCAAAAAAGGAAATCGTCATCCTGAGACGGAGAGCGATGGTGAGCTGGGAAAAGAGGATATCATCAAGGTCATCGACCAGGCTCTCGATATGGGAACCTGCATAATAACCTTCAGCGAGGGGGACCCTCTTCTGAGAGTGGATGTGCTCGACCTGATCCGGCACGTAGACCCAAAAAAGGCGGTGGTGAACGTCTTCACCCGTGGTCTGGCCATGACCCCCGAGATGGCGCGTAACCTGAAAGCTGCCGGTCTTTACAACCTTCTCGTTGGCGTCTACAGTGTAGAGCCACCTCATCACGATCAGGTTCGGGGCATGGCCGGGGCTCACCAAAAGGCGATAGAGGCCATAAAGATGGGGCTGGACGCCGACCTTCTGGTAACCATGTCCACCCACGTGGTGGGGGGCCAGGTCCCCCAGCTCCTCGATCTCTACGACTACGCTACAGAGCTGGGAGTCCACGAGTTCTCCATCTGGGAAGGCGTTCCCAATACACCTCAAGAGGTCCTAACCCAGATCGATAAGGAGAAGATCGTCAGGTTCTATAAGAATATCAACGGAACCCCCGGTGGTCCGAGAGTCTTTGCCAACACTTACTTCGAGGGAGAGATGGTGGGTCCCCTGGCAGGACGCCGGTGGCTTCACGTGGATGCTGACGGGAACGTTAGACCTTCCCCCTATGTACAGGAGAGCTACGGCAACGTCCAGGACGACTCCCTCATGGATGCCTGGAGCAGGATGAGAAGATCCAAAAAGTTCGAAGGGCCAGGAAGCGCCGCTCCGGCTGCACCCGGCTCTACAAAGTATTAGAGTTCAGTTCAGGACAGATGGATCGCCGTCCCAGACCCGATCTAACAATGTCATGCTCGAACACCCCCTGTTCCATGAACCCTAGGGACGGGATGGAAAAATTATTAGTACTGACATGGTTATAGCTTGCTAAGAGGATGGAAATGGACATCATCAGAGCTATCAGGATGAACTTGACGAGCTGGAGGAGGTGGGTCTTTAGGAAGAAGAAGGCCAGGATAGGCATATACGGGCCACCCAACGCCGGCAAGACCACACTGGCAAACAGGATCTTAATGGACTGGTGTGGAGAAGAGATGGGAAGCGTCTCGGAGATACCTCATGAAACCAGAAAGGCCACACGAAGGGATGGTGTTCTCATAAACTCCAACAGCGCCACCATCGAGCTGGATATCATAGACACCCCAGGGATGGCGACGAAGATCGACTTCAGGGATTTCATGTCCCATGGGATGGACGAGGCCGATTCCAGGAGGCGGGCCAGGGAGGCCACAGAAGGTGTGATCGAGGCCATCAAGTGGCTGGATAACCTGGACGGCGTTCTTCTGGTCATGGACGCCACCGAAGATCCTTACACCCAGGTGAACGTCACCGTTATCGGGAACATGGAAGCCAGAAAGCTGCCTCTCCTGGTGGTGGCCAACAAGATAGACCTACCAACATCGGCGCCTACCAGGATCAAGGCTGCCTTCCCGCAGCATCCGGTGGTCACCATCTCTGCGTTGGAGGGCAAGAACATCGATGAGCTTTATCAGACCATAGCAAAACACTTCGGGTGAGACCATGCAAGAAGTACAGATGGACATGATCTCCAAGGATAAGCTCGAGAGCATGTCGTCGAGGGACAAGATCCGGTTCATATTGGACAAAGTGAAGATAGGCAGGATAGTGGTGCTTGAGATAGGACTGAGTCCCAAGGAAGAGGCGAGTCTGATAGAGATGACCATGACCGAGATCGCTGCGGACAAGTTCTCCGGGATAGAGATAGAGACCTACCCAGTCAGTAACGAAGGTTCTTTCATCGACAGGATACTGGGAAAGACGGCAGACAAGCGCAGGTTGACGGTGATAGGACCGGCCGACCAGCTCAGGACCGTGGAGAAGGGTCGGTACCAGATTAGCACCAGGGTTTCGATCGGAGACGATATATAATGCCCCACATGTGCACCCGCTGCAAGAACGTCTTCGACGAGGGGGTCGACGTCTTGACGGGCTGTCCAATATGTGGCTGGAATAAGTTTCTCTTTGTGAGATCGAAAGGCGATATAAGAAATATCAAGGAAAGGCTTAGAGTATCAGAGAGCGGAGGCTTGTCCGGTGCCTGGCCCGAGGAGGATGATTCGCTCAGCCGGATATTGAAAGCCGCTTCGACCAAGAAGGCGGACCGCGGCGATGATGAGTGCCTAATTAGCAGAGAGCAGGAGGTACGCTCGGCCTCGGAAAAAGATAAAACGTCCAAGTCTCGTCCCAGAGATCTTCCGTTGGAGAAGCCTAATACGGAAGAGGAGATGGTGGAGAGCATCCGGATGCCTGAACCCGGATCTTACGAGCTTAACCTGGCCACGCTCTTCGAACGCGAAGAGCTAGTGATGTCCGTGGATAACGGAACCTACCTGATCGATCTATCCTCCGCCTTTAAGAAGATCAAAAAGGGTTGATTATCCGGTAGTCTCGTCGTTCTCCACCTCAACTACAATCTTCTTCCATGTGGGATCTACACCGCGCATGGACTCGGCTATGCCCGAGATCACCTTCCCCATGATCCTCTGCGAGAAGCTATTGAGCGGGATGGGCTTCTCATCGACCAGAAGTATCGCCTTCAGATGCCTACACCTCCCACCTATCCTTATTTACTATCTTTATATATCTTCTAAGATGCCGAACCGAGCTTCCGAGAGATCATTATCGTCGGCGTGACTAAGGTCAGGTTGCCTATGGCGATGGAGGGTGTATAGACGCTGGTGCGAGACGATGTCACGTTGCTGATCGATATGGAGAAGCTCGGTGTGTAGGTTATGGGTGCTGGACCGCTCAGCAGCATGGGTTCCATCCGGGGCGTCGTATCGAAAGTGCCGAATGACCTGCCGAGTACCCTCACATCGACTGCATCGAAGTCCACGTTTGCAGGCAGAGGCGTATATTTTATCACCACGGTTTCTAGATCGGACGTCATCACTTTCTTCTTGCCGATCGTACTCAGATCTATGGCATCTTCAGCAGCAGCCGCGCCTATCAGAAGAAAAGAAGCGACAGCAAGCATCAAAATCGTTTTCATATATAACCTCCTATACTCCTTTGTTGTAACCTTTCGAGGTTTTACCATTTATTCCTTTTGATAAGATGGGATGGGTGGATGGCATCGAAAATTCGATAGATATATCGTTATATGACGCGCCAAGATCCTCAGCGCCCTGTCCAAGCTGGACCGGGCGGCAGGATCGGGCAAAACGGACGTGAACCTCGCCACCGCACACATGTTTATAGTGAACCCGCTGCGAGGACGGATGCTAGCATCACTCTTCTCCACCCACCCGTCCACCGAAGAGAGGATAAAACAGCTCACTGCAATGCAGTGAGCCCTCGCCACTACAGGGAAACTGTTATTAAGGGGTGCTCTAATCAGAAGAGCTTGCCGGGCCCGTAGCTTAGCATGGTCGGAGCGCACGGCTGATAACCGTGAGGTCACGCGTTCAAATCGCGTCGGGCCCATCAGATCTATATACTGCTCTACTTCTTTGATATATCGCCGATCAGCGTGGTATTCATCACGTAATCGAAATCCATGGCGTCACACCAGCCTGCCTGTTGCAGTATGCCCATGAAGCATACGCCGATGAGCGTCTTGTGCCGGATCTTCGCCAGGGTCTCTTTCATCTCCTCGATGCTGACCCCGATTTTGGGCATGGCCAGCCCGCCCAGGATGACCACCACGTCGGCGTCCGGGGTGGTGGGCTCTCCCAGTTCCATCCCGTACTCGGTGGCCACCAGCTCTCTGGTCTTGTCCAGGTCCAGGTTTGGGACGAAGGCCAGCTTCTTGTTCCTCACCGGGAACCCCTGAAAGAGAGCAAAGGGTGTACAGAACCCCGGCGTCCCGATGAAGGTCACCGTCTCGTCATCTTTGACCAGGTCTCTGAACCCGTTCAGCATCCCGCCAAGTCCTTTTACGTCCTGTATCTTCTCCATAACAATACCTCCCGCATACTAATGCGCCACAGACTTTTAAACTTTCACCAAACTCAGGTCTAAATAGGTTGGCCACCGATAATGGATCGTGACCGATGCCATCGTGGTGGGAGCGGGACCTGCAGGCCTCTTCGCGGCACTGGAGCTGGCCAGGCACGATAAGAGGGTCCTGGTAATAGAGCAGGGGAAAGACGTCTCCCGGCGAATATGCCCCATGAACAAGCTGGGGCGGTGCACCCACTGCGATCCTTGCCAGGTGATGTGCGGGGTGGGCGGCGCAGGTACATTCTCCGACGGCACCCTCAACCTTCATCCTTTCATAGGGGGCAACCTGGTAAACCTGGCAGGGTCCGCGAAGACCGCCTGGGACCTGATCCAGGAGGTGGACTCAGCCTTTGTTGGCTACGGTGCCACAACCGAGGTTCAATCACCATCGCCCGAGGATGTGGAGGCTCTGGAGAGACGGGCGGCCTCTGCAGGTGCACGCTTCATCAATATCAGACAGCGCCACATAGGATCCGACCGGGCCCCTGCTGTAATAGCTGCCTTCGAGAAGGACCTGGTGCGGCGGGGGGTCCGGTTTAGGTTGGACTCCAGGGTCGAGGACCTGCTTTTAGAAGGTGACCGATGCGCCGGGGTAAGGATGGATGACGGCACGGCGATCAGAGCGGAGAAGACCTTACTGGCACCGGGCAGGGTGGGAGCTCTTTGGATCGGCGACCTGATCGACCGCTGGGGCATCGAGGCCAGCTACGCACCGCTGGACGTAGGCGTGAGGGTAGAGGTGCCAGCGATAATAATGGACCCGATCACCAGGGTGAATAGAGACCCCAAATTTCACATCACCACTCCTCGGTACGACGACTTCGTGAGGACCTTCTGCACCAACCCACACGGATTTGTGGTAAAGGAGGAGTACAGAGACTTCATCGCCACCAACGGTCACTCGTTGATAGATGTCCTGTCCGAGAACACGAACTTCGCCTTTCTCGTACGGCTGGAGCTGACCCATCCCATGGAGAACACCACCGCCTACGGGATGTCCATAGCCAAACTGGCCACTACGATAGGCGGGAGGAAGCCGGTCGTCCAGAAGCTGGGCGACCTCCGCAAGGGTCGCAGGTCCACGGAAGAGAGGATCGCCAGAAACCTGGTGAAAAACACCCTGAAAGAGGTCACTCCCGGCGATATATCCATGGCCCTGCCCCAGCGGATCGTGATGGACGTGATCGAGGGGCTGGAGATCCTGAGCGAGATCATACCAGGGGTCGACGCCGAGTCCACTCTCCTGTACGCGCCGGAGATAAAGTTCTACGCCAGAAAGATCCTGGTAGACGAGAC
>JAUWQF010000172.1 GCA_030611205.1 Methanothrix sp.
AGATTATAGTCCTGAACGCTAAGTTTGACACTTATCCGATGCGCAAGACGATCCCAGCCCAAGAAAACGCTGGCCTTGTAGCAGATGACTTCTTTGAGATAAACCATTATCAAGCGAGTGATTCTGAGGGCGCTAAACACATACCCACTCATTATTTCAACCATACCCACTCATTATTTCAACCGCGAATGAACGCTAATGAACGCTAATATTTTTCTTTTAATTGTACATAAAGTATAACTTTATGTGCACAAGTAAATCCGACAGAAGGGAGGATTTTCTTGTTCGCGTTCATTCGCGTTCATTCGCGTTCATTCGCGTTCATTCGCGGTTTTACCCTCCGATCTTGCTCTTTTTGTTTTTGTACATAAAGTATAACTTTATGTGCACAAGTAAATGTGAGCGTAAGCGAACATTTTCTTGGCGGAACCCCGCAGATTGCCTTCTTTGAGATGCTCCATTAAGTATCAAGTCTAAGGTCCATGACTATATATGCAGAATATGCAGAGCAGAAGATAACCAAAAGCGTTATACCTCCCTTCTCCTCTGGGGTGGTGGTGATATCTTTTGGACAGGCTTGAGCTTGTGGTCAGAAACACAGAGGAGATAGTTACGCTGGATGAGCTCAAGGAGCTGCTGGAGTCGAAGAAGCATCCCCGGGCCTATGTGGGTTACGAACCCAGCGGCAGGGTGCACATGGGTCATATGCTCACCGTGAACAAGCTGATCGACTTGCAGCAGGCCGGGTTTGAGGTGGTGGTGTTGCTGGCGGATCTGCACGCCTACCTGAACGGGAAGGGCAGCCTGGAGGAGGTGCGGGAGACCGCAGACTACAACAAGGAATGTTTCATCGCCCTGGGTCTCGATCCGGCCAAAACGGAGTTCGTATACGGCACCGACTATCAGCTCGAGCCTGATTATGTCATCAACGTCTTGAAGATGGCCAGGAACACCACCCTGAACCGGGCCCGGCGGTCTATGGACGAGGTGGGACGAGGCATGGAGAACCCCCACGTCTCTCAGATGATCTATCCATTGATGCAGGCGGTGGACATAGCCTCCCTGAAGCTGGACCTGGCCGTGGGCGGGATCGATCAGCGGAAGATCCACATGCTGGCCAGGGAGGAGATGCCCAGGTTGGGGATGCCGGCGCCCATCTGTCTGCATACCCCTATCCTATCTGGGTTGGACGGGGGGAAAATGTCGTCCTCCAGGGAGAACTACATCTCCGTGGACGACAGCGCCGAGGACGTCGAAAAGAAGATCCTGAGCGCCTACTGTCCTGCCAAAGCGGTCGAGGACAACCCAGTAACAGGGCTCTTCCGGTTCCACATCATGCCCCGGCGAGACGAGGTCACCGTTCACCGCCCGGAGAAGTTCGGGGGAGATGTGACCTATGTCAGGTACGAGGATATCGAGAATGACTTCCTGGGGGGAGATATGCATCCTCTGGACCTCAAGAAGTGCGCTGTTGAGTACCTGAACGAGATCCTGGACCCGGTGCGGGAGAAGATGGGGTGAGCGCCGGGCGCCGCGGGACTCGGATCTGAGAATGTGTGGTCGGCGCCGGGATCATGGAGCCTTCGTGAACCGCAAGACGCAGGTCTCGTCACCTTTGCAGATCCGAGCCTCCTGCAAGAAGAATATATCATAGCCAAACTCCGAGGCCCAGGTCCGGTATTCGGCGTTGCAGATGGTAGTTCCCACCCTTTTTGAAAGCGCCTCTCTGCCTGACGTGACCATCATGTCGAGCCAGGGGCACTTGCTGATGCTTATCCGGAGATCGTCCCCTTCTTTTCGGGCCTGGAACTCGAAGTTCTCCAGGGCCAGCCTGGTGATCAGGCACTCGGCCAGGCCCTCCATATCCTTCTTCGCGCCCAGCATAGACCTGAGAAGACGGGCCTGGATCTTGGGGAAGACCGCCCAGACCCGGCGGTCCGTCTCCAAGGCCTCTTCGAACCCGTATCGCTCTTCCATCTTCATGAACCAGAGGCCATCGATGGATATGTAGCTGCGGCGGAAGTACTCGGCGATCTGCTCATCGGTCAGTTCGGTCGTCTATCGCCCCTCCTTTGAAGGTTTTTTTGTATATGCGGGTCAATGGATCTCATCGATAGACTGGATTATCGCGGTGGCTTCTGCCAGTTCTGCAGGAGGTATCTTTATGCCAAGCATCTTTGCCCTCTCGAGGTTGAAGGTAACGTCCACGGCCTTGGGGTCTACGATAGGGATGGTGGCCGGGTCACGCCCCTCTAGGATTTCTCCTCCGAGGAGCCCCACAACGAACCCCGTCTCGTAATAGGAGATCCCTACCGCTGCCAGGAAACCGTCTTCCGTATCGGTCGCAATGAAACCGATCTCCGGGAGCTCGTTGTGATATATGGTCCAGTTCGCCACTTCTGCTGCCGGAACGACCTCGCCTTTATCATCTCTGAGCTGGTAGTAGTTCAAAATGCCGATGAAGTCGGCCTTTCTCTGGTACTCGACGACTTTCTCCTTCCATTCTTCGAAGCTCTCCACCTGGATGTAGTCGATCACCTCCAACGGCGAATCGGTCGCCACGTCTTGGTATCGCTCCACGAAGGTGCCCGCCACCAGATCGGAGCTGGGGCTGGAATCTGCCAGGATCACGATCTTTGTGGCGCTGGGCACGATCCTTTTGCCTGTGGAGAAGGCCTCATAATAGGGGATGCGCTCCAGCGCACCGGTTATGAGTCCACCGGGCCTATCCAGGCTCTCTATGGGGTCGTAGATGGTGGGGTCCAGGTTGATGCCGGAGAATACGAAGGGGAGACGCGCCTCGCCGTGGCGTCTGGTGTACTCCACGGCGACGTACTTGAGAGCGTTGTCGTTGTTTACAACCCATGTTCTTCAGATCCCCAGCTAAACTAGCTATCCGGTGTGTTTAAATAACCCCCTAGTCGCCCTATTGCTATGGTTTTCTCTTATAAAAATGAGTGACGTATAATTTATACAGAGAACAGACTTTTCAGCCGAAAG
>JAUWQF010000099.1 GCA_030611205.1 Methanothrix sp.
GTTTCGGACCAGGCATGATACTCCCCTTCTGCAGAGTATCTGTCAATGGTTATATATAAAACATTATCATTAGGTTTATCTCAGCCCAGATGTACTAGTCGCTTCGTCTCCTAACTTTTGCGAACCTGCCTGCTTATCGCGTTTTTTTTTGTCCTAGAAGGCACCGACGCCGCATGTATTTACCGCGACGGAACCGCCTCTAACAGCGCCTCGACGGCAGCTTCTATGGACTCTCTGGAGCTGTGGCGCGGTCTCCAGCCGAGGCTTTCTGCGGCGTTTATGGAGAGGTGCATCATCTTCACATCTCCTTTCCATCCGCGACCGTCGATCCCGCCGGTGAATCTATAGGCAACGTTCTGCAGTCCCATCTTCTCCGATACGATATCTGCGATCTCCACGACGTCTATTGCGTCGGCCGATCCTATGTTGAATATGTTCACCCTATCGTGAGCCTTCTCCACGCAACAGATCATGGCCTCGACGCAGTCGCGAACTTCCAGATACGATTTTTTCTGTTTTCCGGATCCCAAGATCTCCAGCTCCCTGGGATTTTTGTTCAGTTTGTCGATGAAGTCCACCAGCACGCCGTGGGTCCCTCTCTCTCCGACGATGTTCGCGAAGCGAAAGATCCAGGATCTCATATCGAAGGTGTGGCAGTAGGAGGAGATCAGAGCCTCGCAGGCCAGCTTGGAGGCACCGTATAGGGATATGGGCAGGAGAGGGCCGTAGTCCTCTGGCGTGGGGACGACTTCCGCCTCGCCGTAGACGGTGGAGGTGGATGTGAAGGCGATCTCCTTTACATCGAGCTTCCGCATCGATTCCAGGAGGTTATAGGTGGCGAGGACGTTCTGCTCCAGATGAACGCGTGTATCCTCCGCTCCCAGCTTCACGTCCGGGTTGGCGGCCAGATGAAATACCAGGTCTTTGCCCTCGACCGCTCCGTCGACGGCGGCGGGATCGAGCAGGTCCGCCTCCACCAGGGTGAATGCCGGATCACTGAGGTGGTGTTCGATAACATCCCTCTTTCCGGAGGAGAAGTTGTCCAGAACGCAGGTCCTGTTCGATCCGATGAGGGCGTCCACCAGATGGCCGCCTATGAACCCGGCGCCGCCGGTGACCAGGATCCGTTTATTTTTTATCAATCCGATCCGCCGCCTGTCATAAAGTGCGTCTTTATCATCGTAACTACGGTTTGCCTCATCTGCGATGCAAGATAGAGGAGATAAGCAAAACCCAGGATCTCGGGTACGAGTATGTCGGGGTTCTGGAGCCCCATCAAGAGCATCTGGATGTAGCTTAGAACCCCTTGTGGTGGGTTGACCGGGAAGCTTCCCAGGAGAGGCCAGAAGAGCACCGCGGGCATCTTCCACATCGAATCTTCGATGAGGTGGGCGAAGACCCCTCCTGCCAGGGATGCGAGCTCGCGGCTTCGCAGAGCCGCCGCGATGGTCGCCAGTACTATGACGAAGAGGAGGGTGTGGGCGAAGATCCGGCCCGTGCCCATATCGCCGAATATCAGGTAGCCCAGAGGCTTGTCGATGATATCCGGGAGCAATGACCCCAGGGCCACGAAGGCGAGGCTGGGGCTGAGGCGTGGGTATACTTTTCTGGCGATATTGGCCAGGGCGAGGGTGAGGCCGAGATGGGCGAATATGAGCACGAAACGAATGATGACCCGATCGCTTTTAACTTTTTGGATAGTATATAAAGTATAACTTTATGTACTCAACTAAATGCGAGCGTAAGCGAGCATTTTCTCGTAAACGACTTAAGCAGTGTCGCATCCTGTTCGTCATATCCGGGCGAGTCTGGGATGATGACCAGATACGCGTCCGGATCCTCGGAGAACGGGATCACTCGTTCAGGCGCGCCTGTGCCGTCTTCTTCACGCTCTGGTCGCCGTCTTTGGCCAGTCTTCTCACCGTATCCTCCGGCGTGCTGGGGTTCTTTGCCACCTGATCTCTCACTTTCCAGGACCAGTCCTCTGAGAGAACCTCCAGGGTCTCCGTGTCCGCGCAGGGGTTCTTGGCCACGGAAACCCTGATATTTGTGTCGCGGTCCATGGCCAACCCCCGGAGCGATCCTGCAGAGGTTCGGGGGTTCTGGGCCACCGCCTTTCTCACGTCCTGGATCCTGTCCGCGGCCAGCCAGTCCAGCACCTCCACCGCGGTGACGGGACTCTCTGCAACCCGCTTTCTCACCACCCAGCTCTGGTCGGTCCTCAGCCGGAAGACGACATCTGGAGGCACCTTCTGGTTGGAGGCTGCCGAGGCCCTCACGTCTTCGTCTCTGTGCGAAGCCAGAAACTTGACGACTTCGGCAGGGGTGCGGGGGTTCTTGGCTACCGCCTCCTGGGTGATGTGCCGGTTCTTGGAGCGGGTGTAATCGAAGTCTACGGTCTCGTCATGGGCCAACTCCTCCAGTACGTCCGGCGGGGCTGCCTCGCTCAGGGCAGCCGTTGCCCTGACGAAGCCGTCGGCGTCATGAGCCAGGAGGACCAGCATCGTCGGGCCCGTATTCTGGTTTCCGGCCACCGCCTCCCTCACCCACTGTACCTTGTCCCGTGCGAGCTCATCGAGGATCGTCGGGGGCGCGCAGGGGTTCTGGGCCACTGCTCTTCTGACGTGCCAGTCCCAGCTCCTGGCCAGCGTCTCCAGGTCCTCCCTATCTGTCTTGGGATCCCTTGCGGTCTTCTCCGCGTCCCAGTCTCTCATCTTTCGTACCTGCCTCATCTGCGGCGGGCGAGTAAATCCTCCCTTCGGTCGGATTTATTAGGAGCACACAAAATTATAATTTATGTAATATAAAATATAAATGGTTTTTCGGTGTCATGCCGTCACAACGTTGTGGAAATTGTAGTGCCAATATTATCTCTCATTGTCAATGAACACATTTCAACCAGATGTTCATTACCAGTGAAAACTTTATGTATACCAGAAGGCACTGTCATGCAAACCGGGCCGGCGCAAACTGGCCGTAAAGGTGGTGGACATCTTCGGCAACGACACGATGACGATCGTGGACGTGAATATCGGAGTGAAAAACCGCGAATGAACGCGAATGAACGCGAATGAACGCGAATTGATTCTGAAGGATGAGGTTTATCAAGTTGTGGGTGCGGCGATGGAAGTGTCCAACCAATTGGGATACGGTTTTCTGGATGCCGTTTATCAGGAAGCCTTGGAGATTGAACTTGTTGAACGTCGGATTCCCCATGTGCCCCCAAAAGCGGATAGCGATTTCCTACAAAGGCAGGGTGTTGAAAAAGGAGTACGTCGCGGACTTTTTGTGCTATGACCGGATTGTGGTCGAGATAACGGCCATTACCGGGATCGAAGAAGCGCAACTGCTCAATTACTTGAAGGCTACCAATCTTCCACTTGGACTTATTGTCAACTTCGGTACACCTAGACTCGAATGGAAGCGCTATGTAAATACTCAGAGGAACTGCAAATGCACGCGAACAAGAAAATGTTCGCTTACGCTCTCATTTACTTGAGCACATAAAGTTATACTTTATGTACAATTAAAAGAAAATATTAGCGTTCATTAGCGTTCATTAGCGGTTGAAATAAGGAGAGAGTATGTGTTTAGCTCCCTCAGAATCACTCGCTTGATACTGGTTTTAATCAATAGATGCATGACGACTAAGGTGGTTGTTTCGCCTTCGGGCGAGCTCGAGGTGGCGCCCGTCCCCTCCGGGTCCGGGTTTGCGTGTCCGTCGCTTTTGCGGCGCGGTGTATGGTGATGCGGCTGAGTCTGGCGCCTGCTGGTGGAAGAAGACATAGCCTATGTTCGTGGTGGGCGGTTCTGATTCCGCATCACATCTGACAAAATTAAATAAACTGAATGATATAACGGATATCTATGGCCGGGCCATTATTACCGGAGTATGTCCCGAAGGATTTACAACGAGGTCCTGGCAATAAGGAAGAGATTGGAGGTCTTGGAATACATCATAGATCCCTAAGAGGAAGTCGCGGCTGAGGAACTTGAGGAGATAGTGCGGCTGAAAGAATAGTCTTTGAGTGGGGAACATGTAGATTGGGACGATCTTAAGAGGGCGCTTTGGTGGATATATCATGGCAACTGTTGAAGATGAGATTGATGCGCTTATGCGTGCTGAAATATACAAGTCACGAGATGATATCATTTCGGATGCGTTCAGGGCACTTTTAGCGCTGAAACCAAGTTTAAAGATAGAGATAGCCGTGGATCTTTACAGGAATGAGAAAGTTAGCCTATGGAAAGCTGCGGGTGTCGCAGGTTTGACTATGGAAGAATTCAAGGAATTACTCGTCTCAAGATCGATCAAGATTGAGATTGGTGACGAGAAGAGCAAAACTCGTCTTGCAAAGGCGGGTTTGCTATGATTCTAATTCTTGATTGCGATATTGCAAGCACTTTGGCCAAAATTGGTAGGCTAGATCTATTGAAGAGAGTTTTCAGTGACTCAGAAATTTATATTACAAATTCAGTTTATATTGAGCTGATGAGTGCAAAAGAAGCAGGCTTTTCTTTCCCAGAAGTTATCTTCAATAACATACCTGTAATTTCTATGGACAATGATGACCTTAAGGTGTTTCAGGATCTTTCCCAGAATAAGTTCATACATTATGGAGAGGTAGAGGGTCTTTGCATATGCAAAAATAAAGGCGCTATTTTCATGACTAACGATTCGAAGGTCGTCAGATTCTGCGAAGATGCGGGGATTGATGTTTTAGATCTGAAAGATTTTCTCATTTTAGTTGGATGAAGAAAGGCTGTATCTAGTTCAGAGATGAACGAATTGCTGCAAGAAATTGAAGAGAAAGACAACACTTACATCAAAGATAAAGCGGTGGTTTTGGAAGAATTTGAAGTCGAGTAGTTCGCAACAAATTTTATTGCTTCTTGGATGGTATTTGAAGAGATGCAATTATCCCTTTGCATCCCGCCATTGCGAAGGATTGTGGCGCTGGTTCATTGTTTTGGTGATGAGCGCCGGGGGTTCGTTGTGGATGCTTCCATTTTGGCAGCGAGGATCATCGCCACCTGCGCCTGCAGTTTGGCCATAAGATTTATTACCAGGTCTGTCAAGCACTAATCCCGGTACGTTGGGATGAAACGGCCGAACCGATATGCACATGAACGCAGCCACCATCAGAAATGATGAGATGATAAGAGGGGCTGGTGGATGTAGGAGTAGCCGTGTCTTCAAATGAACTTTTGCTAGAATTATTCATTACAAATTCCGGTTTGCATGAAGAGGTTCGCCATAACCGGTGGCGCCAGGTCTCATTGGCTCGAACCTGGACCAGAGAGCGCGGTCATCATAATTCTCATCTGTGTCTTTCGTTTTTTTCAGACGCGGGTTTTGGCTCATGCAATTTTTCTGTCGATGGTCTGCGGTCGTTTCGCCTTCGGGCGAGCTCGATGTGGCGCCCGTCCCCTCCGGGTCCGGGTTTGTGTGTCCGTCGCTTTTGCGGCGCAGGGTCGCTGTTAGCTCTCCGAATACGCGCCAGTCAGTCCCCTGGCGTCTGAGGATCCGCAGTTCTTCTGTCGATGGCCTGCGGTCGTTTCGCCTTCGGACAAGCACGTGAGGCACTCGGCACTTGCTGGGCCGGGATTGTGGGTACATCGATTGGCAGATTGAGGTGCGTGTTTCTGTGAATATGTCTTGTAAAGGGCGCCAGAGGAGTGGTTGGGCCAGATTTAATAAAGCTTGTTGATAGTCAATCAAGTACATGGAAACGATTTTGCATAGTCTTTTATGAAATGAATCGGGTAAATATATAATGCAAATGATCGAGGATCTGATCAGAATGAAGGTGAAACCCCAGTCAAGGTCTGGTATGTGGGTGATTGACGGTCTTATGAAGCTCGGTGAGATTAAGCCTGAAGCCATAGACGAGGTTCTGGAAGACGTCAAAGAGCGAAGTCCAGGGATTTTTAAATCTTTAGTTCATATCGCCTATTTGGACGGGGAGATAAGCCTGGCGAAGGCTGCTGAGCTCCTGGAAGTTACGAGAGTAGAGCTTCATGACCAGTTCAAAGAAAAAGGGATTCCCATCAAAGAGCTTACCGAAGAGGACGTAGTTGCTGAAGTTGAAATGATGAGGGCAAGGAATTGATCGCAGATACTACAGTTTTATCAAACTTTGCTCTCGTCGACAAGCTGGACATAGCATTTAAAGTAGTCGATATCTATACCACCAATGAAGTATTGAATGAACTAAAGGTATGTGTGACGCATGGCGTTTTTAAACTTGATTTGGAACGCTCAAATCTGGAGACTCTAACTCTTGAAAATGAGGAGATTACCACATTTAAAAGGCTTAATCACCGATTCGGCAAAGGTGAATCATCCTGCCTTGCTGTTTGTCTCCATAGGGGCTTTGGTATACTCACAGATGACTTTGACGCCAGAAGATTTGCCCAAAGGGCAAGTTTGCCTGTATCTGGGAGTATTGGTATATTGATTAAGGCAGTTGATAAGGGAATCATTTCAAAGGAAGAAGGAGACGATTTGCTTCAGAGAATGATTGAGAAAGGGTTCTATTCACCGGTTGAGACGTTGAATTCGTTTTTCTTGTAACAGACTCTGCTTATAACTCTTGATCTGAGGCAATATTTTTTCGGATTTCTCGGTGTATCGCTTCGATTTTTGGGCGCTTTGGTTGTTGATGATGCTTTCTTGGTGGGCTACCGTGTGGAGGCGCCCGTCCCCTTCGGGTCCGGGTTTGCGTGTCCGTCGCCGAATCGTGGCGCGGGGTTGTTGATGGCTTTCCGAAGCCGCGCCTGGGATCGATGAGGTTCTCGGGACTAGCAGGCGCGGTGTCCGGTGATGTTGTGGGACACGCGCCCGGTGCCGATGGGGTGCGATTTTGGAGAGGCGCCGGGGATGTACAGGGACTTCATACTGGACTTCTTCTGCCGGGCGATGAGCGGGCAGGTGTTGCCGATCGTGGACGTTAATATCGTAGGGTAAAACCGCGAATGAACGCGAATTAACGCGAATTAAAAGAAAATATTAGCGTTCATTAGCGGTTGAAATAAGGAGATTGTATGTGTTTAGCTCCCTCATAATCAATCGCTTGATAATGGTTTTAATCAATAGATAAGTCATCTGCTACAAGGCCAGCGTTTTCTTGGGCTGGGAGCGTCTTGCGCATCGGATAAGTGTCAAACTTAGCGTTCAGGACTATAAGCCTGAGAACGGCTGCCGGACTGCTGGGAATGAGCAGAGTGGAGCTTCAGGGACAGTTCAAGGAGAAGGGAATCCTCACAAGAAAATGCTCGATTATGCTCACATTTACTTGAGCACATAAACTTATACTTTATGTACTACAAGAAAGCACTCAGAAGAGGATGTGGCCGCAGAGGTCGAGTCGATGCGGTGGTCAACTATTGGTGGTCGAAGATTGGGCGTCGCGACTTGGAAGGACATAACTATGGTTCTAATAACCAAGATCAGATCAAAGAATTCGGTTCCCTTGAGGCTCACAGAAGAGCGATGGCTTCATATCATAACTTCTCATACAGATATGGAAGGAAATTTGACCAAGATGATCAAAGCAGTCGAAGATCCGGATGTGATCCTTGCTGGCATAAGCGACGAGCTGAGGTCTCTGAAGTTCTTCGAAAATACCCGCCTGGGACCAAAGCATCTGGTGGTTGCTTACAAAGAATTGGGCCAAGATGATGGGTTCGTCATCACCGCCTACAAGACGTCCAATATAAACAAATTGATGAGGAGGAATCAGCTATGGACGAGGTAGAAATACTTAAGATAGTCCCTCACCTATTAAAGTCCTGTCAGAAAAAGATGTGGCTTGACTATGATGAAGAGGCAGATGTCCTTTACATAAGCTTCGTCTATCCCCCCAGGGCTGTAGAACACGAAGAGGACGAGTTGGGGATCCTAAGAAATTATGATGCCAAAGGCCAACTGACCGGACTTACGGTGATTGGGACTAAGAGATTCGTCGGCGATGCGGCAGCGGCAGTTTGATCTTTCGCGATAGGCGCCCGTCCCCTTCGGGTCCGGGTTTGCGTGTCCGTCGCTTTCGTGGCGCAGGGTCGCAGTTTGCTCTTCGAAGCCGCGCCAGTCAGTCCCCTGGCGTCTGAGGATCTGCAGTTCTTCTGTCGATGGCCTGCGGTCGTTTTGCCTTCGGGCGAGACCGAGGCCGCTGACGGGCCCACCGGGTGCGGGTTTCGGTGTGCGTCGGTTCATAGATGCCCGGGCATGTT
>JAUWQF010000161.1 GCA_030611205.1 Methanothrix sp.
TCAGTCGCCTCCAAATTCCACAGGGGGAAAGGTTAAATTGTGTAGTGTATATACACTACATTATGACCGAACATAAAACGTTCATCCGCAAGATCAAACAAGGAGACAAAATCAGATATGCCGAGGTATGGAACGAACGACACGGAAAAAAAGTGATCCAGCACCATGTCAGATATCTGGGGAGTGACCCCACTAATCTCCCGGACCCAAGTTCGTTCAACATCGAAAAGGTTCACTTTGGATACCTAGCACAACTCATTCTCAGCGACGCACTCTCTGCCGATGATGTCTATCTCATGCTCGATGGGATGGGCGAGTCCGTAGAACGAAAAGAACTCAAAGAAATAGTCATCCGGCACAATATCAGCGAAAAAAAAACTCGCCTCCGCCTAGTATTTCCAATAAAAAGAAAGAACGATGCACAATCTGTAGTCAAAGATTGATGGTTCGCTACACCTACAATCGTTCGATAACAACCCTCCATGGAGAATAAAGCACCAAAATAAAAGTATTAACTTGCAAAAACCACCCCGACGAATGCACCTCAATTCAAGATGCTACGAAAGCACCGATGATACCAAAATGCCGTACCGACATGGATGTGATCATATTAATAGGGATTCTCCGTTGGCGCCTTAAGATGAAACGTTATGAAATACAGTCATTTCTCAGAGCACGAGACATCTCTCTTTCAACAGGAAGCATATCCAATCGCAGCCTTGATTTCCTCTTACTCTTCAAACAACTCCACAATGCTAAAAAGAATGAGATAAAGGAGCATTTCGCAAGAGCAAAATAGATTATGATGATGGCATGGAGAATCTGGAACGTTGTTGGGTACTTGTAGCTGTTGATTACTTACTTTATCCCATAGAAAAACATATTAAATGGATAAGCCGTCCAATATCATATATTGTCCAGTATTATCGGATTAAAGAGGTTTCCAATCTTGTTAGCAGGTTAATTAGCTGGAATGCATCGAATAATGTTGTCCACGGGTCGTTGATGGAATTGGATGAATGTTTAAGATCGGTCCTGGATGATTCAGACATATTTTATTATTATTCTGTTTTGGAGAAAACGTTAGAATGGTTGGACGAATTGCGGGATAATCTGAGGATTAGCCGTGAAACCAATTTGAAAGACTTTTCATCAGAGGATATCGAAGTTGAAGGTGTTCTGAAGAGTATACGGGAACTATTGAGTAGAATCAGCGAGGAAGGTCGAGAACTTGAAGGACAGTATATAAAAACTGCTTCATCGATCAATGATGCTTTTGAAAGCCATTGGGACGAATTATTTGTCCCTAATCCTATTGCTAATGGAAAACAGGTCATGTTTAGACGCCATAACAATGGGTTAGAGAGTAGCCATCGTAGAACAAGGAAAGCTATACGAGAGCGGACTGGCAGGTCAGAAACCAATCGTGAGATGGAACAATTCGGAGATCTGCTGGCGATTCTCTCAAATCTATGGAATAAAACATATCAGAAAAAAATTTTACATGATGTAGAATATCTTAGTCATTCTTTGAGTCCATTTATAAATGATCTCCCAGAACTACGAAAAGGATATCATGAAGCTAGAAAAGGCTCGGAAATGCCGATTGCTGACGAAAAGCGGATGGGCGTTCTGGAGGATTTTGTACAAGTTTTGGAATCGAGCAAATCACCCGGTGAATTGGTTTGCACTCTTCAATCTATTTTGGGTGCCGAGGTGGACGCGGTCTGTTGATGCCGAAAAAAATCCAAGCCATTCTTGACGCCATGGCTGAGTAGTTACGTCTGGCATTGACGGTAGCAGCAACGGTCGCCCGCGTTTCCTCGATCATCCGGCGGATATCTGCGACGAGCTCAGGATCGCCGGGCTTTTGGATGTTGCCTCGTGTGATCTGCTTGTTGTCACCCCTGCTCATAGCAAGCCCTCCTTCGCGTCTTCACGTCTTCGCGTGCCCCCTACATTCTGACTCACGCGAAGGCGCGAAGTCGCGAAGTCCCTCGTCGAAATGCATGTCATTGAAGTCAAAGGCAACAGACACTTGACGTTCCACCTGCAACCCTCGCTCTTCAAGCATACGCGCAAGGACAGCCTCGAGACCTAAAAAAAACCCGCCCTCGCGACTTCAATCTTTGCAATATGGCACCCTTCGTGCGATCCCGGTCGACACAAAGGACCCAGCAGATATAAAGGACAACCCGTCCGAACTCTAAGACGGAAGGAGGATCGATGATGATCGGCGCGAAGTCATTTCTGATCGACCTCGACGGGGTTCTCTACGTCGACAAGGTCCCGCTAAAAGGCGCAAATGAGAGCATCCGGTACCTGGACGAGAATGGATACCGTTACCGGTTCGTATCGAATACGACCTCTAAATGCAGAAGCTCACTGGCAGCGCTCCTGGGTGAGATGGGGTTCGATATACCCGAAGAACGCATCTTCACCCCTTCCATCGCCGCTGCCGAACGCATCGGGGGTGAGCGAGACAAGAGGTGTTTTCTGCTCACCAAAGAGGACGTCAAAAGAGACTTCCAGGATGCAGGCATATCCCTCGCAGAAGAAGATGCAGACTTCGTGGTGATCTGCGATGCCGAGGACCTTTTCACCTTCGACCACCTCAACAGAGCCTTCAGGCTGATCATGGAAGGCGCCAAGATCGTGGCCCTGGAGAAGGACCGGTACTGGATGGGATCCGACGGACTCTGTCTTTCTGTCGGTCCTTTCGCAACCGCGCTGGAGTACGCCACCGGGAAGGAGGTCGAGGTGATGGGCAAGCCCTCCAAAGAGTTCTTCTTGATGGCGCTCATGGACCTCGGTGCCGTTCCTGAGGAGACGGCCATGATCGGGGACGATATTAACACCGACGTGGGCGGAGCCCAGGATATGGGGATGATGGGCATACTGGTCAAGACCGGGAAGTACAGAAAAGAGCTGGTGGAGAGCTCCAGCGTGACGCCGGACCTGACCCTGGAATCGATCGCCGAGCTGAGGGACCACCTCCGCGAATGAAAACCCCCAACTTCATGTCATCCTATCCATCCTATCGCCGGTCCAAAGAGAGCTTCTTCAGACGGCCTACCATCTCCGAGACCGTCCGTTGGGCGCTCTGATGATCGGTATTGCAGAGTATCCTGTACTCGTCTCTGGACTCCATGAGCATCACGTCCGCCTCGAAGATCGCCCAGGACAAGTCTACCGTGGCGCCGGTGATATCTTTCCAGCCCAGCCGGCCTTTCCGGACGAACCTTCCCGCGATCTCCAGCGCAGATTCGACCCTGTCCTGGAGTTCCTCTGAGAGTTCGATCCGCTTCCAGAAGTCGTAGTCTCTTTTTAGATGGGGATATAGCTCCCTTATCGCCGTTTCCAGGTAGAGGTTATAGGCCACCGTTCTGGTGGGGTCGAAGTATATGACACCACACCTCTCCATCAAGCCCAGGTTGTCCTGGATCCTGGGGAAGTAGGCGGGAAAAAAATCGTGTCCCGTCTGGCGGATGGCCCTCTCGATGGCCAGGTCGACGATGGTGTTCTGCATCTCCAAAACGATCTTGGTGCAGAACCTACATCCGGACCCGATATGGTTCTTCATGATCCTCTCCTCCGCCAGTATGTGGTA
>JAUWQF010000083.1 GCA_030611205.1 Methanothrix sp.
CCGGACCGCCCCCCGCGCCCCGCGCGCCGCCCGCGCGCCCGGAATGGAAATGAAAAAGCGCTTGATAAAATGGCAGAGCTTATATAAACACTGCATTGGAAAACTCAGACCATAACTCCAGAGTACGATTTCTCAGCTCTATGCATACGGTCCAATGGCTCACGAAGGTTTCTGGAGATAGCATATCAGAAGATCGGTCTCGAATAAAATGCAGATTATGGTGTAAAGGGCCTATAGGTTTATCTAATAGAAATGTACCATACTTGATTAGAGGGTCACGTGATACTATTTAAGCTAACGAGGGATGTTATGGACGTAAAAAAAATAAAATTAGCGATTGCCGGTCTTGGCAACTGCGCAAGCTCTCTCATCCAAGGCATTGAGTATTATAAACATAAAGATGATGATGATGATTGTATCGGTCTGATGCATTATGATATCGGCGGCTACAGGCCTGGCGACATCGAGGTGGTGGCGGCGTTCGATATCGACAGCAGAAAGGTGGGAAAAGACGTGAGCGAAGCCATCTTCATGCCGCCTAACTGCACCACCGTGTTTTATCCTGACGTCCCTTACAAGGGTGTGGAGGTGAAGAAAGGCCCGGTTCTGGACGGCATCGCACCCCACATGGCCAGCTACAGCGACGACAAATCCTTCGTAGCTTCGAACGGCGAGCCCTGTGATGTGGTGAAAGAGCTAAAAGATAGCGGTGCAGAGGTAATGATCAACTACATGCCCGTAGGTTCAGAGCAGGCCACCAGGTTCTACGCCCAGGCGGCTCTAGACGCGGGCGTGGGCTACGTCAACTGCATGCCCGTCTTCATAGCGTCCGACCCGGGGTGGGCCAAAAAGTTCGAAGAGAGGGGGTTGCCTATTGTAGGCGACGACGTCAAGTCCCAGATCGGTGCGACCATCGTACACAGGACCCTGGCAAGGCTCTTCAACGATAGAGGTTGCAAGCTCGACCGGACTTATCAGCTCAACACCGGTGGAAATACCGACTTTTTGAACATGCTCAACCAGGATCGGCTAAAGTCCAAGAGGATATCGAAGACGGAGGCGGTCCAGTCGGTGCTGGACGACCCACTAATGGCCGATGACATCCACATAGGGCCATCGGATTACGTCCCCTGGCAGAAGGACAACAAGATCTGTTTTCTGAGGATAGAAGGAAGGATATTCGGTGATATCCCCATCGACCTGGAGCTGCGGCTCTCCGTCGAAGACTCGCCCAACAGCGGTGGCTGCACCATAGACGCCATCAGGGTCTGCAAGCTCGCCATGGACAGGAATATCGCCGGACCGCTGACCGAGATATCGGCATACACCATGAAGCACCCGCCGATACAGTATCCGGATCACGTGGCCAGGGAGATGGTAGAGGACTTCATAAATGGTGAGGTTGAGGTCTACGACGTCGCCTCCGATATCCCAGTTCATGTCGAGATCGCCGTAGAAGACGACGGGCGATGAAGTATCCTCGGTATGTATTTGTAATCCCTGTCCGGTGATAGACGACGACCGGACAGAGATTGATCCGTGGGGCATGTTGATATGGAGCCTGGTCGATATCGACGCCCGGTTAGCTGCAAGAGAGGCCTGGGGTTCGGTATCTCCGCAGCTATATCTCCCACCACATCCTGACCCGGATGGAGGAACCTCGCAATACCAGGGATCCCTTCTCTTCTTCGAGGACTCTCCGAAGATAATCTCGGAGGACCGTGTCCTGGCTCTCAGTGGTGATCTGGTAGTTGGACCGCAAGCGCTCGACGGCCTCGTCCAGAGAAGAGAACCTGTTGACAGAATGTAAAGGGAAAACCTCTACGTGAGGATATATACCCATCTGGTAGAGGACGTTATAGAGGACGTCACACCTCGGCCCCGGCTGATAGGCGGAACCGTGGATCTGGGGCCAGACCACCGCCCGGTAATGGGCGTCCCATGACGTCTCTCCCGCAAACCAGTAGAGGTAAACGTACTTCGAGGACGTGGCCACCATCTTCCGGATCGCCTCCTTGATGTCGAGCATGCCCAGGGAATAAGAGGCGAAGACCACGTCATAGGGTGCAACGAGGTCGGATCCCGGATCGATATCTTCCCAGCGTTTCTGTACGCAGGAGATATTCTCGATCCCGTGCTCGGCGATGTTGTCTTGCAAGACGCTCATCATGCCCTCCGAAGGTTCGACGACGGTCACGTGAGCGACCTTTTTTGCTAGGGGAACGGCCAGGGCTCCCGGACCGCCTCCGATATCGAGCACCCGGGACTCGGGAGTTGTCTTCATGCCGTTGATGGTCTTTCTGATCCGCTTGCCCCCCTCCTGCACCATTTTCAGAAAGTGCTTCGCGTTCTCTTTTTCGTTCCATAGATCGGCGCAGTCTGCCGCAGAACCTGGCCCCAGGTTCTTCAACATCTGGCTTTTCCAGACCTCGTTCCAGTCGATTGTATCGGTCATGTGCTGTCTTCACATCCCCTCTATCTTTCCCTTCAGCCTCTTGGCCTCCCGAGCCATATCTCCTTTTCCCAGGACCTTGGCTATCGTCTCGACGGCCTCCAGGTAACGGACCGCCTGGTCCAGATAGTTGATCAGATCACCGGTGTACGCATATATCCCGTAGGAGTCGCCGAACTCTTTGATTATCTGGTTCGGGCTGGCGCCCTCTGTTCTCAGCTCCAGGATCTTCATGGAGACCTTCCTCTCAGGACAACCACAGTAAGGGGTCTCCTTGCAGTCGCACCTGGTGAAGTCCTTGGCGAAGTTCAGCAGATGTTCCCTGGTCTTGGGATCTATCCGGGAAAGATCTTCGCTGCTCATCAGGTCCAGGACCGAGCCGTGGAGCGCCCTCTGGGATATGTTTGTTCTCAGCGTGGCAGATAGCCTCTCCGCCGCCTTCAGGTACAAGGCCTCGAACTGCTCCAGCTCCACCACCACCTCCAGAGGGGTCTTCTCCTTTTTGATCTCTTCTGTAATCAGCTTCGTCTGGCCGGCTGAGAGGAAATGAGCCGCTGTCGCCCGTCCCAGTGGGGTGGGTTCGATGCCCTTCATCAGACCGGCCCGGGCCAGAGATCTTAGGTTGTAGTTCAGGTCATCGAGACCCATGGTCATATCATCCAGCCTGACCAGGTCCTGTTCCGATCGAGCGACCACGGCGTTGGCCAGGACCTCCTCCATTTGCTCCTCTTCCGGATACTCGGGCCGGACGTCTTCCATTTTGCCTCTGAGGAGCCTCAACGCCATCTCATCCTCCGCCTCACTTTTGCCACCCTGATAGCGCCGACCCGGCTCGGGTAATAGATAGACGATCCCTTTGTCGTGGTAACCCGGCCTCCCGGCCCTGCCCAGCATCTGGTTGAACGCATGAACGCTGAGCCAGTCTATCCCCATGGCCAGAGACTCGAAGATCACCTGGGAGGCGGGAAAGTCCACCCCCGCGGCCAACGCCGCCGTAGTTACCACCGTACCGATCTTACCCTGGGCGAAGAGGTCCTCGATCTTCTTCCTTTCTTGGTACTGGAGCCCGGCATGATAGGCTGCCGCCCCAGGTATGGACTTGGCCAGGTTGTAGCAGTTCTTCCGGGAGTTGGTGAAGATGATGGTCTGGCCCCGGTACCCCGTGGAGGATACCTCCGAGTGGGCCGCTTTCACCAGCCTTCTGATCAGTCCTTTGCGGTTGTCGGCCTCGGTGAATATCAGGTGGCGCTCTATGGGCACCGGTCTGACCTCATACTCCACCAGGTCGGCGTTTAGATGACCTGCTAGAGCCTCCGGGTTTCCCACCGTGGCGGAGAGGTATATGAACTGGGCCCGGGGCGCGACGAACTTCAGCCTGGCGATCAGTCCCGCCAGCCGGTGACCCCGCTCGGGCTCCTCCAACATGTGGACCTCGTCGATCACCACCGTCCCTATCTTGCCCAGGCTCCTTTTCGTCCTGATAACCTGGTCCAGGCCCTCGTAGGTTCCTGTGATGGTGTCTGCGTTTAGGTCCTGCCTCATCTTTTTGCCGCGGCCTAGCCTGATCCGGCTCACTCCGACCTTGATGGTGGTGGTCAGACCCAGCTCCCGGTAGGCCGATAGCTGGTCGAACTTCTGGTTGGCCAGGGCCACCAGAGGGACCAGAAAGAGAAACTTGCCCTGCCCTTGGAGCAGGTTCTTGACCCCCGCCATCTCTCCTACCAGGCTCTTGCCGGTAGCCGTGGCCGATACTACCAGCAGGTTCTTCCCATCGAGCAGCCCGGCCCGTACAGCCATGACCTGGACGGGAAGAAGTTTCTCGATCCGTCGATTGAGCATCTCCTTCAAGGGTTCGGGAAGCGGGAGGGATGTGACCTCCAGGCTATCCTCCACGACTCTGGCGGGGATCACGTCGAACCGGGTCAGCTCTGGGTCCAGCCTCTCCAGCGAGAGCAGGTCTAAAACCTCGTTCAGGTCCCGCCTCTTGAGCAATACCCTGGCCAGATGAGCCTTCGCCGCTCGTCCCAGCTTCCGGAAATCGGCTTCCCGCCACAGCTCGGCCAGGGCGCATCGCTCGCAGATCAGGCCGTCCTTGTACCGGATGGCGTTCTTGTTTATGGGGGTGAACCTATGTTCCACGGCCAGGCAGTGGCCGCAGACGGAGACCCTGCGATAAGAGAGCTGGTAGGCCTCCAGAAGCTGGATTAGCTTGTCCTCTTGTGAGGGGTCTCCCCTGGCCAGGTAGATCTGATCGGCCTTCCGCAACAACCGGACCACGTCATCGGGAGGGATGTACCGCTCACCGCCATCGTTCACCAAAAACTTGTAGACTCGCGGACCTTTCGATGTGTCCTTGAGCCTCAAGTACCCCTCGAAGACGGCTTCACCCTTTCGGAGGGGCATAAGCAGAATCCTGGACCGCTCTGCCAGGGCCAGAACCTGGAACGTCATCTTGAGTATGTTACGCCTTGCTCAGGTCGAGCAGCACGTATTTCAGCCCTTCGCCCTCCAGCCTGCTCAGGAGGTGGGGCACCTGCTCGTCCACGCATACTATTACCGAAGATCGACCGTGAAAGGCCGATTCCACGGCAGACTCTTTGGCCCCGAAGAAGACGTCGGGCTCCCTGCCCAGCTTCTGGAGAGTGACCAGGGCCTCGCACCCCAGTGCACCTATCAGCTTGTCGTCTGTGATGACCTGGGAGAGAGACTCGAGATCCACATTCCTGGAGCCGCCCAGCTGGATCCGGGGAACCTTGCATATAGTGACGGTCCCGTTCTCGAGGCTGATCAGCCCCTTCTGCTCGGATACCCCGACGTCCTCGCCCTTGACGGCATCGGAGATCGTCACCCCCATGGCCTCCACACCATCCTCTTTGCTGGCGTAGAGGAGGCCGTTTCTCATCTTAAGGTATACCTTCTCCCCCGCATCCAGATCCTCATCGGCGATGGCGGTCCAGACGGAAACCTGGCTGATGATATCATCCATCACAAAACTGGCGTACCGCTTCAGATCGGCAGCACTTTCCAGCAGCCACTCCACACCTTCCTTGGTGATCCTGTATCTCATCCTGCCGTCGGTGACCACCAGCCCGTCTCTCACCAGATCTTTTATGTATTCGGAGATCGCTTGGGGCGTAACGCCCAGACTCTCAGCTATCTCCTTCTGGCGAACGTTGGGCTGATGAGCCGCTATCTCTACAAGAATCTGAAAACGTGAGCTGTGTCTCTTGCTCTGTAAAACGTCGACCATCGACCTACACCCTTGAAGTTATTCTTTGGAGAGTTCGATACGCTGACCCCGGACATTCAGGCCGTCTGTTCGCTTGGCAACCCCTCTGATGAAGGTCTGGCTGAGCTCCATCTCTCTGGATAGGTTTGTGAGGGACGTGTTACCTTTGATAACATGATTCTTCATAGTTTCGGTCACGTCGCGCAACTCGTCGTCTGACATGAAGGTCAGGTATATCAGCTCGCTCAGATCTTCCAGCGAGCAGAGGAAGTTTGCCTGTATACGGGAATAACTCGAATGGTACTCTTTAGTCGGGCTCTCGCCGGGATCCGGCATCCTCCACTTGGTTTCCGCCAGTCCGCTCTTTCGTAGAAGCTCCAGGCTCGTATGAACTCTATTATCATCACCTATCATCTCAGAGACCTCTTTCTCCGTACGCCACCCTCGGCAAAGCTCGTCGAAAACCCTTTTGTGAACTTCTGAACCGAAGGCCTGGAGCAGAGGAACCAGATCTGATGGATCGTTAATGATCCTAGTTCTCTTTCCCATCGGACAAGACCTCGCCTTCTAATTGGTGCTCAAATTTGATAAAGCTTTTGAAGAGGATTTTTTTTCTCGCCGGAAAGGCAAGATCGCAATCCCTTCAGATCAACCTGATCGTTTCCAGGTTCATGGGTGCGGCCGTGGGGATCCTGTATCTCTTATAGATGGAGCTGGCCAGGTCGAGGCAGTTACTTTCGTCGCCGTGGTTGGTGATCACCTTGGACGGTTTGGGATAGATCCGCCTCACGTAATCCATGAGCTGATGTCGGTCGGAGTGACCCGAGAACCCGTCCACGGTCGTCACTTCCAGGTTGATCTTCACCGTATAGGTCTTCCCATTCGTGGAGATGGGTATCTCGTTCCACCCTTTCTGGATACGGCGGCCCATGGTCCCCTCTGCCTGGTAGCCAACGATCACCAGGGAGTTCCGCTCGTCCGGGCCCAGTGCCTTCAGATACTCCATTATCGGACCGCCGTTCATCATCCCGCTGGTGGCCAGGATCACCGATGGGTCGCCTTCCATGATCTCGGCCCTCTGTTTGGGCGACTCCACCCGGACAAAGCAGTCGGAGAGGAAGGGGTTGATCCCCCGGTGGAATATCAGATCTCTGAGCTCGCTGTTCAGGTACTCGGGATAGGTGGTGTGGATGGCAGAGGCCTCGTAGATCATGCCGTCCAGGTAGACGTTGATGGCGCCCAGGGCCTTTCTCCGGATGGCCTCTTCTAGGACTACCATCACCTCCTGGCTCCTGCCCACGGCAAAGGCGGGTATCATGACCTTACCACCCCGCTTGATAGTCCCTCTCACCACCTTAAGCAGGCGTCTCTCGGCCTCCTTTCTGGAGGGTTGGATGCTGTTCGTGCCACCGTAGGTAGCCTCGATCACCAGCGCCTCTAGCCTGGGGAAGCTGTTGACCGTGGGATCGAATAGCCGCGTCTTCTCGTACTTGAAGTCTCCACTGAACGCCACGTTGTAGAGGCCGTCTCCTACGTGGAAATGGGCTACCGCCGATCCCAGGATGTGGCCGGCGTTGTGCATGGTCAGTTTCGTGTCCGGAGCTATATCGGTCACATCGCCGTAGTTCAAGGTTATGGTGTGCTTCAACGCCTCTCTGATCATCGCCGATTCGTAAGGTATCCTCTTCCCTTCGCGAGCTGCCACATCGATGTAGTCCAGCTGGAGCAGTACGGCGAGGTCTCTGGTGGGAGGGGTGCAGTAGATCGGACCCTCGTACCCATACTTGTAGAGCATGGGTGCCAGTCCACAGTGATCGAGATGGGCATGGGTCAGGACCACGGCATCGATCTGGCTGAGAGGATTTGCTTCCGGCACGTACAAGTACGGTGTAGCGTTATCGTTCGATCCTACGTTTACACCGCAGTCGATGATTATCTTGGACTCGGGGGTGGAGAGGAGCATACAGCTTCTGCCTACCTCTCTGCACCCTCCCAGGGTGGTTATCCTCACCCACTTGTCTTTGGATGCGACGTCTCGATGTATCCTTCTGCCGATGGTTTTCAGGATCTCTTTGCGCTCGGTCTGGACGCTTCTGAGGTACTCTTTTACGTTGGCGATGGTCGAGGATCTCACTGGCGGGGCTCTGACCACCTTTGGCGTCCAGCCTATGAGTTTGGTGATATCTCTGAGGGTCGAGCCGTGCCTCCCGATGACCAGACCGGGCTTTTCCGCCTCGATCACCACCTCTCCGGTATCGCCGTCGAAGTAGTAGTCGGTGAGCCCCGCTTCTTTGGGCACCACTTTCTTGATCTTCGTCATGGCGTCTTCCGGGTCGGCCAAAACCTTGAGGTCTGGTCTCACCACCACCCGTTTTCGCAGGTCTTTGGCCAAAGAGCGGATTATATCGCCATCATCAGCCAAGCGCCGGGGGTTGTCCGTATATATTACCAGCTCAGGGCCTTCGAACTCTATATCGGTGACGTTTATATTCCGAGGCAGTTTTTTCTGCACCTTATTGCGGAGATCAAGGAGTACGTCCTCAACAGACAATGAAACACACCCAAAAAAAATTTATATTGATTGGCGGATCTTCTCGGTTTCTGAAGCTTCTACGACCTCGTACTTATCGGAGGTGATCTTGACCAGGGATATTATATCACCAGAGGCAGAGTCCCTCTTCATGGCGTTGTGTATCGCCTTGACCACCAGCACCGCACCCTCTTCGAGCCCCATCTCGGGGTTGTACTCGGCTTCGAGGACACCGTAGGCGATCGGTGAACCCGAGCCTGTGGCGACCAGCTCCCTCTCCTCGATCTGTCCACCAAGAGCGTCGAGAGAAAATAGCTGTTGTCCTCTCTTGTCCATGCCACCCAGGATCAGCTGCACAAAATACGGAAAGTACCTCCTCGAACTCAGGACGTTGGACAGCAGGGTGGTGGTACCCCTGACCGACATGGGCTCACCTCTCTGCATCTTGTATAGTTTAGACTCCACTTTGATCATCCTGACGAGCGACTGGGCGTCGCCTACTACGCCGGCGGTGGTCAGACCGACAAGGCCATCGATCTGGTAGATCTTCTGAGCTGCAGAGCTGGCTATGAAGTTGCCCATGGTTGCCCGGCTCTCTGAAGCGAGCACAACACCGTCCTTGCAAACGATTCCCACCGTAGTCGTACCTTTAAATACATCGACCATCTAGATACCTCGTATTAAAATCGGAAAACGGGATGAACCTGCTCACCCACGGAACGGTTATCCCACCCATGCCCAAAGACATGTGGTATTGTCCAGACGTACACCTGTATTCTAGTGTATATGAAGGTTGTGGTAAGAAGTAGCAGCAGTCTTTTTGGTTGGCGCCAGTATGTCGTCTCGTGCCGCTGCGTGATATATTTGTTGGTCCGTCTTTCCAAGTATGTGGATCACGTCCATAGATATCTCTCGCCGATGTCATATACGATTTCCAGCCTGAAGAAGCGATCAAATATATCGAAAAAGAAGTACAGGAGTAAGGATATTTCAATTACATCAGAATTGTCTCAATCCATTCAGTCCATTCAATGCGTCTAGTGTAGAGTTTAGATAAAACAAAAGTTTTATATGTAGGACTTACGCACTTGACCAACATGTGTATGTATGAGTTGCACCATATACTACACAAATAATGATCTATGTGGGGGGGTATTGGATTGAACGCGAGAAAATGTGATGATTTGGATTACATCTTCTTTATCACTGCTTCTGCAAATGTTTTCACCTGTACGGAAGCTGCTAGATGTTATCCATCCGATGGGAACTCGCCATCACATGATGCCTTCACACGTCTTCTACAGAGACAGCCCCCAGATACGGAGGCGCTGTGGAAGGAGGTAAATGACACTGTCAATCCTCAATATGGTTTCTTGATCTTGGACGATACAACCTTGGACAAGCCTTATG
>JAUWQF010000131.1 GCA_030611205.1 Methanothrix sp.
AAGCCTCTAGAAATTGGGTCTTCAAGACAGAGACGACAAAACTTGTTCTGTTCGCAGATACAAAGATTCGCCGTCATGTCATGGTAAAACTTGATAAAAATCCACATCTTGACAGAGAATATTTCCTGGAAAGACTGGATAAAATCAGGAAACGTACACCTTGGATTCAAACAAGACTCTCATACTTCGCATATCGCCGCCCAACATATGGGTTGTGAATTGCTTGAGCGGAGTGCGGTGAAAGTCGCACGCTCCGTTCTTAGAAGGGGGCATAGAAGTAATTCTATGTCCCTATTCGACAATAAGTAACCTCATGCTCTTGCTCAAATCTGTGGCGTCCTTCTTTCCAAACTTCTTTCCAGGTGAGATAAGGGTAAATGTTAAGAAGAAACAGATAGATGATATGGAGAGAAGACCATGACTAATGGGCAGTTAAGTATAAAACATCAACCAAACTAACGATCACTACCCATCATAAACGTAGGTAGCAGGCCGTTTGGGGCGGTATTCGTTGAGATGTGTTACATGATTGAACAATAAGGAGAATAGGTGTGAGTATGTAGCCAATATGACGATGTCAAGTTGAATACTTCTTGTAATAATCATACGTACGTATCAGTACATCTGACAATAATTTCTTGCCTCTTTATAATCTATCACATTAATACTGGTACGTATAGTGCAGATTGTTTGGCAGGAAGATCGGAGAGAATAATCCGATGAATAATGGCGTGGGATGATGACGAAAATGCTGGGTTGGGAAGAAACAATCATAAATTAGGTCATGGAGGGAGATAAATTGAGCGAATCGAGATGCTTTAATTTGGGAATAGAGTATGGGAGAGTGGAAACTCTTTTGAAAAGGCGCTTTTCTCTGATCTCCACGATCGCTCTATTTTCGGTCCTTATCTTATTCTTTTTCGCTGCGACCGTGATATCAGGAAGTGCAGCTACCCTTCAACATTCACTGGAGGGCTACACCCTCGAACCTCAGGAAAAGTGGACACATGGAAATGTGGATGGGTGGCCTGCGGAGGATTGTGTTCCCTTTCGTTACACGGTAGAGAATAAGGGGGAGGCTTCCGAACCATTTAATTCAAAGATTAAGTTTGACCACATACGTAATGGCATAACTGGAATCGAGGATTTCGAGGATATTACTGTGCCGGCAGGAACCATAGATGGCCCATATTATGAGGATGACGATCCTGGGCGAATTGTTGGATATTACTGGTGGAATACAACAGGGCTCGAAAAAGGGGATTACATTCTGACATGGTGCGCTCGGCTGAGCAATGAGACAGGGCTCTGGCCAGGGGCAAGCGTGCATGTGAGCACTGAGAATGGCGGCAGCAGAGATGTTCCAATAATGACTGGAGTAACAGAAGTTGGCTATTCCATCACAGGTAAGAAGTTCAACGATGAGAATTACGATGGAGAATATAATAATGAGCCAGGGATTGGCGGCTGGACGATCGAGCTGGTGCAGGATGGCGATGTGATTTGCAGCACCATGACAGATACGGACGGCGTTTATACCTTTGATGACTTGCCTCCCGGCACCTACACTGTGCGAGAGGTACAGGATCCTGTCTGGTTCCAGACGTGTCCGCCAACTGGCACGTATGTGATCGATCTCACAGGTGGAGATGTTACAGACGTGAACTTTGGGAATGCGGGAACTTTGTAACCTCCCGGATCACCGTTTTAATTGATAAGAGGTTGGCGGATGTACAAGTTGGGTAATGCTGTCCAGCCATTTTTGGGCGGCGTTGGTAATAGTAAGCGAGCGCTGATAGAGGCTATCCGAGGGTGGAAAGTAGATAAAATTGGAACGGCTGTTGTGCTCCCAAATACTTCAATAATGAAATGGAATACAAATCAACAATTGGGCCATGGGGGGAAATAAATTGAGCGAGTCGAGATGCTTTAATTTGGGAATAGAGTATGGGAGAATAGAGACTCTTTTGAAAAGGCGCTTTTCTCTGATCTTCACGATTGCCTTATTTTCTGTCTTTATCTTATTGTTTTTCGGTGCGACTTGCGAAGGCGCCGATCTCACTTTGAACCATAGTAGCGGCATTTGGATAGATGCCGAGATTCCCAGTACAGGGCATGTTACAGGGCTTAATACTAACGAAATACGCTGGGGAACCGCCCTGCCAGGGGGTGAGCGAAGTGGTTATCGTTTTGACGGCAGCGACGACGAGACTTTCGGCCCAGGCGAGGACTTCCTCCTTGGAGACTTCTGGCATTTCAACTGGCCAATATGGCCGCCGGCCATCACCTGGGCCGAGTTAAAGGTCACCTTACACTTCATCGATCCGCCTATTTTACCCGATCCGACGTTCACTTTTAGGTTTGACCACGAGGAGACTCCGAATGATCCACCGTGTGCCTATCAGAGTGACACGCCTTGCGCCGACAGAGTGACCTTCCCCGACGACATTGCCGACGAGACCTTCGAGATCGATGGTGTGTTTTACACACTCCAAATCGTGGGATTCGTTAACGCCTACCCCAGCGGTGATCCGGTTGACGAGTTCATCACCCAAGAAAACCAAAACAATTCAGCCTATCTTGTAGGACGAATATTGGTCTGTGCGCCAGACATCAGCATCGAGAAGCTGACAAACGGTGAGGACGCCGATGACGCGCCCGGCCCCCACATCCCGGTAGGCGATCCGGTGGAGTGGACCTACGAAGTCCAAAACACCGGAAACGTTTCTTTGACCGGTATCATTGTTGTGGACGACAACGGGACTCCGGACGATTCAATAGACGATGTCACCATATGCTCGGGGATCACGTTGGATCCGGGTCATTCCCACACCTTCACGGCCTCAGACACTGCTGTGGCCGGCCAATACGGAAACATCGCAACAGCGACAGGGAACTATAGTGTTCACACATACAACGACACTGACCCCAGCCACTACTTTGGATCCGATTGCGCCAACTACCATATCGAGTACCTCGGCGCCTACTTCGATGGTACTAACACTAATTTTTCCTACAATGTTTCCGCAGACAGCCCGCCGGCAGTTAGCCATTGGGTGCTGGCACTTGACTCATGTATCGAAGAGGCAGACATAGTCTCGGCAACCGAGAATTGGAAATTCGGCACCGACCCCACGACAGGCCTCCGGGGCATCAAATTCGATGATCTGGAGATCGAGGCCGGCGAATCTCAGGAGTTTTTCTTTGTCCTGGCCGGATATTGGCCCGAGGGAGACACTGAGGCCGCGATCAAAGCAGGTACCCTTATTTGTTATAACAACACGACTGGACCAGTATGCACTGCTGACATCCTGATCGTCAAGACTGCCGACTACGGTCCATGTCCCGACAAACCCGTGCCAGGACCCGGTACGAAGATCACCTATACGATCAACGTCACTAACAAGGGTAACGTCAACCTGACCGATGTGAACGTCACCGATATCAGGCTGGGTCTGATCCAAGAACATTTCAGCGATAAGCTCGAACCAGGTTATTATGTCAACAAGTCGTACACCTACACGGTAAAAGAAGGCGACATCTGTGACAATATCACTAACACGGCTATAGCCAACTCGACCGATCCTTTTGGTTACAATGTCAACGATTCCGATTCGTGGTGTGTACCTATCACTTACAACGCCTCGCTCAACGTCACCAAAACAGCCAACTTTGGTCCATGCAGCGATCCCAGCGCTCCTAAAGCCAAACCAGGTGACTCTATCGTTTACACTATCAACGTCTCTAACGACGGCAACGTCACTCTCAGATGGGTCAACATCACCGATTCCAAATTGGGTCTGACAAACTACGACATGGGGACATTGACACCAGGAACGTACAACGAGACGACATTCACTTACGATGTCACCGAATCCGACATGTGCAACGACATCGATAACACCGTAGATGCTCAGGCTACCGATCGTTGTGGTAACGGCGTCACCGATTCAGCCAGTTGGTGTGTCCCGACAGATTATATTGCAACCCTCAACGTCACCAAGACCGCAGATTATAACTTCGGCGGCAGTCCGAAGCCGGGAGACATCATCACGTACACCATCAACGTGACCAACCTCGGTAACGTCAACCTCACCGATGTAAACGTCGTCGACAGCCTGATTGGAACCCTGACCGACCCATCTGGCGATGATAACGGTGATGGTTGCCTCAACCTCACCGAGACCTGGACCTATACAGGCACCTATACGGTCAAAGACGTAGACCTTTGTGGCGGTTGGATCAACAACACAGTCACCGCCAACGCTACCGATCCCTGCACCAACCCCCTAGAAGCCGAAGCAAACCACAGTATACCGATCATGTACATCTGTGCCGGTTTCGGGGTCAATAAAGAGGCCGATTATGGTCCCAGTCCAGATGGCAAGGTTGCAAAACCTGGAGATATTATCAACTACACCATCACAGTCTATCCTGACTACGTTTTCAACTTGACCGATGTAAATGTTGTCGATAGCCTGATCGATCTTACCGGTCCCGAAGGCGATGTTAACGATGACCAGTACCTCAACACCACTGAGATCTGGAACTACACAGGCAACTACACAGTTACCGATAACGACGTCTGCAGCACCATCGAGAACACCGTTACAGCCAACGCTACCGATCCCTGCGGCAACGTCCTGGACGATACAAGTGCAAACTGGTATGTGCCCACCACATCTACTCCGGTCCTCAATGTAACCAAGACCGCGGACTATGGTCCCTGTCCCGATGGCAAAGCCGCAAGGTTTGGAGATAATGTCACTTACACCATCACGGTCCTCAACGATGGTGACGTCAACCTGACCGACGTCGTAGTTACTGACCCCAAACTGGACCTGGATAGACTGCTGTTCTCCGGTAACCTCGAACCCGGCACTAATGTGGAGAAAACATTCGAGTATACCGTTAAGTTGGCCGATCTGAATCTGGATACGATGAACAACACCGTTGTGGCCAACTCCACAGATCCCTGCGGCAACGACGTTAACGATACCGGTTCATGGTGTATACCGATAGAGTATGAGCCCGATGTCAACAAGACCGCTCTGCAGAAGTCAGTCGAGCGTGGCGACGAGATCACATACATAATCGAGGTTCACAATATGCTAGGACGGCATAACGTCATAGTCAGAGACGCCTTCTACAGGCACGTGGAGTTCGTCTCAGCCTCGCCGATGCCGGATAGTGGTGGGGTCTGGCGCTTCGATACGGTGGACATCGACCCTCTTGTGATAACTCTGGTTGTGAAAGTCCCGGAGACCCAAGACTTCGAGTTCGGTATGGGTTCGGGCATATCTGGAGAAGGCTTCGTCAACGTGGCCGACGATTACTCCACTACCCTCCAGCCCTATGACATCAAGAACTGCGTCTACGTCACGTCAGACGAGACCGGAAGCGAGGTCTTCTCCGACTGCGAGCATGTGACCGTGGGCGGTGATCTCGGCACGGAACTGAGCACTCGCGAGCACGGCAGCGGTGACTACGAGAGCGACGAGCAGATAAAGATGCTCACCGAGAACAAGTCCATCGAGATGAAGAAGGATGTCACCGCAGAGTACAAGCCCACTACTCTGGGCCTCTACAGGAACCGGTCGATAACCTATGACACAAAGTGGACCGAAAAGGCCCGGGCCAAGAACCGCATAACCGGGGCGACCATGTACGAGGCTTATCATTATGCTACCAGCCTCGACCGAAACTCTTACATCAAGCTGGACAAGAACGGATCGACGATGGTCGTCGACTCGGAGTTCGAGGGGATGGGCCACATAGGCATCCTCAAGAAAGGCGATAACCGCTCTACGGTAGGGGATACGCCTTTATTCGAGTCCAGAGAGGACTACACCGGCAGCTTCCGGATCTACGAGAGGGTCGACGAGTACGGCTCCAGCGTCGTCTCCGATAAGTCCACCACGGGAACGGGCCTGGTGGCCGTGGAGAAACGGGTAAAGGACACTCAGAAGACCTACGAGTCCGGTACAGGCTCCTAAGACTCTGAAGAGCTCATCAGTACCCACACCAACTACATCGCCAAGGATAT
>JAUWQF010000056.1 GCA_030611205.1 Methanothrix sp.
GTAGGCTGTCCAACAATTATCAACAATCAACAATACTGTCCTACTTGTACCCTATGCACACACCACATTGAAATCACGGAAACATGCATCAAAAAACCCACAGGGTATAACGCAAAGGCGCAGAGTCGCAAAGGCGCAAAGGGCGCTATCATTCTTTGCGTCTTTGCGTCCTTGCGTCTTTGCGTTCTCGTTATTTTGGCTCATATCCGCTCCCGATAACAACTTGGTCGTAATTGTTATAAAGCCAAAATGTAGTTGGCTGATTTTTGGTATGTTTTCATCTTATCTCGGTTTTGGGGGAGATGCTGTTGTGTGGAATTGTAGGACGACCTCACCGGAAACACAACCTTTATACCCTGTCAACCCAACCCCCTCATGTGGTTGACAACTCTCACCTGACCGCCCTCGCCCTGGCAGGTTACCTCCTGATCATGATCATCATAGGCGCCCGGCGTTCTCACACCCTGGAGAGCTTCTACCTGGCCGGGCGCAGCCTCAAGCCCGCGATCCTCACAGTCACGCTATGCGCCACCATCCTGGGCGCGTCTTCGACCATGGGCATGGCCGGTCTGGGTTTCAGCGAAGGGTTGACAGGCGCCTGGTGGATGCTCTCCGGCGCCATAGGGCTGGTCGTCCTCTCCACGGTATTCGCGAAGAAGGTCAGATCCACGGGCTGTTACACCCTGCCCGAGTTGATAGGCACCCAGTACGACCACCGGGTGAGGCTGGGGGCCTCGGCGCTCATCCTCGTCGCCTGGATCGGGGTGATCGCAGCCCAGATAGTGGCCTCGGGAAAGCTGCTCGGCGCTCTCTTCGGCCACAGCCAGGTGTACTTCATGATCCTCTCCGCCGTGGCGTTCGTCATCTACACCGCCCACGGCGGCCAGAGATCGATAGTTAGAACCGACCTGTTCCAGTTCTCGATCCTCCTGGCAGGCATCGGCCTCGTCTTATGGAAGGCGCTGAACCTCACGGGTCTGGAGATCTTGAGCGGACTGAGCTTCCCCACCTCACCCGCCCGGTCCGGGACGGAGGTGATGAGCCTGATTTTGATAGTGGGCTCCATGTACCTGGTAGGCCCGGACATCTACTCCCGGCTCTTCTCCGCCCGAAACCCCGGTGCCGCCAGGAGATCTGCCCTGATCGCCGCATTCGTCCTGGTCCCCATGGCCCTGGCCATAACCCTCCTGGGGATCTGCGCCCGGGACCTCTTTCCCGGCATCGGACCGGAAGAGGCCCTTCCCGTCCTGATGACCGAGACCCTCTCCCCGGCAGGACAGGGCCTGGTGGCCGCGGCCCTCCTCTCGGCGCTGATCTCCTCCGCAGATACCACCCTGCTCACCGCCACGTCCATCCTCACCCTGGACCTCTACCGGACCGCCAGGCCAAAATCGACCAAAAAAGACCTGATGAAGGTTTCCAGGGCAGGAGCGGTTCTGTTGGGGACCCTGGCCCTGGCCTCCGCCCTCCGCCTTCCGGAGATCATCGCCACCTTGCTCTCCGCGTACACCGTATTTGCCGGCGGCCTGACGATCCCCGTGGTGGCAGGCTTCTACAAGGACAAACTGAGGCTGACCCCCTCCGGCGCCCTGGCCGCGCTCGCGGGGGGCGGCGGCACCGCGCTCCTTCTGGGACATAGGTGGCCCCTCCTGGGGATGGCGGTCAGCGCTGCGCTGCTCATCGTGGTGAGCAGGATTACAAGATGATGATGATGAAGAAGAATAAGACAAAGACGAAAAAGCGCCATCTGATAAGCGCCGCCCGATCTCTCAGTCCAGGAGCCTCATCATCGGATATTGCGTCTCCGGGTCGTACTCCAGCCTGGCCCTGGCGGTCGCGCCCCGGTAATCGACCTCGATATCTGCCTTGATCATCCTTCCTTCCAGCTCGCCGTAGCCGAATACGTTCTCCTTCAGCATCTTTTGGTCGATCTCAACCCTGATCCTTCTGACATAAGGCTGGAGCGAGATGCTCTCCTCGATGGCCTTCTCCAGGCTGGCCGCGGTCCGGGCGCCCACTGGCGATCCCACAAAC
The DNA here is from genome assembly GCA_030611205.1 of Methanothrix sp. Lineage (GTDB taxonomy): Archaea > Halobacteriota > Methanosarcinia > Methanotrichales > Methanotrichaceae > UBA204. The sequence goes on from JAUWQF010000056.1 coordinate 2,035, forward strand.
TGGTGATAGAGGGCTCCCAGCTTGATTCCTGCCTCGAAGGCGGCTATCTCCCCATCCGTCGGCATAACGTTATCACCACCGGGCTGATCATATACCCCAAGAGGGCTAAAAAGGCAATCATCGCCCAGAGATCCCGGTCTCCCACCAGCCAGCTGACCAGTACCGCCAGCACCACCAAAAAGGCGAAGGTCAGGTGCCTGGGATCCCTGAACTTGGGATACGTCACGCTGCTGATCATCAGAGCGGAGAGGACGACGATCAGAAGAGAGGTCAGAAGAACCCCGTCCAGCAAGACACTGAGTGCCAGGATCATCCCCGCCGTGGTTATCGGTATACCCTGGAAGAAGGCCTCACCGGGAGCGGTAACGTTGAACCTCGCAAGTCGAAGTATGCCGCAGATGAGGTAAACCCCGCCCAGAGCCCATATCCAGGAGCCGAAGACAGCCCAGGCCAGAACGACGGGCGCCACGCCGAAGGAGACGAGATCTGCCAGGGAGTCCAGGTCAAGGCCCAGAGGACCCGTTCCTGTCCGTCTTGCCAGAAAGCCGTCCAGGCCGTCGGCCACTGCTGCCAGAAGGATTAGAACCACCGAGACCGAGAACCTGCCCTGGAAAGCCATGAGGATGGAGCCGAAACCCAGTAGAGAGTTCACAAGAGAGACCACATCCGGGCACCGGACCATCCCGAAGATGCTCGTCATTACGCCTTCACCGCGACCACGGTCTCCCCCGCTTTGACCTTGTCTCCCTTGCATACCGTGAGCCGGTACCCCTCTGGGATTGTGAACTCCACCCGGCTGCCGAAACGTATCATCCCAATCCGTTCCCCACTTCTTATCCGGTCTCCCGGAACGACGTAGCAGATGATCCTCCTCACCATGAACCCGCTGATCTGGCTGAGCCGGATCTCCCCATCAGGGGTGTCGATTACCACCACGTTCTGTTCATTTTGATGTGACGAGCCCAAAAAAGCAGGCGCGTGGCCGCCCCTCATGTGCTCCACGGACTTGACCTGCCCCTCCAAGGGCGACCTGTTGACGTGAACGTTGTGGTAGCTCATAAATATGGCCACCAGATCCGGCGAGGCCACCACCACCAGGCCATCTGCAGGAGAGATCATGCCTGGACCCGATGGGGTGCGATCCGGGTCCCGGTGAAAGAAGACCATGAAGACGAAGGTCGCCGCCACCAGGATCGCGACCGACCACTCCCTCAACCATGCCATCAACGAAGCGGTCAGAAGGGGTATGCAGACCCAAACTCTAGAGTTTCTGGCCAGCTTCTTCAATCGATGCCACCTCTCGGATGCCTGAGAACCTTGATCAGCTCGTCTATCATATCCAGAAGTTCCGGGAGAAGAACGAGCACCCAGTAGGCGATCAGGAAGAGAGCTATGGTAGAGCCCAGTTTGGCTATCTCGTTGTGAGCTACCTGGAAACTGTCCGCTCCGAACCATTGGTTTCCATAGGCTATCATAACAAAGGCATTTCGGAATAGGTTCAATATGTAGATTACGGGAACAGATACCATCAGCGCCTTCGCTCTCTTCCATAGCGGCGCCTTGACCGAGATGATGACCCCGGCGAAGAGGGCGATACTCTCGATAGCGGTACAGGCCAGGATGATCTCCACCGAGTAGCCGTTCAGATAGATCTTGTTAAACCCCATCGTCGATACGGGTATCTGTAAGACCTCCAGAAGCAGAACGGTGAGATGAGTCGTCTGGCCGATCAACCACTCCCTCAGAGGTGCGAACTCGGCAAAAGGGAAGTAGATGAGGCCTCCTATGGCCACGGCCGAGCTGGCCCAGTCGCAAGAACGAGAGCGAGAGCGAGAGACCCCGGCCAGGATGATCCAGGCCATGTAGAAGGAGAAGAGGGCCACGAGTATGGTCAGCACGACGTTGAAGTAGTCTCCGAGATCCAGGTAATAACCTGGCTGTCTCACCCAGTGGATGCCGAAGAATAACCATCCAATACCTGAAAAAGATCGACGGCCTGTGATCGCAGATATTACCAGGAACGCCAGGCCCACCCAGAGAACGTTCGCAATCATCCAGCCGGGTATCATCGGGCACTAAAAAGCCACAGGCTTATTTATCAGTATCTACCAACCCGGGCGCAGAAGGCTCTCTCGCGGTTGCGAACGACTTCTATCGCTGTGGAGTTATCGAGCTATGGACAAGCCCGAAGGAAGCCTGGTAGACGGTTCGGGGACGGCCCTCATACCTTCGTCCTCTCCTGAACGCCGCCGAAGGTAAAAAACGACCCTATAGAAGCGGATCTTCTCTATTTAACAAACTGCATTATTTAATAACCCCAACGATCCGTTTTGGAAAAAAAACGTGAGCGTAAGCGAACATTTTACTGTTGTATATAATATGTGGTATTATACACTTCGAGTAAATCCGGCCGGTGGGCGGATTTACTTGCGACCCGACTTAGCAAAGTACTTATGTTATCATCTTTTAGATAAGTACCTATAGTAACGAGTTCTAACGAACGACTTCGATGAGGAACACCGGGTGAGGAACTCTAATGTGGATGACTTGTGGGGGGAGTTACGACGTCATGTAATCATGTAAGCTGCGGAAACAGCGAGAAGGTATGGCTTACTCATACCTACCAGGGTCGAGAGTGCGGGCTGAAGCCCCATAATTATTGTTTAAACTGCGGTCTGGTGATGAACCTATCCTCGGATAAACCCCGTAGTGTCGGTTATTATATGAACGTCTTATCTGCACTGAGCAAAGAGGTCAAGATCGCCAAGATCCAGATGCGGTTAATATGCCTGAAGATGCAAGGGTGCAAGCTGGATGACGGTTACGGGCTAAGCAGGTACCAGCAAGAGAAGATCTTCGTAGATATCGTGATGGAGTATCTCAACGTGCCTGAGTGGAAGGTTCAAAAGTTTCTCTGATGGGCGGAGGTCAGATGCGCTCGGCTTCTCCGTTTTTGGGTCTTGTGGATTCCGTGCCCGGATAACGCCACCGCAGTCCATGCGATGGGAGATAGGATAAATATTGAAGACGATGGCTGGCGACGCCGTTGATGTCATCGTCACAATTTAAATCACAAAATAATATTCAGAACTGTAGGGGACGAACGAGAGGGGGTATTATTCATGTGCGGAATCATCGGCTATATAGGAACAGAGGAAGCCTCACCGATACTCTGCCAGGGTCTCAAGAACCTCGAATATAGAGGCTACGACTCGGTGGGGATGGCTGTAGTATCGGGTGGTTTGGAAATAAGAAAAGGGGTAGGGAAGATCGACGATTTAAGGTATCGGTTGAACTTCGAGGAGATCCCCGGACATATCGGTATAGGACATACCAGGTGGGCCACCCACGGTAGCGTCTCCTTCGAGAACGCCCATCCCCATGTCGACTGCACAAAGAAGATAGCGATAATCCATAACGGGATAATTGAAAACAGCTACCAGCTCCGAGAAGCGCTACTGGATAGAGGACATGAGTTTGCGGGCGATACCGACTCGGAGGTCGTAGCCCATCTGATCGAAGACCGGTTGAACGGACTTCCAGGTCAAAGAGGGGCCGGTGACGGAGGACTTGGAACAGGATCTTCCGATAACGGATTCTTTGAGACGGCATGCTTGGACGCCTTCCGGTTGTTGAGAGGGAGCTATGCCATCCTGGCCATCAAGGAAGGAGAAGACAAGATCGTGGGGATAAGAAAAGACTCCCCTCTGGTGCTGGGCCTGGCCGATCACGGGACGTTCTTCGCCTCCGACGTCTCGCCCTTCTTGGAGTGGACGAAGAAGGTAGTCTATCTGCAAAATTATGATTTTGTGGTCGCCGATGCGATGGGTGCGAAGTTCTACAACCTTCTCCAGGGAGAGGTCTCCAGGCCGGTGGACACCGTGGAATGGAGCATGGAGGAGGCGAGTAGGGGCAAGTTCGAGCATTTCATGCTGAAAGAGATATCTGAGCAGGCCGATACGATCCAGAGGGCTCTTCAGCAGGACGGTGACGTGATCGAGAGGATAGTCGACGAGGTGAAGAAGGGCTTTGGTGTCTTCTTTGTAGGGTGTGGCTCGAGCTACCACGCCTGCCTGACGGGGACCTATCTGTTATCGAAGGTGGCTGGCGTGCACGTGAACGCCGTTCTGGCTTCCGAGTTCGAGAACTACGAGCACTTCCTGACCGAAGATACACTGGTCTTCGCCGTGTCCCAGTCCGGAGAAACCGCCGACGTCCTCGATGCGGTGAAGGCGGCCAAGAGGAAAAAAAGCAAGATCATAGGGATAACCAACGTCATGGGCTCTTCTCTCTCCAGAGAAGGAGACGAGCTGATGATGATGAACGCCGGTCCGGAGATCTGCGTCCTCTCCACCAAGACCTACACCTCCCAGGCGATGCTGATGGCCCTCATGGCCTACGCGCTCTGCGACAAGCATGAGGAGTGTGTACAGAAGGCCAAGGACCTCTATATGGACGTCTACAACCTTACATCCAAATCGATGCGAGTGCGGCTGAAGGATCTGGCAAAGGAGCTGGTCCATAAAGAGCACATATACATGATCGGGAGAGGGTTACAGTATACCACCGCCCTGGAGGCCGCCCTCAAGATAAAGGAGGTGTCCTACATCCACACCGAGGCCTTTGCGGGCGGTGAGCTGAAGCACGGCCCGCTGGCACTCATCGAAAAAGGGACACCGGTATTTGTATTCGTATCTCGGGATAATGAAGATCGGATCGTGGCCAACGCCCAGGAGGTCAAGGCCAGAGGAGGATATGTGATCGGTGTCTCTGACTGGAACCATCAGGTATTCGATCGCTGGATAAAGGTACCCGAGTGTGGTGATCTTAACCCCATAATCCAGGCCATACCCATGCAGATACTGGCCTACGAGCTGGCGGTGCAGAGAGGCCTGGACCCGGACAAGCCCCGGAACCTGGCGAAGAGCGTGACCGTGCTGTGATATAGAGACGAAATACCGGTATAGACGGCGTTTTTAGTTTGCATCCCATGATTTTCGTCGCCTGCTCAGCATGGTGCCCAAAGCCGATATCATGAAAAGACCACATGCCGCAGCCGCGAGAACGATCAATGATCCCGAGAACGCCGGAACGACCATGAACAGCGATATGTTTGTCACCCCGTGAGATAGAGCCACCAGAGGCAGGCTCTTCGTCTTCAAGAAGAAGATCCCGAAAACGATGCCGGCAAAAAAGACGAAGATCAGCTCGGCAAACATGCCGTAGCCGCTGTGCATCATGCCGAATAGCAGGCTTGCTCCCAGGATACCCTTGACCAGCCCCATCCGATCCACCAGAACCGTCTGCAAGATGGACCTGAAGACGAACTCTTCTATCAGACCCACAAAAAATATCATTATCAGAGACAGCTTCACCAGGCTCATCAGATCCTGACCGGGGGTGAGCATCTGAGGATGAAGCACCTGGTACTCGCCCCACCCCATCAATAACCCAAGGGCGACGGCGGCGGGAAGGTATGTGAGAAAACCGGCGGTGGTGAGGCCCATCTCCTCATAGCTCAGCCTCTTCTCCTTTATGATCAAATATGCAGGGATGAACATGGGTATGTAGACCAGGGCGTAGGAGTATAGCGTGAGCTCGAAGAAGACGGGCATGGCTACGTTGAGCAGCCTGAAGAGAGGCAGAAGCATCAACGCCTGGTATATCCTGTCCTCCATAAAGGCGGTAAGAAGAACGAGCCCTATCAGGTTGATCCCATGAACCACCATCGCCGCCTCCATATGGCCCCAAAATAGGAGGAGTTCTCCAAGAGCTATGAGCAGCACAAAGAGCAGCGGATGCCCGGATACCAAAACATCCTTGAGCGATATCAGATACCGGCTAACCTCGCCTCCGGACCTTTCCTCGGCGGGCAGTCGCATTTGTCTGAGGTAGGCCGCGGTCGCAGAGACGGCGATAAAAACCGAGATCGATATCATCACCGGGTTGAGCCGTATACCCCAAGAAGAGCCGTTACCCAGACCGACCGGCAAAAGAGCAACCGCGCCGAGCCCGACGCAGAACACCGCCCGTAAGAGGGGGCTCAGATCGTCTCTTCTCGGAAATGCCGCCGCCGTCAGCGTGTAACCGGACAGAGATAGCAGCGTGAATAAACCTAACGGAACACGTAAAGGCAGATCCTCCAACGCTGGCGCTAGGGTGATAACCAGCGTTGTGGCGGCGATCGCTACTGCTGCCAAAAGATCGACTGGCGCCAGCTCTCTCTTATCCGGCGTTTCTCTTGTCCCCCTTCATGGCATCCTCGCCCGCCTCTCCAAATATCAGACCGCATTTCCTATCAGCCGGATTCCCCGGTCACGTCGCCTTACTTCGCCAGACCCAGGATACCGAGTATCTGGTCGAAGATCTTCTGGATGAAACTCCTCTCCTCGGCGGGTTCTGTCGGCAGATATTCGCTCGCGTTCTGCACAGGGTAACCTGAGGAAGCTACTTCCTCGGATACACTGGCATCTTCTGCAGAGATGGGTCCGGCAAGGTCTAAAGCGCGATCTTCTGGCAAGGGTTCTTCCTCGGAGACCTCAACCTCTTCCGCATAGACGGGCCCGACAGCAGATGGAGCACGATGACCCGGCGGGGTTTCTTCTTCATCTTCAGGCTCTTCATTCTTAGCGTCATAAGATACCGCTTTCGGGACAGATCCGCCGATGCTGAGCACCAAGACGTCTCCAGCGCCCCGGATCCGGTAATCACCCACCGGAACGCCGGTGGTATCCACGGACAGCTGGTATCTTCCATCGGGACCGGCATAGACCGTCGTCTCCGCCTTCACCTGGACGGGGACCACCGAAGCCCCCTCCTGAGCATCTCCGAAGATCTTGAGCGCATATCTGCCGGAAGGAACGTCGGAACGGGATATGGATGCGGTCCCCCCGCTCGCCGGAACCGGCATGGTCAGCCAGATCCCCATCTTGACCCCCACTCTGAGACTTTCGACGTTCCTGGCGGTCACCGCGAAGTTGTTCGGCTTTTGGGGTATCTCCACGTTTTCGGCCAGATACTCGAACCGCCCGTTCTCCACGGGCAGGTTCATCTCGAAGCTGGAACTCAGCCTGAGCGCCTCGCCCGGATCGGCGAAACCGGTGATGGCTACCGTCTCTCCAGGGCGGGGGTTCATGGGCGATGCCTCGAACGCCGCACCAAGGGGCATTAACATTAAGATCAATACGAAGAATAAAGCAAATATTTTCATCATATCAGCTCCAGTTCAACCTGCTCCAGTCCGATTATACCATCCTCGACCAAGACTACAGATGTTAATATATATGTTCCTGGTTCCCAGTCCGGTTCGGTTATAAGATAGAGTTCTGCTTCTTGTTTTGGGGTGTCCTGGAGGGCGACAGCGCTGTTCGGAGGGAATAACACGAGCAGATCCATGAGAAGGTCCATGGAGACATCAAGATCTCCGGGAAACTCTACGGAATCTGCGCCCATGTTTATCGCGAACCAGGTCCCCTGGCGGGTTCCGTTGCCGGTCATGGTCAGGTTCGCCGCCTCGTAACAGCTCGAGGGGACAAGGAAGGCGCCGTAATGCCGAGAACGTCCATCCGATCGGTTGGACGTCTGCACCTTCACCTCCAGAGGATAACCGGCCGGTATCTCCGAAGGCACCTCGACTGTGATTTTCTCTTCCGCGACGATTATCAAAGATGCCGATAGAACGGCGGTGGCGTTCCTCTCTATCACATAGAGGGCGTAGATGCCGGGCGACCTCCCAGGCACGGCGAAGGACAGGTCGCCATTGCTGTTCAGCCTGAACGGATAGCCACTGCAGTTTATATCCACGGGCAGGTCCAGAACGTTCACCGCACTCAGGAATGCGGAGGAGTTCAACGGAGTGATGCAGATCTCCACCGTGGCGTTGGCCAGAGAGGAAGAACCGAAGAAGATGCCGGATATGGTCTCGTTTGATGAGGAGACTGGCTGGCGGTCATAAGGATAGGTCCAGTTCGTATCTGGCCGGGCTAGGCTAATCACCGGCATCCTTATAAAGTTCGTCCCCTCGATCTGGGTCCAGTTACCCTCTACAGGGTCACAAGAATGATATGAAGAGCTGTAGTTCTGGGCAGCTGTACCGGCGCTCAGGAGGAGGAAACATATGAGCATCGCTCGCATAAAGCTGTAAAAGATGCGAAGTGTATATATTGTTATCCGCGATCCATGACGACGGTATAAAGAGTACGAGGTGAATATCTGATCTCCGGGCAAGATAGCGAAAAGGGGAATATTATACCTGCAGACCTACTGGCAGCGGTTCTGCTGGCGGTCTTGACCCTGATATTCACTCTGGTGCCGGGGCTGGCAGATTCGCCGGTTCGCGTGCCTCTGGGTCTCTTGATGGTCCTCTTTCTGCCCGGCTATACCCTGATCGCGGCGCTGTTCCCCAATAAAGATGATCTGGACGGTATCGAGAGGGCGGCGCTCAGCTTCGGGCTCAGCATCGCGGTGGTTCCCCTGATCGGACTGGCCCTCAACTATACTCCTTGGGGCATCAGGCTCGCGCCTGTGGTGATATCCTTATCCATATTCACCATCGCTCTCGCGACGGTTGCTCATCTTAGACGATCTTCGTTGCCCTCGGACGATAGGTTCCGGGTGCCTTTCAGAGAAGGCCTGGGATCGCTCCAGGAAGAATTGATCACCGATCAGAGGAGCAGGATCGACAAGATACTGACCGTGCTGCTGATAATATCGATAATCGTCTCCATCACCGTGCTGGTGTACGTGATAGTGACCCCCAAGCAAGGGGAGAAGTTTACCGAGTTCTACATCCTCGGCCCGGGCGGGATGGCGTACGACTATCCCACCGATGTGGTTGCGGGCGATACGAGCATGGTGATCGCAGGAGTGGTCAACCACGAATACCGCCCGGTGAACTACACCTTGCACCTTTCCTTCGACGGATCCGTCTTGGTGCATAGAGACCTGACCCTGGACCATAACATGACCTGGGAAGAACCGGTAAGTTACGTTCTGGAATATCCCGGCGTCCGGTATAGGCCGGAGTTCGTGCTCAACGACAGCCTATCATCGCCCTACCGGGACCCTTATCTCCATATATCCTACGGCGATTTCCCAAAAATAGGAGAGGGCGGTCTGGGCCGTAACCCGTCCTGGGAGGATCCATCAAACTACTTCCGGAAAAAACCAGTTGACCGACAGAAGCTGGAGTTCTTGCTCTATCGGGAAGGCAACTTCACCGCACCGTACCGGGACCTTCACCTCTGGGTTAACGTCACCGAGTCGGAGCCGCGAGCAACTTAGCCTATGGGGTGGCCACTTTCGTTTCTCTTCAGAAGTTCACCTCGATCACCCTTCCACAAAGCACGTCCTCCTCGCTCACCTCCACCTCCTTGACCATACCCCAGGTGCTGACCTCCACCACGGGTCCTACCTGATAGGCACCGGCAGAATGAACCTCGGACCGGTTTTCGGTCGAGTAGGGCACCGTTATCTCGTAGCGTCCGTCCTGGGGCATAACCGAGGTGAAGTACTGGAACTTCCTGCCCTGGTTGGAGGTCACGTTCAAGAGGGCGCCCACAGGCCGATCGGACCGGGCGGTGCCCGCGATCCTGGCACCGGGAACCTTCTCGAATATCTTGATCTTGTTCGTCGAATATATCAGACCCCGCGTGGTATTCGTCTCGTGGATCAGACGAAGGTGGCCCATGCCTCCACCGTCGAAGAGATGGAGAGCCGCCAGGGTGGTTCCCATAAACCTTCTGGAATGTTCGAAGGTCAAAACGTCTTGGTCATCGGTTATATCAATGTAGCTGGAAGGGTCTTCATCGATCCACGAGACGATGGCGGGCAGTTTTTCGTACAGCATGCTCTCGTCTGTAGTTACATATCGCGAGCCTCGATATTCCAGTATATCCATGGCCTCCTCCTCGCTTTCCGAAAGGTAGAACCGTGCTGCATCCACGGCACCGGCCTGGAAGTTGTTCGCGACGACAGGTCTTTTGGACCGATAAAGGATCCAGTTGCCGTAGTCCCACCAGGATAGTACGCTGTACTCGGGGACAGCAAACGGCTCTCCGAAGTTGCTGGTAGCAGGAGTGTTATCCTCCAGCCACCGGAGAGCTTCTGGCCAGTCCCCGGCGATCGCAGGCTCGGCTTCGATCATGGCCATCAGACCCACCGCCGAAGGCAGGACGATGACTATCAGGAGAGCCAGAGGCAGGATCTTCGTCATCAGAGGATCGGCTCTTCCGGGTCGTTCGGCAACTTTGATCCGATCTTTTGCCCAGAAGAATAGGTAGCCAGCCAGGATCGCAGCATTGGCGGAGAAGATGTACAAAAACCGGATCTGGGCAACGCTGAGCACCATAGTGAAGACCGTCCAGACCAGGAAGAGTACCTGACCTCTTTGGAGAGGTGGGCGCCACATGTGTACTACCAGGGCCGCAAGTCCGAAGAGCGCGATCAGCAGGCCCAGACCGAAAAAGGAGACAAAGTCCGAGCCGACGTAGATCGGTGTGGCTTCCATCACCTTTCCGGCCAGCTCGCCTCCGAAGAGATAAGCCAACCCCGACCGGAGCGTAGAATAGATGCCGCGACTCTGGCCGAGAACGTACACCAGTATAACGAAGCAGTACCCCAAGACTAACATCACCGGTGGGAATATCATCCATGGAACTTTTATCTTTAGAAAGATACGCGAAAGGGCGTACAGGAGAGATGCGACCACCAAGATGCCGGCCACAGAAAAGATCGATGGGCGAAGCCACGGTTCGTGCCCGAAAGGCAAGAGAAGAAGCAGAGCGATCAAAAAGGCGATCAGAAAGGGAAGGATCATATCCTTCGACGAGACCCCGTCGCGTACGTCGAGGGTAACCTGCACCACCGCGTAGACGAGAAACGCTCCCAGATATATCGATGCACCGATCCATGTGTAGGCGAGGGCGGCCGTCAAGACACCGGCCAGGACCGCGAACCAGAGCCGGCGTTCCCTCCCGGAGAGGGCGAAGACCATCGAGAGGATCGAACCCAAGATGAGAAGGACCTCCAGCACATGATGATCTGTATAGCCGAAACAGGACCTCGCAACATGTACCGGCGCTATCGCCAGCATGAAGGCAGAGAGCAACGCTACCCGGCGGCCGAATAGCTCTCTGGCCAGGAGGTAGAGGACGAGAACGGTCGCGGCTCCGAGGATCGGCGGCACTAGAGCTGCTACCAGCTCCACAGAAGGCTGGTTGCCCGCACCAGCTGCCAGAGCGATCCCTGCGATCAGCTGATCGAAGAGAGGAGGCCACGTCAGATCCAGGCCGTGGGGGTAGTTGAGATAGGAGTCGAACCAGAGCGTGTGGGGAAAATTATCAACGGTGTAAAGGATCCGGCGCATGTGGTAGAAGGAATCGTAACCGTAAAAGAGTATATTACCGTCAACTAGCGCGTTTTTCGCGGGCGCCATTCTCAATAGGAAGGCCAGAATAAACGCCGCCAGAACACCCCATAGCTCGTACGACCCC
>JAUWQF010000100.1 GCA_030611205.1 Methanothrix sp.
CTAAGGTTCATGACTATAATCTGGCAGAGGTGGTTGGTCGCTGCAATGTGTTCTTTGTTATACATGTAGTGGTCCTTCACTCCAAGGAAAGTTTGGATCCCATAATTATTGGCGATTTTGGAGGGGGGTCCGGAATGGGAATTATTGAGAAATACCTGAAGGCGATCGATAGATCCGAGACCTTAGATTAATTGTTCACTTACTGGTAGTGTCCTGGCATCTAAGTAATGTCGTAAAGACGACCGTCATTCCCGATGAGGAGGGAAAGCCGTGTCCACCACGATGGAAGAGACTTCTTCCACATTCATCGACGAGGCACCACCCTTCGCGGCTTCGCGTGCCCCATAATTTTTGCCTCACGCGAAGGCGCGAAGACGCGAAGCCCCCCTCGTCGAACAGCCTGCCATTGCCCTCTTCGCCGACCCTAGCCAGAAACCCGCGAGACCTTCCATTGGTGATCGGTTAAGCCCTCCACACGTCCATTAATCTTTTCCGATTGACGTTCGGGTCAAGTGCTTGACTTTGATAGACTTCAAATAGATCCATAAGACTGGCATCAATATCCGCATAATCGAGAACGGCATCGAGGAGTCTGTGTGATTTTTTCAGCAAATATGGTTGCCCATCTTAAGTGAGTATACCGAGGTGCGTTTTTGATATTGGCTGAATAAACCAGAAGATACACACGTCTCGATATTATTAGCGTTAGTATTCCTACCCATATGAGTGCTTCGACTATTTGAGGGTTCGGTGTAGGTAGGACGTCAAGACTATACTTGCTCTTGAGTTCCTTAAAGATTAGCTCTATTTCCCATCTTGCCGAATATAAAACTGCTATGTTTTCAGCATCAAGACGATCAGTGAGAATATTTGTTAAATACACATGATACTTTTTATCCTCTGCATTATATATCGCAACTAATCGAAAGCGCTTAGTATCTTTTCTTTGCTTTCCGTTGTATTATCTTCGCTTGAACTCTATTTCTACTTCCACGTCAACAACTTATCTCTTAAGTTTTGGTAACACTTCGCTCAACCTTTTTCCTACGACATCTTTGGAACGTCCACGCCATGTACGGTTGGTTCCTACAATAAGTGGATCGACCTTACCCTTTAACCGCGAGACGAAATATCCCCCATTCTCATCAATCCGTGCGAAGATTTGATGTTTATAAAAACCAAGGTCTATGAGCAATATCCGATCCTTAATCCATGGACCGATCCGGAGCATCTTTACATCACTTGTGCGCTCTCCGCGTAACGCCACACTTTTGGGGCCACCTGCCACAGCACTTATGAGAAGGCCCAGTATCCCATTCCCTTGGCTTCACAACAGCCCGTTACCGGACTGGGTGCAAGGTTCAGTTCTGAGGTGGTGGCTAGCCTTTCCTCAAGCTGGATTTCCACCAGCTGGACATTACAAGCTTATCTCGGCGCACAACTTTATATGCTCAGGTAAATCCGACCGAAGGGAGGATTTACTTGAAACTCAGCAACCGATGCCGGCACAAAACCCCTCTGCCTGAGGCCCCACTCATTTTCAAAACTAAAATTACATTATAATACAGTTTCCGCGCAGTGAGGTCACTCTCGACCCAGGATGTGAGATATGTTCAGATATGTATTTTATATAACACTGAATTTGTGTTACTAGATTCAATCAAATAAGTCATAATCACAAGTTCTAGGAAAGTTTCATAAATCATGACCAGATTAAGCTGGATCGTAAGAGGAACCCTCCCCATCGAGGTTGGCCGGGAGGGCGCCGAGGGGATGGTCGATGCACAACGCTCAGACACGCTGCCCGGGTGAGCCGGATATGGAATGGGACAAGTCGAAGGTTTCCACGAAGATCGCCCAGGCTCTGAGGCACACAACATTCTTCACCAACTACGCGATAGCCCTCTTCATCATATTGACCTTGAACTTTGTCCTGCCCAGGCTGATGCCGGGCGACCCGCTCCTGGCCATCTACGGCGAGGAGGCGCTGGTGGTCATGACCCCCCAGCTGGAGGCAGAGCTGATCCAGAGGTTCTCTCTGGACCAGTCCATGAGCGAGCAGTTCGTTGCCTATCTGCTGGCCCTCTTGCACGGAGACCTGGGGTACTCGTACTACTATAACGAACAGGTTCTGGACGTGATCACGGCCTTCCTCCCCTGGACGCTCCTCCTGGCCGGTTCCGCCCTGATCATATCCACCCTCATCGGCCTGGCACTGGGCATCGAGTCCGGCTACCGCCGGGGCAAGACCCTGGACAAGACCCTGCTCTCGGGGTTGATGTTCCTCAACGGTTTCCCGGACTTCTTCGTGGGAATCCTGCTCCTCCTCGTCTTCGGGGTGGCCCTGGGGCTGGTGCCCCTATCGGGAGGGCTCACCCCTTACAGCAACCTGACCGGTCTGGCTCTCGCAGGAGACGTCCTCCACCACCTGGTAACGCCCCTAACAGCCCTGGTTCTGGTGTGGATCACCTCGACCTATCTGCTAACCAGGAACACCATGATCACCACCCTGAAGGAGGGTTTCATCCTCACCGCCAAGGCCAAGGGCTGTGGCCGGTGGCGCATAAAGTACAGACACGCAGGCCGGAACTCCCTTTTGCCGGTGGTAACCAGCATAGGACTCCACCTCCCCCACGTGATCACCGGTGCCCTCTTCATAGAGATCGTCTTCGCCTATCCGGGCGCAGGCTCCCTCCTCTACAACTCGTTGCTCACGAGAGACTATCCCCTGATCCAGGGGATCCTCCTCCTGGTCACCGTCGCCGTCCTGGCGGTCAACCTCTTAGTCGACCTGCTCTATCACAAGCTCGATCCGAGGGTGAACCGTGCACGTTGACTACTGGAGAGAGGTGACCGGGAGCAACCTGGGCAAAACCGGCCTGATCATCATCGGGCTGATAACCGCCCTGGCCGTCTCTGCGCCTCTGCTCACCCCCTACGATCCTCATGAGAAGACGAACACCGGGGCCTTCAGCGCCCCATCCAAAGACCACTGGCTGGGAACAAACGACGTCCGCCAGGACATCTGGACCAGGCTCCTCTACGGTGCTCGTACCTCGCTCGCGGTGGGGTTCGGCGTGGCCGTCTTATCCACCTTCCTGAGCGTCCTCATCGGCGGCACCTCGGCCATGTTTGGCGGTGTTTACGATCGTTTCTGGATGAGGGTGGTGGACGCCATAATCGCTGTGCCTTCGGTGATAGTCATAATCCTGGTGGCCACCTACCTGAGGCCCAACGCAGCTCTGATCATCCTCCTCTTGTCCCTTCTCACCTGGCCGGGGGGTGCCAGGGTCATAAGGGCCCAGACCCTCTCTCTGAAGGAGAGGATGCACGTCTCCGCGGCCCGGACCTTCGGAGCGAGCTGGTCTCACATCCTCCTCCACCACATAATCCCCGACCTGGGGCCGATCCTGATAGCCATGATGATCCAGGACGCCCGGAGGGCGGTATTTATGGAGGCAGGTCTCTCTTTTCTGGGCATCTCCGACCCCTCGATGATAAGCTGGGGCAAGATGATGCAGTTCGCCCGGGCTTACATCTACCTGGACGTATGGATGTGGTGGCTCCTTCCCGCAGGCATCGCCCTCTCTCTGACCCTCGTAGGTCTCAGCCTCACAGGGTTCTCCCTGGAGACCGCGCTGGACCCGCGTCTGAGAGAGGAAAAAGATCGATTTGGAAAGAGGTAGCCGAGAATGCTGGAGATCAAGGACCTGAAGGTCGCTTACGACGGTATGGGGGTGCTAAACGGCGTAGACCTCTCTTTAGCGAAAGGGGAGTCCCTGGCGGTGATAGGAGAATCAGGCGCGGGCAAGACCACCCTCGGCCTGAGCATAATGGGCCTTATGGACGGATGCTCGGGCAAGATATTCCTCGACGGGAGGAACATCCTCTCCCTCGGTGAAGAAGAACACCGCAAAATAAGGGGCAAAGATATGGCCATGGTCTTCCAGAACGTGGAAGACGCTCTTGACCCCGTCTACAAGATCTCCGACCAGATAGAAGAGGCCATCCTAGTCCACGGAGGTGACACCGCCGCTCAGAAGGTCATTGATCTCCTCCGGTCGGTGGGACTCTCGGCGGAGAAAGGTGCATCTCACCCCCACGAGCTGAGCGGCGGGGAGAAGCAGAGGGTGCTCATCGCCATGGCTCTGGCCAACGACCCCCAGGTTCTCATCCTGGACGAGCCTACGGCGTCCCTGGACGCCATCACCAAAGCGAAGATGATCAAGCTGCTGAAGGAGGTCGCCAGAGAGAAGATCGTCCTGGTGGCGACTCACGATATATCTGCCGCGGCCAAGCTGACCGATAGGATGGCGGTCCTCTACGCCGGCAGGATAGTGGAGATGGGGGCGACGGCGGATCTGTTGGAGATACCCCGCCACCCTTACACCAGAGGTCTCCTCCGGTCCTCGCTCAACATGACCACCACCAAGGACCTCCAGGGGATACCGGGCAGGATGGTTCATGGGATCAAAGGCTGTCCGTTCCATCCGCGGTGCACCCAGAGGATCGAACGTTGCGCCTGTGAGGTGCCCGTTCTGGAGGATGTGGGGGGCCGGCTGATAGCCTGTCACCGGGGGGGGATTGTGCCTCTCCTGGAGGTCAACGACCTAAAGCGGCGTTTCGGATCGGTCAGGGCCGTAGACGGCGTGAGTTTCACCCTATACGAGGGAGAGACCCTGGCCCTGGTGGGCGAGAGCGGATCCGGCAAGACGACCCTGGCCAAGATAGTGATCGGGCTCATCGAACCCGACGGTGGAGAGATACGGCTCGAGGGCGACGTCGTGGGCAGAAGGACGAAGGAGTTCTACGAACGGGTCCAGATGATCTACCAGAACCCCAAGGAGTCTATCAGCCACCGGATGAACGTCCTGGAGGCGGTCGAGGAGCCTCTCGTCATCCAGAACGCCGGGTGCGGAAAGCTGGAGCGGGTCAAGGCCGTTTTAGAGGAGGCGGAGCTACCCAGTGACGGGGCCTTCCTGAAGAAGTACCCCCACCAGCTCAGCGGCGGTGAGGCTCAGAGGGTGGCCATCGCCAGGGCGCTGATACTGGGTCCCAAGCTTCTGGTAGCCGACGAACCCACGTCTGCACTGGACGCCAGCGTCCAGGCCAAGATCCTCAAACTACTGTTGAACCTGCAAGAGAGAAGAGGTCTCACCATGCTCTTCATAACCCACGACATCGCCCTGGCCAGGAAGGTGAGCGACCGCATGGCCGTGATGCTCGAGGGGAAGATAATCGAAGAGGGCCCGACGAACGAGGTAATAACCAGCCCGGTGCATCGTTATACCAGGAGGCTGATCGAGACCGCGCCGGACCTATCCAAAGAGCTGGCGTCCTGCAGCGACTGGGAATCGAAGCTGCGGCAGGCGTCCGGCTCGTCATCCGCTCCAAGATGAAGTTGACGGCTTCATGATCAATCAATAATTATAATTTACTGCCGTGGGTAAACTCACCCGATCGTCGGATTTTAGATCGTAATCTTGCACCATTGCGCCCTTATCCTTGCGATAGGTACTTATATCCCCGCCAGAAGTGGCGGAGGGCAGATGCATCTTATCATCGCAGAGAAACACAACGTCGCCAAGCGGATAGCGCATATCCTCGCCGCTGGATCTAAGCCCAAGGTTAAGAGGCTGGGGGGCGTGGAGACATTCCAGTTCGATGACAAGGTGGTCATGGGGCTGAGCGGTCACGTCGTGGGGATCGACTACCCCCCAGGCTACAACGACTGGCAGAAGGTGGCCTATCGAGACCTGATCCACGCCGATGTGGTGACCAAACCCACCCAGGAGAAGATGGTCTCCGCTCTCCACAAGCTGGGCGAGGAGGCGGATCACGTCACCATCGCTACCGACTACGACCGGGAGGGGGAGTTGATCGGGGTGGAGGCTCTCAATATAGTCCGCGACTCGAACCCCGGTGTTACCGCCGACAGGGTCAAGTACAGCGCCATAACCCGTGACGAGATCCTGGAGGCCTTCCAATCCTCGGGAGATATAGACTTCGACCTGGCATCCTCCGGTGAGGCCAGGCAGGTGATAGACCTGATCTGGGGGGCGGCGCTGACCAGGTTCATCTCCATCACCGCAGGCCGCCTGGGCAAAAGCTTCCTATCCGTGGGCAGGGTCCAGTCCCCCACCCTGGCGCTCATCGTGGACCGGGAGAAGGAGATCGAGGCATTCCAGTCCCGGCCCTACTGGGAGGTCTACGCCGATCTTGAGCGAGACCTCAGGGTCAAGCACGCCAAAGGAAGGTTCTGGGACGGGACGGAGGCCAAACAGGTGACAGACGAGATGGGTGATCTCGCCAGGATCGACTCTGTGAAGATCAGCACCAGAAAGGATAAGCCTCCCACGCCCTTCGACACCACCGGCTTCATCAGCGCCGCTAGCGGTATCGGTTTCTCTGCAGCCAACGCCATGAGGATCGCAGAATGGCTCTACATCAACGGTTTCATCAGCTATCCCCGGACGGAGAATACCGTCTACCCTCCCGCCATCGACCTCAAAGAGCTGGTCGCCCAGCTCAGGAAGAGCCCCTTCAAGAAAGAGGCAGAGCTGGTTCTGAAAGGTCCCATGGTACCCACCAGGGGTAAGAGGTCCGCCACCGATCATCCGCCGATATACCCCACCGCGGTCGCCACCAAGAAAGAGCTGAAGGACGACCAGTGGAAGATCTACGAACTGGTGGTACGACGCTTCCTGGCCACCCTCTCCGAGATCTCCAGGTGGAACGTGATGAGGGTGAAGCTGGACATAAGCGGCGAGCCTTTCCTGGCAAGGGGGGCCAGGATGATCGAGCCTGGATGGCGGGCCGTCTACCCCTACAGCAAGGCGGCAGAAGTGATCTTGCCCGAACTGGCCGAAGGCGATGAGCTGAAGGTCCTGGGCAACGAGCTCATGGATAAAGAGACCCAGCCGCCGGCGAGATACGGCCAGGGGCGGCTGGTGAAGCTGATGGACGAGCTGGGCCTGGGAACCAAGTCCACCCGGCACGAGATCATAAGCAAGCTCTACTCAAGAGCCTACGTCCACAGCAACCCCCTCAGGCCTACCAAGACCGCCTACGCGGTTATCGATACCCTGGAGAAGTTTTCTCCCGCCATCACCAAACCGGAGATGACCCAGACCCTGGAAGATGATATGTCCCGCATCGCCGAGGGCAAGATCAAAGAGTCTGACGTGGTCGGCGAGTCACGGACTATGCTGGATTCGGTCTTCGATGACCTTCTGGAGCACAAGGAAGACATCGAGACCTCCCTCAGGGATGGTCTGAGGACGGACAAGATCGTGGGAACGTGCGAACGGTGCGGCTCGGACCTGATGATCAGGCGGGGCAGGAGAGGGAGTCGCTTCATAGGATGTACCGGATATCCAGACTGCACCTTCACCCTTCCTCTCCCTCGGGCGGGGATGATCATCGTGACCGAGAAGACCTGCGACAGTCATCAGATGTACCATCTCAAGATAATCAATAAGGGCAGGAGACCCTGGGACTTCGGTTGCCCTTACTGTAACTTCATCGTGTGGCAGTCCAAGAAGGCGGAAGAGGAGAAGGAGAAGGCGAAGAAGCGAGCCTTGGCCGGCATCAAAGGGCTCGGTTCCAAGTCCCTGGAGAAGCTGAAGGCCGCCGGTGTGGATAGCGTGGAGGATCTGGTCGGCGTCGGTCCCAAAGATCTGGCCGAGAAGACGGGGATCAGCCAGAAGATGATAAAGGCCTGGCAGAACGAGGCGAAGAAGCTGACCGGAAAGGCGGCGGGTGCATCGGAAAGAGCAAAGAACAGGTCCCTGACCGGCATCAAGGGGGTCGGTTCCAAGACCCTGGAGAAGTTGGAGGCCGTCGGCGTGAAGACCATAGGGGACCTGGTCGGCGCCGGTCCCAAAGACCTGGCCGAGAAGACGGGGATCAGCCAGAAGATGATAAGAACCTGGCAGAACGAGGCGAAGTTCTTGGTCGGAGAGGCACCGAGCTGCTAGTGGGCCTGGCCGGATTTGAACCGGCGGCCGCTCGGTTATGAGCCGAGCGCTCTAACCTGACTAAGCTACAGGCCCAAGAGTTTTTTTTTCATTGACGCCGCCATCAGTGCTCGAACCTGTGACAAGCTTGTTAACATCCAGACACTGTACCAACTGAGTTATGGGGGCTCGGGCCCCCCTTACCACACAATTGATTTAAGCCTTTT
>JAUWQF010000031.1 GCA_030611205.1 Methanothrix sp.
TACCACCGTTATCTCTTCGAGCAGGTCTGCCAAAGCGCGCACGGCGGTCGACTTGGCGGTGCCCTTATCGCCGCGTATCAGGACGCCACCGATCCTGGGGTTTATGGCGTTGAGGATCAGGGCCTCTTTCATATCCTCCTGGCCCACGATGGATGTAAATGGGAGCGTTCTTCTCTTGAGATGATGCATCTTAATCACCAGATTTCCAAGTTTCATCATACTATATAATATAAACTTTTCTTACGTACTACTGGTTAATTTTAAGACAATTTTTACTAATTTGATGGGTTAATATATGGTTCAAATATCAAAACGCTGCAAATGACAACATTTATATACCATATCACAAGTAACGTGTACTTAACGCATTTAAACTTGATCATTTAAAAAGGATGTGGTCGATCGATGAATAAGACTGCTAGAACAATTCTGGTGGGGGCATTTGCCTGCGTTCTAATTCTATCCTTCTCTGGGGTTGGTGGGGTAGCAGCGTCCACGCCAGAAAAAGAGGCCATCACCGTTACCGATTAGACCGGGAAGGATGTCGAGGTGGCTTATCCTGTGGAGCGTGTTGTGGTAATTCCCTCGAGCCTGGCCAGGTTGGTCTACGCCCTCGGGGTTGAAGATAAGATAGTCGGCGTCGGCCAGAACTGCAAGTTCCCGCCGGAGCTTGAGGACAAACCGGATCTGGGCAAGTGGAGCACGCCCAACCTTGAGCTCCTATTGGAGCAGGATCCGGATCTTGTAATTGCAGACGGCCACCTCAAGATCAGGGCTCAGATAGAAGATGCCGGTCTCCCGGTGGTTATTCTGAGTACTGCGTCGACGGGCAACTTTCTGAATACGCTGGAAACGTTGGGTCTGATCTTCGATAGGGAAGACCGGGCAGGTGAGCTTGCCGACCTGGTATGTGAGTATCGAGACCTGATAGAAGATCGTACAGGGTGCCTGGAAGAGGAAGAGAAGACCCGGGTATTCTACGAGTGGTCCAAACTCTACTTCAGCTATTCTGCTCTCGCATCGGGCCACCAGAATTTGGTGGCGGCGGGTGGGACGAACATCGCGGCCGAAGAGCCTGTGAAGTTCCCCCTCGTAAGTGCCGAATGGCTTGTAGAGAAGAATCCTCAGGTAATAATTCGCTCGTTATACTTTGGAGGAGAACGGTCACCTCCTGATGCGGAGGAGCGGCTATGCGAGATGCGGAACGAGATCATGGACCGGCCTGGCCTGAGCGAAGTAGATGCTGTCAAGGACGATCGGGTATACGTCTTCAATAGCGGACTTACGAGCGACTTTGGGAGCGTTGTGGCGATCACCTATTACGCCAAGTGGCTACATCCCGAACTATTCGAGGACGTGGATGCCGAGGCCGTTCACAGCGATCTTGTCCAGGAGTTCTACGGTACCGAGCTGGAGGGGCCGTGGGTCTGTCCAGAATAGAGGATAGATCCTGGTTTTTTGAGCAGATGTATGGTGGTTAGAGATGCGATCGAGACCGCAACTTCCGCTAATCAAAATTTCTGTGGTTATGTAAAACAAAGCTGATTTGTGGGTGATATGTATGAATAAAAACTGGAGAATAATGGGGCTGCTCGTCTGTCTCTGTATTCTCTCTCTCTCTCTCTCCCTCACGGGGAGTGGTGAAGAGGCAACTGCGCCATCGGAGACGGTTACCATTGTCGATAGCACAGGACAATCCGTCGATGTATCACGTCCTGTGGAGCGGGTAGTCTCCATCACCTCGCCTGCGTCGGAGATCATCTGTGCCCTGGGTGTGGGTGATAGGATCGTTGGGCGCAGCTCTTACTCCATCTTTCCGCCTTCTCTTGAGGATGTGCCGGTGGTGGGTAAGAGTTCCTATACGCCAAATATAGAACTCATCCTCGAGCTCGAGCCTGATGTGGTGATCGCTGATACCATGCTATCAGATGACTGTCGTGAGAGGATCGAGGATGCAGGCATACCGGTGATCGTAGAGACGTCTTCTGATCCCATGAGGGTGACCACGGTTGTGATGAATCTCGGGGTTGTACTGGATAAAGAAGAACGGGCAGAGGAGATCATCGGCTTCATCGAGCAATATCAAGACATCATCGAGGAACGTACCGTCGGTCTGGAGCCAGAGGATAAGCCCGCAGTCTTCTTTGAGTGGTACCGGCCGTACTACACCGCCTCTTCTGGAACGCCCTTCCACAATATCATAACTGCCGCGGGTGGGATAAATATCGCCAGCGAGGAGTCCGTTCGATACCCCACTGTGAGCCCTGAGTGGCTCTTCGAGAGAGATCCTGACATAATCATCCGTAGCGTTTATGCCACAGAGAATGTAACCGAGGAGATGCTGGAGGAGGCGAGGGATGAGATCCTCTCACGGCCTGGATTGAGCAACGTTAAGGCGGTCAAGGATGATCGGGTCCATATCCTCAGCGGTCCCGTGAAAAGCGGCGTGCGCTCAGTAGTGGGAGAGCTTTACCTTGCCAAATGGTTCCATCCCGACCTCTTCGAGGATATCGATCCCGAGGATGTGCATCGAGACCTGGTCCAGGAGTTCTACGGCCTGGAGCTTGAAGGGGTGTACGTCTATCCATGAGCTGCGCCTTTGATGATGTATTCGATGCCCGGGAGGTCCATGCCAGGGCGACCTGGAAGAAAAACCTCTCAGCTTCCGTCTTTTTTCTCAGGATCACAACTCTTATTAATCAGAATATGTGTAGTTATCGCAAATAATATTGATTAAAGTGGTGATGTATATGAACAAAAATCGGAGAATAACAGGAGTGCTCGTTTGTCTCTGCCTTTTTTCTCTATCTCTCACAGGGTGTGGCGAGGAGGCAACTGCGCCGTCGGAGACCGTTACCATCGTCGATTACACAGGGCAGTCCGTGGATGTACCCTGTCCTGTAGAGCGTATAGTCATCCTAACCTCTCCAGCTTCGGAGATCATCTGCGCCCTGGGCGCGGGTGACAGGATCGTTGGGCGCAGCTCTTACTCCATCTTTCCTCCTTATCTCGATGATGTGCCTGTGGTGGGCAAAAGCTCCTATACGCCAAATATAGAGCTCATCCTCGAGCTCGAGCCTGATGTGGTGATCGCAGACGGCATGCTTTCTGATGATAACCGTGAGAAGATTGAGACTGCAGGCATATCGGTGATGGTAGAAGGCATCAGGGATCCTGCGAGAATAACCTCTTTTGTGACGAATCTCGGGCTTATATTGGATAAAGAAGAGCGGGCCGAAGAGCTCATCACCTTTATCGAGCAGTATCAGACCATCATCCAGGAACGGACCGCCGATCTGGAGCCAGAGGATAAACCTGTTGTCTTCTATGAGTATATCAAACCATACCGCACTGCATCTTGTGAAACGTCTATTCATAATCATATAACGGCTGCAGGCGGAATGAATATCGCTGGCGCAGAGCCTGTTCCATATCCTACCATGAGCTCTGAGTGGGTGGTCGAGAGGGATCCCGAGGTCATCATTCGTCATTGTGTGTCCAGGGGCGATCTCACAACAGCGGCTATGAAGGAAATGAGGGATGAGATACTCTCACGACCCGGATTGTGCGGGGTGAGGGCTGTCGAGAATGATCGAGTCTATCTCATCACCAATTATGCGCTGGATGGGCTGCGCTCAGTAGTGGGAGAGCTTTACCTTGCCAAGTGGTTCCATCCCGCTCTCTTCGAGGATATCGATCCCGGGGCCGTGCACCGAGACCTGGTCCAGAAGTTCTACGGCCTGGAACTCGAAGGGGTGTATGTCTACCCATGAGCTGCGCCTTTGATGATGTATTCGGGGCCGGGAAGTCTACACCAGGGCGTCCTGGGGGAAGACCCTCTTCGCCCCTCGTCCTAAGACCACAATTCTTATCAATCAGAATACGTGTAGCTATCTCAACTAATATTGATTTGGGGGTGACTGGTGTATGAATAAAAATAGGAGAATGGCGGGAGTGCTCGTCTGTCTCTGCCTTCTCTTCCTATCCCTTCCAGTATGTGGCGAGAAGGAGACCGTGACCGTCGTTGATGCATGGGGTGAATATGTTGATGTGCCACTGAATCCAGAGCGGATCGTCGTTCTTCCATCAACCCTCATCGAGTTGATTTATGCTCTTGGTGAAGGGGATAGGATCGTGGGACGGGGCGTGGGAGTCCCAGCTTATTGCCCTTCTGCGGAAGATCTGCCATGTATTGCGAGTTGCTCAGTAGGTCCCAATGTTGAGGCAATACTTGATTTGAACCCAGACCTGGTGATTATGTGCTCTGCAAAGGGCACCAAACCTGCAACAGCAATAGAGCACTTACAATCGGCTGGCGTGCCTGTGCTCAGACTTCCCAGTAGCTGTGAGCCAGATACCCTCTTGCCACAGATAGAGACCTTGGGATTGATACTGGATAAACAGGAGGAGACGGATGAATTTGTTGGGTTCATAGAGGAGTACCTGGATCTCATCGAAGAGCGCACAGAGGACCTGGAACCGGGGGGGAGGCCAACAGTTTATTTTGAATGCAAGGAATATAAAACCGTTAATGGTGAAACACCCATGCAGCATCACATCAACTTAGCCGGTGGAACAAATATCGCCGCCGAGCAGTCAGTGAAACGTCCGATAGTAAGCCCGGAATGGGTACTTGAGACGAACCCCGACATTATTGTTGTGGGTGTATCTGGATCATCACCACGTACTGAAGAGGTGATGAGAGGGACAAGAGACGATACCAGGTCCCGGCCTGGTTTGAAGGAGGTAAAGGCGGTCGAAGAAAAGAAGGTATACACTATTTCCAAAAAGCTTATGAAAGGAATAGGAATGCCAATCGGCTGTCTTTACTTCGCCAAGTGGTTCCACCCCGACCTCTTCGAGGATATCGATCCCGAGGCCGTACATAGAGAGATGCTCCAGACGTTCTTCGATGTGGAACTCGAAGGGGTGTATGCCTGCCCATGAGCGACGATGAAGTATTCGATGCCGAGGAGGTCTACGCCAGGGCGTCCGGGAAGAAGACCCTCTTCACCCTCGTTCTTTTTGTGGGCGTTCTGGCCGTGGCGGTCTTCGCAACCTCCATGGGCGCAGCATCCCTGGGGATGGGCGAGTCATTTGGCGCTGTGCTGGCCGAGTTTCTGCCAGTGGAGGAGGTCAGCACCTTCGCCCAGGTGGTCGTACTTCAGCTGAGGTTGCCAAGGATACTGATGGCGATCATCACCGGGATCAGCCTCGGCGTTGCCGGTGCGGTGATGCAGGGCGTCCTCCGGAACCCGCTCGTATCACCTTATACGCTGGGCCTATCATCGGGTGCAGCCTGCGGAGCCGCAATAGCCATCGTTCTGGGAGTAGGGGTACTCGGAGCGGGCCGGTATGTCATAGTGATCAACGCCTTCTTCTTTAGCCTGCTCACCATGGCCATCGTCTACGGGATATCCCGGATGCGAGGCACCTCTGTGGAGACGCTCATCCTCGCAGGGGTGGCCATGGGCTACCTCTTTTCGGCCGTCATATCACTCCTGAAGTACGTATCAGGCAACGAGGAGCTGAGAGAGATCGTATTCTGGCTGATGGGTGGCCTATACACTGCACGATGGGAGAACGTGATCATCCTCATCCCTGCAGTCTTATTCTTCACCCTGCTCCTGATGCGCTACTCCTGGGACCTGAACGCCATGAGCGCTGGTGAAGAGGTGGCATCGAGCCTGGGCATCAACGTCAACCGTGTCCGGATAATCTGCCTCTCCCTGTCCGCAGTCCTCACCGCCAGCGTGATCGCCTTTACCGGCATAATAGGATTCATCGGACTGGTCTCTCCCCACGTTTGCAGACTGTTGATAGGCAGCGATCACCGGTATCTTATCCCCTGCTCCGGCCTGATCGGCGCGCTCGTCCTCCTCGTCTCAGATACCGCTTGCAGAACCATGATCTCACCCACCGAGATCCCGGTGGGCATCGTTACCGCCTTCATCGGAGTTCCCTTCTTCCTTTACCTGCTCGTCAGTAGAAAGAGGCGGTGGTGGCAGTGAAGCTCAAAGTCAAAGATCTCAGCTTCAGCTATGGTAGTGCAAATACCCTGGAGGATATCACCATGGAGGTTGACAAGGGCGAGATCGTCAGCCTGGTGGGTCCGAATGGTGCGGGGAAGAGCACCCTCATCAAATGCATAGACAGGATACTGAAACCCCAGAAGGGAACGGTCTTCGTCGATGGGAAGGAGGCAGCCAGGCTGAGCTCCAAAGACTTCTCCAAGATGATGGGATATGTTCCCCAGAGCACACTGGAGGTCTTTCCCTACACGGTCTTCGATATAGTGCTCATGGGACGAAGACCTCACATCGGCTGGCGTGTCACCAGCAACGATGTGAAGGTCGTGGCCAGGACGCTCAGGTTCATGGGGATCGAGGAGTTCGCATCGAGATACTTCGACGAGCTGAGCGGTGGTGAAAAACAGAAGATCGCCATGGCGAGGGCGCTGGCACAGGAGCCGAAGGTGCTTCTTCTGGATGAGCCCACCAGCAACCTCGACATAAGGCACCAGCTCGAGGTGATGAATATCGTTAAGAAACTCGTCCAGGAGAAAAAAATCTCTGCCATCATGGCCATGCACGATCTGAACCTGGCATCGAGGTTTTCGGACAATATGGTGATGCTCAAGGACAAGGGCGTCTTCACCGTGGGAGACCCAAAGTCTGTCCTGACCCCTGCGAATATCGAGAACGTCTACGGTGTCAGGGCCGAGGTGCGAAACGGGCATATGGGCAGGCCCTACGTCATGCCGATCGAGCCCATCTGAGCATCTTCATCATAGCGCTATTCGGATCGATATACGACACATGATTGGCCATATCTAGAGAATTATAATAGTTAAGGGTTGGATTGGTATGGAAAAAGTAAGAATAGCATATGTCACCACCCATCAGGTCGATGTCTTTCCATTCATATCAGCATTCAGGGAGATCCTCGATGAGGTGGGCGAGGTTGCCGAATTACAGCTGAGATCGGGCGAGGATCTTGTGGAGGCCGACCGGCTCGAGGAGTTCGTCCGGTTCGCCTCCACCTCTCATCTCATCATACTTCATCTTCATGGGGGCAAGAAAAGCCTCGCCTGCTTCGATGATCTGGTATCTGAACTCGAAACGGCAGGGGTTCCCATCCATGCTCAGGCAACCGCAACCGAGCACGATATGGAGCTGATGAAGTTATCCACGGTCGGTGATGAGGTGTACAGGAGTATAACCCGGTACCTCAACTATGGGGGGAAGGATAACTTCAAGGAACTCATCTTTTATGCGGCCAACCGGTTTGCTGGCGCCGATTATGCGGTGGCCGAACCGGAGAGGCCGATCTGGGATGGCATATACCATCCGGACTTCGATCACGTCCCCGCCCTCGATGAATATCTGGAGAGAAAGCATGTAGATGGCCGGCCCACGGTGGGTCTCTGGTTCTATTATGGCTTCTGGCAGTCGGGAAACACTGCCTTTGTGGATAGCTTGATAGCCGAGATCGAGGGGCAGGGGGCAAATGTCATCCCCGTATTCATGTACAGCCTGAAGGATGTTGAGCTGGGGACGCATGGTGCCGAGTGGGTGATGGAGAACTACTTCATGAGGGACGGGCGACCGATAATCGATGTGCTGATCAGCTCATTGATGTTTTCGCTCTCCATATGGTCATCAGAGGACAAGAAGACCGTGGACGGGGAGAACGTGGCCGGTGGGGTTGTGGCCGGCGATAACGAGGTCTTCCTGGAGAAGCTCGGCGTGCCCGTCATCAAGGCGATCCTGACTTACAACACACGGACGGAATGGGAGGACTCCATGCAGGGGTTGAACCCCATGGATGTTACCATGAGCATAGCCCTTCCCGAGTTCGACGGAACCCTGATCACCGTGCCCGTGGCAGCCAGAGAGCGCACGGAGAGAGATCCTCTGACCGGAGCCAGAGTGACCCTCTTCGAGCCCATCGGAGAGAGGGTTCAGAAGATCGTTCGGTTGAGCCTGAACTGGGCGAGGCTCAGGCATATCCACAACGAGGAGAAGAGGGTGGCCATCATCTTTCACAACTATCCTCCCAGAGACGACCGGATCGGTTCGGCCTTTGGCCTGGATTCGCCTGTTTCGGTCTGGAACATTCTGAAGAGGATGGAAGAGGAAGGATACGTGCTGGACGATCTGCCTGAGGATGGTCAGGCACTGATCGAGGAGGTGCGGAGCGGTGTTACCAATAACCAGCAGTGGTCAAGCCCTGCCGAGATGGCTGAGAGGGCTATAGATACCGTCTCTGGAGATGTGTACCGTGATTGGTTCAGAGAGCTTCCGGCCGAGGTACGGAATAAGATGACAGAGGCCTGGGGACCGCCGCCCGGAGACCTATTCGTCTACGAGGACGAACTGATTATTCCAGGTATCATGAACGGCAACGTCTTCATAGGTCTCCAGCCTCCCAGGGGATTTCTGGAGGACCCGGCAGCCATCTATCACAGCCCCGATCATCCCATTCCTCACCATTACCATGCCTACTACAGGTGGATACGAGACGTCTTCGGTGCAAATCTGGTTATGCATATCGGCAAACACGGATCTTTGGAGTGGCTTCCAGGAAAGTCGGTGGGTCTATCAGGTTCATGTTTTCCTGACATCGCCATCTCTGACCTGCCCAACATATATCCGTACATCATCAACAACCCCGGAGAGGGAACCCAGGCCAAGAGGAGGAGCTATTGCTGCATCATAGACCACCTGGTTCCGGTGATGCATAACGCCGATTCCTATGAGGAGCTGGCCGAGCTTGAGGTGCTGCTGCAGGACTACCATCACGTAGTCTCAGAGGACCCGGGAAAGATAGCGGATATGCAGAGAAGTATCTGGGAGAAGGTCTGTGAGGCAAAGCTCGACCACGATCTTGAGGTGGATGAAGAGACTGCGTTCTCCGACTTTGATGGTTTTCTGGACAGGCTACATGATTATCTCCATGAGCTGGCAGACACCCAGATAAGGGACGGACTCCACATCCTGGGAGAGCCGCCCGAAGGTTCGCGCCTGGACGAGTTTCTGGTTGCCCTCACCAGGCTTTCCAACGGCAACGTGCCATCGATGAGAGAGTCGCTGGCAGAGCACATGGGCCACGATTATGATGAGCTTCTGAGCACTCGGGGACAGAGGGGCGGCCATATTATTGAAGAGATTCATGACCTCTCGCTCAGGCTTGTGGAGCGGTTTCATGAAGAAGATTTCAGCTCGGAGAGGATAGAGGCCGTAGAAAACGAGGTGCTAGGTATTAGAAGCCAGAAGATGGAGAGGATACTGGAGTACATCGGAACATTTCTTGCACCGAGCATAGCAGCGACCACAGAGGAGCTGACATCCGTTCTCTCTGCTTCCCGGGGCGGCTTTATCCCGCCAGGCCCATCAGGAGCTCCAACCAGAGGCATGGCCGATATCCTGCCCACAGGGAGAAACTTCTATTCTGTCGATCCCCAGGCGATACCATCGCCTGCTGCATGGAGGGTTGGCCTCGCCCAGGCCGAGGCCCTATTGGACCGTTACCTGAAAGACGAGGGCCGGTATCCTGAGAGCGTGGGGATGATAATATGGGGAACCGGCACCATGAGGACCAAAGGAGACGATATCGCAGAGGTCCTCTATCTGATGGGGGTCAGGCCTATCTGGGAAGATCGCAGCGGAAGGGTAGAGGGTATCGAGCTCATACCTCTAGAGGAGCTGGGCCGCCCTCGTATCGATGTGACCCTTCGCATAAGCGGACTCTTCCGTGATGCTTTTTCCAATATAGTTGCCCTCATCGATGAGGCGGTGGAGATGGTGGCCAGCCTGGACGAGCCTCATGAGGAGAACTATCTCGCCAGGCATGTGGCAGAGGATATCGAAGAGAAGATTGCCCAGGGCATCGATCCTCTCCAGGCGAGAGAGGAGGCATGCTATCGGATATTTGGTTGTCGTCCCGGTGCTTATGGTGCAGGCGTCTCCAATGCCATAGACGCCAAGAACTGGAAGGACGAACATGATCTAGCAGAGATCTACATCAAATGGGGCGGCTATGCCTATGGCAGGCGAAATTATGGGATCACGGTCCCGGACGATTTCAGGAGACGTCTGAGCCGGCTCGACCTGACGGTCAAGAACGAGGATACGAGAGAGTACGATATGCTGGACGGCGACGACTTCTACTCCTACCATGGCGGGATGATCGCCGCTGTCAAGGCCTTCAAGGGTGAGCTGCCTCGATCCTACAGCGGCGACAGCTCCGATCCGGATCGTGTGAAGACCAGAAGCACCGTTGAGGAGACGAAGCACATTTTTCGTGCCCGCATCCTCAACCCCAAGTGGATCGAGAGCATGCAGCGCCACGGATACAAAGGTGCTGGCGACCTCTCCAGGCAGGTGGATATCGCCTTCGGCTGGGATGCAACCGCCGAGGTCCTGGAGGACTGGATGTATGAGGCGCTTGCCAATAAATACGCTCTGGACGAGGCGATGCAGGAGTGGCTGAAGGAGGTGAACCCTCATGCGCTCCAGAACATCGCCGAGAGGCTGCTGGAAGCGATAGAGCGAGATATGTGGGACGCCACCGAGGAGATGAAAGATGAGCTACGGCGGATATACCTGGAGATAGAGGGGATGATCGAGGACGGATAGTATCGGTCTCCGGATTCTTACGTCACCGTCACCCATGAGCGAGTTCCAAACGGCCACGGATCACGGGATTTGCTAGATCATCTTGTACTGTGGTTCATCTCGATTCAGATGATATCTGATCACAGGTATGGGTCTCGATAGGACCTCCCTCAGAGGGTCTGCCGGTGACGGTATTCTTAATTTTTAGGACGACAAGGCTTATTAACCAATATAATTGTAGTTAACTCCAACAATCTAGATCAACTATACCGGCGGAGGAGTTGAAAACATGAACAAGAAAATTTTAGGAGGAGTCCTCCTAGCCCTCATGCTTTTGAGCAGCCCGGGGGTCTGCGAGGGCGCAAAGGCAGAGACGATAACCATCGTCGATGGTATGAACCGATCGGTAGACGTGCCCTGCCCACCGGAGCGGATAGTCTCCACCACAGCATCGGCATCGGAGTTCATCTGCATCTTCGGCGGCATGGACAATATCGTGGGCCGGGATAAGTATTCCACGTTCCCACCCGATCTCGAGGAGAAGCCTGTGGTCGGGGGCTACAGCAAGACCACCAATGTGGAGCTGGTGCTGGATCTGGACCCGGATGTGGTGATATCCGATACCAGCATGCTCCCGGAGACGATCGAGCAGATCGAATCGACTGGCGTGCCCGTGGTGATCGTGGGGATGAACTGCCAGCTGGATTCGCTCATGTACAACATCCGGGTGATCGGCGAGATGATGGACGACCAGGGGACGGCCGAAGAGCTTAACGAGTTTATACAGGAGTACGCAGACATAATCCAGGAGAGGACCGAGGACCTCGATGAGGATGAAAAGCCCCTGGTCTATCACGAGTGCCGGGAGTACAAGTCCAACGCGGCCGGCACTCCCAAGGACGATCACATCACCTTTGCCGGCGGCATAAATATCGCCCACGACGAGCCTGTCGAGAGACCGATCGTGAGTGCAGAGTGGGTGCTTGAGGAGAACCCTGACATAATCGTTACCAGGGTATCCGGCACGAGTCCTGCTACGGAGGAGGTGCTGAAGGAGAAGAGGGACGAGATCCTCTCGCGGCCCGGTCTGAAGGAGACGAACGCCGTCCTGAACGGGAAGGTCTATGTCTATCATCCTTTCCTGAGGAGAGGTCCACGGTTGCCAGGCTATCTTCTCTGCTTTGCCAAGTGGTTCCATCCCGATCTATTCGAGGATATCGATCCGGCAGCCGTGGAAGATGAGCTGCTCCAGAGGTTCTACGGGATGAGCATGGAAGGGACCTGGGCCTACCCCAGTACGTGAGGTTCTGGACTTTGGAGCTGAATACATGAATAATAAGATCCTGGGTGGGGCGGTTCTCCTCCTCATTCTTTTGGGCACCCTGGGTGCATGTCAAAACGCAAAGGCGGAGAATATCACGGTTGTAGACGAGACTGGTCGGTCTGTAGAGGTACCGTATCCTCCCGAACGGATCGTCTGTCTCGGTCCCACGATGAGCGAGGTTGTGTACATCCTCAGAGGCGATATCGTAGGTCGGAGCGATTCCTGTATCTTCCCTCCGCCGGTGAAGGACGTTCCGACTATGGGACGGGATGGTACTCCCAATGTGGAGCTGCTCCTTGAACAGAGGCCGGATCTGGTGATAGCGCGGCCGATCCTCGACGAGTCGATCAAGGAACTGATAGAGGCCGCCGGTGTAAGCGTGATCTTGTTCCGCGCCTACGAGATCGATGCCCAGATCGCAGCGATAGATACGATGGGAACGATGCTCGGCGAGGAGGAGAAGGCGGCCGAGCTCATAGGGTTCATCGAGGAATACCAGCAGATGGTCCGGGACAGGACGGAGAACTTGACGGCCGAGGAGAAGCCCCTGGTGTACATCGAGCTCTTCGCCACCCCCTACCGGACCGGTGCCGTGGGCAGCTCCGCCCATGACTTCATAGTTACAGCGGGCGGGAGGAACGTCGCCGCAAATAGCTCCGTGAAGTACCCGACGCTCAGTGCGGAATGGTTGCTGGAGGAGGATCCCGATATGATCATCCGAGAGGTCTACTCGAAAGAGTCTGAACATGGTGTTCCCACCGAGGGGCTGATGGAAGAGACGCGGGACGAGTTCATATCGAGGCCGGGTATACGGGAGACGTCGGCCGTCATGAATAGTGATGTCTACCTCTTGTTCTCAAAGCTCCGGTCGGGGCCGCGGTCAATAGTCGGCCTTATCTACATGGCAAAGTGGTTCCATCCGGACCTCTTCTGTGATGTGAATCCTGAGGAGGTTCATAGGGAGATGCTCCAGAAGTTCTACGGGGTCGAGCTAGAGGGGACGTGGGCCTACCCTCAGATATAAATATCAGCAATAACATGGTCGGAAGTGCCCGTGTTATTGTTTGCTGACATGGCGCCGTATATTTCGTACCCGTGCGAGATCTGTACGGCGCCACCAGGTCTATGGTGTTTCATAACCAGGAGTTCTTATGCATCTCATGATCAAAACGGAGCATCTCACAAAGGAGTACGACAGCCAGAAGGCGGTCGATGATCTGGACCTCCAGGTGGACCTTGGAGCCACCTTCGGCTTTCTCGGTCCGAACGGTGCCGGCAAGACGACGACCATCCGGATCCTCACCACCCTCACCAGGCCGACCTCCGGGCGCGCTTGGATCAACGGCTTCGATGTGGTGAGGGAGGCCACGAAGGTGAAGGGAGAGTTTGGGGTAGTCCAGCAGCATCTCAGCCTCAACAGGGAGCTGACCGTCAGAGAGAACCTCGATCTTCATGCGCGGCTCCACCACCTCGACAAGGCCGAACGGAGTGATCGCATCGACGAACTGCTCGATTATGTAGACCTCCTGGAATATGCAGATCATCTGATCGATATGATCTCGGGAGGCATGAAAAGAAGGGTGATGATCGCCCGCGCTCTGATACACCGACCGAGACTCCTCATCCTGGACGAGCCCACCGTAGGGCTGGACGCCCAGACGCGCCGGCGGATCTGGGATCTCATCCGCAGGATGAACTCGGACGGGACCACAGTCTTTTTGACCACCCACTATATTGAGGAGGCAGAGGCTCTCTGCGATCGTGTGGGGATAATTCACCAGGGCCACATCATATCGCTGGGCAGCCCGCTGGAGCTCCGCCGACATCTGGGCCTGACCACCGTAGAGCTGAGGAATGGCGGCAACAATACAGAGTACCGGTACTTCCCTGACAGAACCACCGCCGCAAAATACGTCCAGACGCTCCCGTCCAGCGCAGAGAATATCGTTATGAGAGAATCCAACCTGGAGGACGTCTTTGTGGAGCTGACCGGCCGGAGGGTCTGTGAATGATCGTCATGGAAGCGTACGCGATCCTCTGGGCGGATCTGATGGTCCTGAAGCGCCGGATCGGTCGGTATCTCACCACCACCCTGATCAGCCCGGTGCTCTACCTGGTGGCTTTCGGATGGGGGTTGGGCCGCGGGATCTCGGTCGATGGTGCGAGCTACTTCGAGTTCGTGGTGCCCGGCATAATCGCCCTCACCGCGATGAATAGCAGCTTCAATGGCGCGGGAACGAGGCTGAACGTGGACAGGCTCTACTTCAAGAGCTTCGATGAATGTCTCATGGCGCCCATCAGTCACCTCTCCCTCCTCCTGGGCAAGGCGATGATCGGCGTCGTCCGGGGGCTGATAAGCTCCATCGCCTTTGTGATGGTGGCCCTTCTGATCTCTCCTACGTTCTCCATAGGGCCCCTCTTCCTGGTGAGCCTCCTCATCACCTGTTTGGCCTTCGCCTTCTTGGGCGTTTTAGCGGCCCTCCTCGCCAGGTCTCACGAGGATATGGCCACCTTCGGCAGCCTGATCCTCCTGCCGATGACCTTTCTCGGCGGCACCTTCTTCTCGGTGAGCCAGGTTCCGGCTGCGCTGAAGCTCGTTCTGTACGCCCTACCTCTTACCCATTCGAGCATGTGTCTGCGGGCCGCAGCCCTCGACCAGTCCTTCCCGTGGGTCTCCCTCCTGGCAGTCGGATGTTTCTGGCTGGTCTTCTTCATCGGATGTACCCTGGTGTTGAAGAGGGCGAGCGTCTAGGGACGCTGATCCGGGTTTGGGGTATCAGCTATGTCGATCGATCGATGCGACGGGAAAACGGGCGGCGGCGGTATCGGGGACGGCCCGAGGTTGCTCGTACTCGCGGTTGTCGCAGATTGTAACCTCCGGTGCAGGTACTGCTATGCAGGCGGCGGGGACGAGAAGACGCATATGAGCTGGCCGGCGGCGAGGCGTGCGGTGGACCTGATGGTGGATCACTCCGACAGGTTCAAGGTCCAGTTCTCCGGAGGTGAGCCGCTCATCAACCTGGATCTCGTCGAGAAGGTCCTCCTTTATCTGGAAGACGGGGGCGTTGATGCGCGTTGTCAGGTTCAGACCAACGCCACGCTCATCAGCACCGAGATGGCCGATCGGCTCAAAGGCCTGGGAATCGGCGTGGGGGTGAGCCTCGACGGTCTGCCCGGTCCTAACGACAGGCTCCGTCCGTTTGCCGATGGGAGCGGGTCTGCCGGGGCGGCGGTGGCTGGTATAAAAAATCTGGGTGATGCCGGCGTCAGGGTCGGGATGACGTGCGTTCTTACTGCACTGAACGTCAGGGGGCTGCCTGCCCTCGTTGCGCTGGCGAGCTACCTGGGCAATGTGGACGGCATAACCCTCGATCTAGTGAGGCTGGCGGGTCGGGCTGGACGGGATATGGTGCCCGATCCTGCCCTGGCGGCGCGGTATCTGGATGCGGCCATCGAGCGGGCCGAGATGATCGCACGGATGGGCGGATATCGGGTGAAGTTCCGGGAGATCGAACGCATGAGGCGTATCCTCTCCGCCGGGAGAGGCCGCCACTACCACTGTTACTTCGATGCTGGCCAGTCCCTCATGGTGACGCCGGGGGGTGAGGTCTATCCTTGTCCTTCGCTTCTTCTTCCCGAGTTCCGTCTGGGTGATATTATGGATCCCTGCATCGGAACTGGTCTTCGAGACGGGCTGGAGCATGCCAGAGAGATCATCGAGCCTTCTTCCCGGTGCCAAAGATGCTCCGACGGCTGGCTATGTGGTGGACCCTGTCCTGCCTACGTCTTCAGCACGGGAGGTGATGTGGAGGTCGAGTGTGTCATCAAGGGGGTCTTCATGAGGCATGCCAGGGAGGCAGCGGAGACCAGGTGATACGGTTGGATGCAACGGTGTTTCCGAAGGACCAGCCCTGGTGAGGTACGGGACCAGGTTTCTTGTAGTATATACTATATAATCTAGATTTTAATTAAAGGCAGTTTGCTGAGCTAAATTCGTTAGCAAGTACGTTATAATATTCTTGTAGCCATCTAGCATAATGATTTATGCTGATTTGCGACTCATTAAACTCAGCAAAATATTTTCTGGACACATCCCTCTGATCGAGGAAAAGAGCATACCTAGCAATACGTAACTTACATTCATTTGTTGCAGGATGGAGTTTAAATTGTTCTTCCCGCTCGATAGCCATTCGGAGATGTTCTTGCATCACATCTCTCATCTGGGTTGTCATATTTATATTCTTAAGATTTCTTGCATAAGCCATTGCCTCGTCGACTATGTTTAGCTCCGCCGCAACAGCTTGAATATAATTTCCATGTCCAATATGTATATCTTTAATATTCTCCATATGTTTTAATATTTTCTGATCGATTTCAAATTCCTGTTTTTCTGTTATAGGCCGTTTGACAAAACGTCTTAAGAAAACTCTTTCATTTTCCCAATTGCACCGCTCGTATACACAATAATCAGGCAAAGTAAGGATATAGGCATCAATTTCATCATGGATTGATATGAAATAATTGAAAAGATACTCATACATTTGTCGAAAATGTCCAAATCTGCCAATCTGAGAACGTTCTTTATCAAGAATCGAGATTATTTCTTTAAATGCAAAATATTTTTCAGGAAAATCCATTTTTGTATACTCTTCAAAGTTTTTCCAGACATCTAAAAGTTCATCCTCCCAGCTGACCTGACTATTGAACCTAATTCTAAGTTCCATAATATTAAAAAACAATTTTTCTTTGGGGGGCAACATGGGTAAAATGTCATCGTTTCCTTCATTCAATGCCTTGATCATCATTTCCTTGTCATCAATCTGTCTTGCAAATCCAAGTTTATAGTTATTAAATCCAATCAAATCATCCACGTTATGGGGATTAATAAGATTAGAATATTCATCAAAATAAGATATTGCCTCCTTTTGGTTATCATCGAGCAGAAGAGTGTCAATCAAATTTTGGTAAGCTGTATGAATCAAATGATTCTGTTTCAGATCTTTAGCTAATCTTGCGGATTTTTTGTAGTAATGGATTGTATCGGTTCTATTTGAAAGCATGGTTTCCATTCTTGCAATATTGTTGTAAATTGTTGCTAAACCAAGCATATCTGTTTCGACTCCATCGTTTTTGTCGAGTTCGGATAAAGACCCTAAAAGATTCTGTAGAGCTTCTTTGAATTTACCTGTTATCTCATCAAAGCTAGATTGCAAACTGAGGATCTTAGATCTGTTCTTAGGCATATCTGAATAAGAAATCTGTTCAAAAAGTGACCTGGCTCTTAGTGTATCGCCTAATTCTAACAGGCACCTAACTTGTATCAATATTATCTCATCTTTCTCGTCCTGAAAGAGATCTAAACTTAACAGATTGGTACAAATCGGATATGATTCTTTGTATTTTCCC
The DNA here is from genome assembly GCA_030611205.1 of Methanothrix sp. GTDB lineage: Archaea > Halobacteriota > Methanosarcinia > Methanotrichales > Methanotrichaceae > UBA204. The sequence goes on from JAUWQF010000031.1 coordinate 17,350, forward strand.
TGTTGAGATAATTTATAACATTTAAGTTCACCCCACCGCAATTTAGCATATGTATAAAATATATACCATGACATATCCTCCAACATTTCGTCTAATTTCGAGAAGTCTCCTTCCTGTAACAAGTTCTCACATTTCCCCAGTTTCAAGGTTATGGGGTAGATGAGGTTGTTTATGGTTCTGTATGCAATATAAATCATAAGTAAATAAGGCAGAGAAATTATACCAACTGCATGTAGGGTTATGACATCCAATTGAAATAGAGTTATAATAATGCATGAAATTATGGTTAATGGTATTATTCGTATCAAATATCGCGCATGTTTATATTTTGGGTATTTATAACACCATCCACTGATTATAGAAGGGATGGTGATCCAAGACCACAATATACTATGTTGCTTAATCGATTGGATTAATACTTCCAATATTTGATTCTGCATAAACACCCTCATTTTGGTCATATATCTGAACAGACATGTTGCTTACATGATAGTATATATCAGGTTGTGTATGGATATAGGTATGTACTCAATATGACAATGTCAAGTCAATACCAACTCATTGCAGGTACGCCCACAATCCATCCGTATGTCAATCAAAATAACATCATTACCAAAAAAATTGTTACAACCTTTGCGGTCATGCTGCTGAGATAACCGATCAATGCGATCTTTGCGCCAAATCTGCCGAAGAGCGTCAAGTACATGGAGAGGCTGTACCGGAGATAGATCATGGTTATCACAGCCATGCTCCCGACAAGGAGCGTGAGTATGGCCTGTTTATCCGTTATGGCGTCTGCATCCAGGAGGGCCGCCACTGCAGCATATCCGGCAGAGAAGTGGACGAACTGCATCACCAGGGGAGCTATACATTCTCCCGGGAGACCGAGCATCTGGAGGAGCGGATCAAAGATCGCTTTCATGGACTCCATCATGCCAAACCTCATAAGGATATCCATCACGATCATCGTTGCAATTACAATGGGCAGCATTCTTTTGAGTACCGGAAGTGAGCTTCTGAGGCCTTTTACTGCGATCTCTTTGTTCATCACGAGTCTTCCTGCAGGGACCTCCCTATCAGGGCGCTGTCTAGAAATCTCGTGAAAACGAGATTTTTCATGGGCGCCAGACTTTGAACTACTCCTCTTTATGCAGTAAGTAAGTCCATGGCATAAAGTTTTCGAATATTTTCATACGATTTTCCAGCATTTTCTTTCAAAAAATGATAAAATTTGAGCTATATAATTGTTTAGCAACAAAAATTTGACAGCTTTCGCTAAGTGATATATCCATTATGCTACGGCTATCTATCTAAATAAACTTCAACCGGGATTTAAGAAGGGTAAAAACATCAGAAATTTATCTAAAAGTGTGTTTTTGCATCTGTCTATCATCCCTGCCCCTTTCATTTCATGAAGTTTCAAATGTCTCTCAATACCGCCATCAGTTCTGAATTGCTTCTTATGATCTTTTTTTAGAGTTTTTGAATAATAATTTTCGAGTTTATTATTCGTAGCTGGTGCCCCATCTACAAAGTAGAATGCCGTTAAATTATCCCATCTTTTTTCAATTAAGTCTAAGCGATTTTGAATATTCACTCCAAAAGAGTCCTTTTCCCTCATCAATGTATTAAAGATCCTCTTAGCCTGTTTATACGGTCTCTGTTCCAGAGTTTTCTTCTCACGTCTGCGTTTTAGTTCTAGCGAATGCACAAAATTCCTGAAGAGCTTCATCTCCTTTTTGAGCCAGAGTTTGTACCCTTCCTCATCACTCTGTTTAATTGCTATTTCCTTTTTAACCATTCGCATCAAGTATCTAAGTTCCACATTTCTGTTGTAAAATATATTCAATAATTTATATTTGGTATATTCTTGTTCAAACGTCGACTTTTTAGGAAATTCCTTAACAATAAGCATACTCAGATGTGTTAGACAGAGTTGATGGATTAAATTACTGCCAAATATTTCCTCTAATATTCCCTGATAGATCTGCAAGTGATCAGTAACAATAAAAATTGACTCATCGGGATCCAGATTCGTTGCAATTGCAATGAACTTTTTTATTGTGTCGCGATCCATTTGGCTGTGAATTTCATCTGCGATCGGCCGATTAGATTTATCATCTAGCAAAGTCAAACGAAATTTGCTGATTCCGTCTACACTTATATGTTGTTCGTCATAATAAATAATCTTATTTACTTTTACTGGTGGTATTACAGCCTTATCAACCGAATCACTGAATAATGTGTGGAGATTATCCTTGTTTACAGTTATAGATACTATTTCGCTGAATATTTCAGCCATAGCACGATAAGGCACATGATGTACCCTCATTATCTGGCAAACCTCAGCCAGTTTGTCATAAAGTTGATCTTTTATATTGTTCCAATATGTTCGATCCTCATAGCAATTTTGTCCACAACAAGGACATGTATATCTGCCAGTACGGGTACTGCCCAGCCCCATTTTCTCATATGAATTGCTACCATTGTGATTCATTTTAGCATTACATGTTGGGCATGATAACGGATTAATTCTTCGTAAAACGCCTTTTTCAGTGCATTCAAATTCATTGCTATAACCATTAAAAGTTAGTAGTAGTATATCGCTATAATAGAAGTTCGATAAAGTTGTATGTAGCACAACCATGATGTATCACAGATTATAGTTGTTTTCACTACTTAAAAAGGTTTTGGACGCGATTTTTGAGTGGTTTCTAGGAAAGCTGCCCCAATTAACCAAAACAAGTGAAATGGCATGATATTGCCGACGATCAACATAATCAGTTTGTCAAT
>JAUWQF010000068.1 GCA_030611205.1 Methanothrix sp.
CTCGGGGGTGGCGTCGGTGGAGCTATCTGCAACTATGATCTCTCCATCAACGCCCATATCCTCAAATACCGCTCTGGCGCGGCGGATGCATTCACCGATCGTCTCTTCTTCGTTCCGGGTGGGAATGATCAGGCTTATGAGCGGCACGATCCAACACCGTTTCTTCATCGGATAAGTCTTTCCACAGAATAATAAAATAATAAAAACAGTTCAGCTATCGTCTTTTTGGGCAAGGGCGCCCATATCCAGACCGATCTCTATCCAGGCCCAGGCCCAGATCACGGCCTCGAAGGCCCTGATCAGGTCGCCTCGTTCCAGAAAGTAACGAGAGTCTGAGATGTAGGCGGCGATGTTGGTGAGAAACCGCTGGCCGCCGGCCTTTTGCAGTATGATCTCGTCCAGGTCGCCCTCTGCGCGTTGTAGCCACTTCTCGGTTTCCTCTTTGAGATCTTCTTCCAGGCTCAAGTATCGCACCCGTTCTCGCCGATTATGGTCACACCGGACTCGTCGGCCTCCACCTTCACCATGGTCTTGATCTGGTAGCCGTTCTCCCGTAGCGTCTCTGCACCTTCTCCGCGTTCGATCACCGCGATAACGTCTCTCACCTCGGCACCTGCCGCCTCCAGAGCACCCAGAATGGCCAATGCGGTGCCTCCGGTGCTGACGACGTCGTCCACCACGACGACCCTATCTCCAGGAGATATGCCGTTGAGGAACAGATGGCCTTTGGAGTAACCGGTAACCTGGCTCACCTCGATCTCTCCCGGCAGGTCGTACTTCCTCTTGCGGATGATCACGAGGGGTATGTCTGTGAAGAGGGACAGTGCGGTGCCGATGTGGATACCCATGGCCTCGACGGTGACGATCTTATCCACGTCGAGGTTGGCGATACGTATTATGTGGGTGACCACCTCCCTGATCAGATCGGGCCTGACCTCGGGCACCCCGTCGGTTATGGGGTGGATGAAGTAGTTGTACTCGCCTCTCTTGTAGATGGGCGCCTCCCGCAAAGATTTCTTAAGCCTCTCAAGCAACAAAACTCCTCCCTGATGGACCCTAACCATTGGGCTGGATTTTAAATGTTGTGCCTGTGAGCGAGGCGGGCCGTCTGACCCAGCCCAGACGAGACCGAGGAGGACCTCATCTGCGGACAGGTTAATTTAGGCAAATTGGTACATCGAGGAGATACCGAAACTCATGTACAACGAAAAGCAAAAGAGAATAGAATAAAAATGATGATGATGGGCGTGGACCCGGAGCCTCACCGGCCGACTCATCTCTTCTCGTCCACCACGATGTATTCCTTTATGGCGCAGACGGCCTCGAAGGGGATCCGCATAAACTTGCCATCTTCCTGGCGCCTGTCCCCGCGAACCTTGGTGTTGGGTTTCACCACCAGATCGACCAGCTTCCCGGTCTTCATATCCAAGGTTATGTTCTCCAGCTCGCCTATCACCATGCCGTCCATGTTGACTACCTTCTTTCCCCCCAGACTGGTAGCGTATAACCGAGACACCGTTTCACCTGTACCCGACATAATACCTGGGGTCCACCTTCAGCCCGCCCTTGAGCCTCTCGTTGATCCGCTCGTAGTAGCTGGCCATGCTCTCCTCGGTACTGGGCCTCACCTTCTTCAGAGCCTCGCGATAATGTCTCATCTCCACATCCTTCGCATCATCTTCTTCTCTCAGGGCCAGCATCACCGCCTCCCTGCAGAGAGCCTCCAGATCCGAGCCCACATAACCCTCCGTCAGCTCGGCCAGCTCTTCCAGGCTCACATCATCGCTGGTGGGTATCTTCGATGCATGTATCTTCAGGATCTCGTACCGCCCCTCCTTGTCGGGAGGGCCTATGAACAGGAGCCGATCGAACCGACCTGACCTGAGGAGTGCAGAGTCTATTATGTCTGGCCGGTTGGTGGCGGCCATCACCACCACATCTTTGAGCTTCTCTAGACCGTCCAGCTCAGCTAGAAGCTGGTTTACCACCCTCTCCGAGGTCCGGTGTCCCTCCCCCGAACCTCTCATGGGAGCTATGGCATCCAGCTCGTCGAAGAATACTATCGCCGGGGAGACCTGTCTCGCTCTCCTGAAGACCTCCCTGATGGCCTTCTCGGACTCTCCCACCCACTTGGAGAAGAGCTGAGGTCCCTTCACCGAGATGAAGTTGGCGTTGGTCTCGTTTGCTACCGCCATGGCTATCAGAGTCTTGCCTGTCCCCGGCGGACCGTAGAGGAGGACCCCTTTGGGTGGTTTTATGCCCATCTTCTCGAACTTCTCGGGCATCCTCAGAGGCCACTCCACAGCCTCGACTATCTCCTGCTTGATGAGACCGAGACCGCCCACATCTCCCCATCTGACATCGGATATCTCCAGGAGAACCTCTCTCATGGCGCTGGGCTCGATCTCCTTCAGGGCGTTCTCAAAATCTTCGGCCGTCACCACCATCTTGTCTATCATCTCTTTTGGTATCTCGTCCTCCATCCCCATATCCGGCAGGTACCGCCTCATGGTCTTCATCGCCGCTTCCTTACACAGGGCACTCATATCCGCACCCACGAACCCGTTGGTTCTCTCGGCCAGCGTCTTCAGATCCACCGTATCTTCGAGGGGCATGTTTCTGACGTGGATCTTGAGGATCTCCAGCCGGTCGTTCCTATCGGGCACCCCGATCTCGATCTCCCGGTCGAACCGGCCCGGCCTTCTCAGGGCAGAATCGATGGCGTCCACCCTGTTGGTGGCACCTATTACCACCACCTGGCCCCTATCCCTCAGGCCGTCCATCATGCTGAGAAGCTGGGCCACCACCCTGTGTTCCACCTCGCCGATTACCTCGTTTCTCTTGGGGGCTATGGAGTCCAGCTCGTCGATGAATATGATCGAGGGCGAATTCTCCTTTGCCTCCTCGAAGATATCTCGCAGCCTCTGCTCGCTCTCTCCGTAGTACTTGGACATGATCTCAGGACCGGCTATGGAGAAAAAGTTGGCACCGCTCTCGCTGGCCACCGCCTTGGCAATGAGAGTCTTGCCCGTCCCTGGAGAACCGTAGAGAAGAAGACCTTTCGGCGGCTCTATGCCTAGCTTCTGGAAGACCTCGGGATGCTTCATCGGCATCTCGATCATCTCCCTTACCCGCTGCACCTCGTTTTTCAGACCGCCGAGGTCCTCATAGGTGATGCCCGTGGCCTCCATAGAGGAGTAAACCCCGGAAGGCTTATCCAGCAGGATTGTCTCCGTCTCGTCGGAGACCACCACCACACCGCCGGGCTCGGTGTCCGTGACCATCAAGGGTATGGCTTCCATCCGTCCTACGAAAGGATGACCGGCAGAGCTCATAATGGGAAGCACATCCCCCTTGACCAGGGGCCTCTTCAGAATCTGTCTCTTGATCTGCTCGGCCACGCTCTCGCCGCAGCACATCTGGGAGGAGACCGGAGGAGATAGTACCACCCGGATGGCCTCGCAGCTACCTGCTTTTCTTATCTTGATCAGGTCACCTATCCCCACGCCTGCGTTGTGCCTGGTGAACCCATCAATCCTGATGTAATCCTGGCTCCAGTCCTGTCGGTCGGCACGCCAGACCTTGGCGGCGGTGACCTTACTACCCTCGAGCTCGATTATATCTCCCGGGGAAAGTCGGAGCGTGAGCAGGGAGTTGGGATCGAGCCTGGCAATCCCCCGTGCCGAGTCGTTAGGGTAGGCCTTGGTCACTTTGAGCTGAATCTCTTTCACGTCCCACACACCTTACCTTATAGATGGTATGATGATTTAAGTTTATCCGGCGTCATTTACAAACATATAGATCGATATAGTATTATATTTAACACTTTCGCTTGACGTGCGGCCCAATCGGTTGCCACCAAAAAAAATTTTCCCGTATTGCGAACAGGTTACATACTTAATTTAGTGGTGGGGTGCCGATGGAAAGAAACAGAAGACTGATAGACGACCTGCTAAGGCTATTCATCCTGGCCGCGCTGGTATGATCTCTCGTCCTGCGGCAAGTTCAACCTGAGCAACAACAACTATCTGGGTGCCCAGGTTCATGGGATGAAGGGTTTATACAGATGTATGCAGGTATTCGGGTTTGATTACTGACCTCGCTGGAAGTTTTGCCCATGACACCAGACAAAGATAAACCACCCCTCGAAGACCTCATCGCCGCCGCTCGCGGTGAGACCGAGGTCGATCTCCTCCTGGAAGGCGCCGAGATGGTAAACGTCCTCTCGGGAGATGTCCACAGAGCAGATATCGCCGTCTACGACGGCTGGATCGTAGGGTACGACTGCATGAGCGCCAGAGATACCCTGGACGTTGCCGGAACGGTCCTCTCGCCCGGCTTCATCGACGGTCACGTTCACATCGAGTCGGCGATGGTATCGCCCCAGGAGTACGCAAGAGCGGTGGCGCCGAGGGGGACTACATCTGTGATGATAGACCCTCACGAGATCGCCAACGTACTGGGGCTCCGGGGGATAGGATACATGCTGGACGCCTCCGAGGAAGATCCCGCTGAACGTATACGTCATGCTCCCGTCCTGCGTGCCCGCAACAGACCTGGAGACCTCCGGCGCCGTTCTGGAGGCGGAAGACCTCGCCCCGCTTATGGATAACGACCGCGTTATCGGCATCGGGGAGATGATGAACTATCCGGGCGTGATCTTCCGGAACCCCGCGGTGCTGGAGAAGATCAGGCTTGCCGATCCTTTCATGACCCTCTCCTTCCTCTGCCTGCCGGTAATACCAGAACTGAAGCTGACCGATAAAGGTCTCGTAGACGTGAACAAGTTCCAGTTTGTGGACCTCTTCCTCCGATAACCTCAAAATATTCTTATAGTTGGACCGCAATCGGAGACGTGTAAATATCCAAAAAGGAGGCGATATATTAAATGCCTAGAGTAGTCCACTTCGAACTTCCCGCCGACGATCCGGAGCGGGCGGTGAAGTTTTACGAACAGGTCTTCGGATGGAAGATCGAGAGATGTGAGGGGCCCCTAGACTACTGGCTGGTAACTACGGGACCCGAAGACCAGCCCGGCATAGACGGGGGGATCATGAGACGAGGGGACGGCGATGTCACCCGCAACACCATCGATGTCGCCTCGGTCGACGAGTTCGCCGAGATGGTCATGAAAGCGAGTGGGAAGCTCGTCATGCCCAAGACGGCCATCCCGGGCATCGGGTATATTGCGTATTGCGAAGACACCGAGGGGAACGTCTTCGGGATCATAGAGGAGGACCCGTCTGCCGAGTAGGCTAGTAGGCTAATAGGCTCGGTGGTTATATCTCAGACCAGGGTTAGTTCCCATTGTTCAACTATGGAACGACCAACGCCGATCTGGTTCCGCTGGAACCGAAAGAACCGGTACAGCATCGCCGCTTTGCGCCATCTGGTAGAGAACACCGGCCTGACCGACCGTCCGAGGCCTGGGATCATGCTCTACAGCTTCGCCACCGCCCAGGCCGAAGAGGTCTACCGGGAGGTATCCTGCGCAAAGGTCAATGCGGTCTACGTGGCCGGTGGACCTCACCCTTCGGCCCGGCCGGAGGAGGTTCTCCGGTACTTCGACTACGCGGCCATCGGCGAGGGCGAGGAGACCCTGCCCGAGCTGATCAGGATGATACAAGAAGGCAGCGACCCCGGCACAGTGGCCGGCATAGCCTACAAGAAGAACGGCCAAGTGAGGTTCGCCCCCCGGCGAGATCCCGTGGACCTGGACCTCTATCCGCCCTTCGAGCCGCCCTTATTGAGCCCGATAGAGATCAGCAGAGGATGTCCCTGGGGGTGCGCCTACTGCCAGACCCCGTATCTTTGCGGCAGGAAGATGCGCCACCGGTCGGTTCCGGTCATCCTCAAGTACGCCCACTTCTACTCGGACCTCAGGTTCACCACCCCCAACGCCCTGGCCTACGGTTCCAACGGGGTCGAGCCCGAGTTGGGCAAGGTGAAGAGGCTGCTCGATACCTTATCGGTCCTGGAAAAGCCCATCTATTTCGGCACCTTCCCTTCGGAGGTCAGGCCGGACTTCGTCTCCCGAGAGGCGCTGGAGCTGATAGTCGGATACTGCGCCAATGAGACCCTGAGCATCGGGGGCCAGTCGGGAAGCGATCGGGTGCTGGAGAAGGTCGGCAGAGGCCACGGTGTGTACGAGGTCGAAGACGCCTGCTACCTCTGCTTTGAAGCGGGGATCATCCCGAACGTGGACCTGATCGTAGGTCTGCCCATGGAAAGCCCGGAAGACCAAGACCTGACCCTGATCCTGGCCAAGGAGATCGTTGGAAGGGGTGGACGGGTCAGGGCCCACTATTTTACGCCTCTCCCCGGCACGCCTCTGGAGTGTTCAGAGCCGGTGCCGGTCGCGGAGGATGTTGCAAAGGAGCTGGGGCGGCTTGCCCTGGGAGGGAAGCTCACCGGGAAGTGGACCCCTCAGATGTAGAACCTCTTGAAAGGCCGCTTGTAGTCGTCCTGGAGCTGGTACCTTATGTGCATCCTCTTTGGGTCGGCGTGGATCTCCTTCACCGCCTGGGAGAACATGTACCAGGCGTAACCCCTGTCCGGCATCTTCAGTCTGTCCGGCAGGGTGGATATGAACCCGGTCTCGCTCAATATAAAGGAACGGAGGAGCTCGCTGCCCGAGGTGAGGAGGAAGGGGAAACCCACCGTCTCCACCTCTTCGGCCAGCTGGCTGTCTTTCAGTCTCAGGCGTTGTCTGAGGAACTGGCGGTAATCGTCTTCGGTTATTACAAGTTCGTTCAGATCGCTCAAAGCGACTCACCACGGGTTAATGCACGGATGACGAGATATAAATTGCGGAGCGCGGGACCTCAGCTGCAGACGCGGTCGAAGACCTCGGATCCGGTCCACTTGCCCCCGTATGCACCTCTGTCTCCAGAATCGTCCCGGCGGGGGATGTGTGGTGGACAGGACGGCTCACCGCTCGTAGAATAATAGGCTAGCGATCCTCTGCAGAACCCCCGCCATCGAGGAGTTCTCTGCAGCACTCTCTCACACGGTGACCCAGGGCGTCGTCATCTTCGGTCAGCACCGCCCGGGACCACAGCCTGATCTCGCGCTGCATATCTTCGTCGAGATCTGCACAAGTGATGCGTCTGCCCCAGTGCTGGCTAATGCGCATTATGTTGACCAGCAAGCTCAGACCCGAGTCGGCAAGATAGCAGACCTCGCCGTCGTCGTCGGTGGTGCATATCGGACCTCGATGACCGCCCGAATCGGGCTGAGCAGCGCCTCTTTCAATACTGTCTTGATTCATGATATCGACTAGGGATACTGCATGCTCATGCCTAATGAGGGTTGCGTCGCAACTGATGTCGTGGGCATACCATATCAAGCGGCCCCTATCCGATTCGGCGACGTGCACATGCGAGCGAGCCTGGCGCTTCCTGGCCGCCGTTTCCCTGGTGTCGGGTTCGGCTCCGGTCCCGGTATCGCTATGCGGGTAGAGGATAGCGCCATCTGCAGGCTAGCATTGAGCAGGCGCCCGCCTACGGCGGGTATGCGGTCGGCGCCACCTGCCGCGCCGCGCTTTTGCAGACGACGTGCGAGATGCCGGGCAGGGGTTTCCGTCGGCGAAGTGGTGGTCGTGTGGAGGCGCGACCTGGCCGCCCGGGAGGATCGGCATCATGGAAATCAGGCGGCGCAGATGATGGTCAGGAGTCGCAGTCTCTGGAACGGCGCAGTATTTCCACGCGGTCCATGGCATATCCCGCCCGTCGGCGCAGGTCTTCAGGTCCAAAAACACGCTGGCGGGAGAAGCGGGGGCGGTGCCGTCCGATGCGCCGATGCGCCTGGGCGGCGGGTGAGTAGATGACCGGGCGCGTCACCCGATCCCCAGCTCTTCTTTGATCTCTTCTTCGGAATAGTATCGCCCCTGCTTGAGGTCCTCTGGCGCCTCCTCTATCCGTTTCAGGGTCTCTTCACCCAACGGTTCATCGTCGATCGCCATATCCACCAGGCGGTCGACCACGTCGTTGTAAGTCTCCCTGGGATGGCGCTTCAGCTCATCGAGCCGCGCCTTTGTCTCCTGGTGGAGTACGATGGTGGTGGTACCTGACATATATTGGGGTATAGGGCGGTATAATATATAATATTGGGCGATCAGTGGCAGGGTTTGGGGCGGTATCATTATGCGGGTCGAGGGCGGCGATATCTGCAGGCTAGCATTGAGCAGGCACCCGCCTGCGGCAGGTATGCGGTCGGCGCCACTTACCGCGCCGCGTTTGCAGACGATGTGCGAGATGCCGGTTATAACGTTTCTTTCCAACTTTTTGCGTCTACCTGCATTTAGAAAAGATCCCTACAACTGACAAAATAATCCATCACAGACAAACCAGACAAAAAGAAGCCATACCCCCATAGACCGCTTAAAAATATATCCCATGCTCCTCACACCCTCCACCTAACCCTCCGCGCGAAGACCTCCTCCGCCATCTCCTCGATCCCCAGCTCGGCCTCGGCCGCCAGGACATCTTGTACCCTGGCCCGGGTCATGGGCTTTTTTGGCGCCGCCAGGCAACCCCCGGCGTCTTCCGTGGCCTGGTAGGTCCCGATCTTCCTGGCAAAGTCCACAATCTCGGTCTTGTCCATGGCGATCAGGGGGTGGTAGATGGGCAGATCGATCCCCGCCTGCTCGGCCATGATGTTCGCCGGGGTCTGCGATGCCACCTGGCCGAGAGAGTAGCCGGTAACAACGCCGAAGGCCTCCTCTTCCTCCATCACCAGGGCAGAAACCCGGTACATCAGCCGCCTGCAGAGAAGACAGGTATCCCGCCGGTGGGCGCCGACGATTCTTTCCAGGCCCTCGCCCATGGGCGCCTGGATGAAGCTTATCTTCCGGCCCGCGGTCCATCTCCGCAAAACCTCGGCAGACCCGAGGGCCTGGGCGCGGGCGTCCGCATAAGGCCTGGGGTCGAAGTAGAGGAACGAGACGGGACAGCCTCGCCTCATCATCATCCACGCCGCCACGGGAGAGTCGATGCCCCCGGAGACCAGGGCCACCATCCTGGGCTGCGACCCCAGGGGAAGCCCGCCCACGCCCGGCACGACCTCGGTGAAGACCAGAACGCGGTCCTCCCTCGCCTCCACGAAGATCTCCAGCTCCGGACGGTCGAGGTCCACCCGAGCCCCGGTGCGTTCCTGGACCGCCCTGCCCACCTCGACCGCGATCTGGGTGCTGGAGATATCGCCTCCGGCTCTGCGGGACCTGATGGCGAAGGACGAAGGAGAGGATGATGGAGAATATGGAGAATATGGAGAATATGATGGTGATGGAGAAGAAGAAAGACCGCGATCGACGGCCAGCTCACATGCAACCCTGGCCACGGTTTTCATCTCCGGAGGAACTGTGCAGACCGGACTTGCCGAGACCACCCCGAAGACGTCGGCGATGAGACGGCTCGCCACCGGGTCGCCGACCCGTACGAATATCCTGCCCCGCTCTCCTGATACCTGGTGCTCTATTCCCGCCTCCTGCAAGACGGTGGCTATGTTGGAAGCCAGGATCCGCTCCCAGGCCCTTCTGGTCCAGGAGTCCTTGAGAGCGATCTCGCCATAACGCACTAAAACAGAATCGAAAGAGGGCATCACCTGGTCGCTAGAGCCTTCGGCGACCTCTTGATCCGCCTCCTCTTCGCTCCCGAAGAGGTGTACTTCTGCAGAGGTCCTGGCCTCTTGTGACTGGCCTTGGCCTTTGCCACCAGCCTGATCTGGCCCTTTCTGCCCTTTATCTTGACCCAACGAACGCTTCCCGTTTTTCCCATAGGCCTCTGACTAATTAGGGCGGTGATAAATAGCTTTCGAAGCCTCCAGCATTGCACCACCAACTGTACCAGCTGCTGTACGGGCACCTTTTGGGACACCACTAGGTCCAGATTTTTTAGCTGATCTCGTTCATCAATTTAACGCAAAGGCGCAAAGGCGCAGAGTCGCAGAGGATGTTATCATTCTTTGCGTCATTGCGTCCTGGCGTCATTGCGTTCTCGTTATTTTGGTTCACATCCGCCCCCGACAACAACTTGATCGTAATTGTTATAAAGCCAAAATGTAGTTGGATGATTTTTAGTATGTTTTCGTCTTATCTTGGTTTGGAGGAGATGCTGTCGTGTGGATTTGTAGGACGGCCTTGTTATTCATAGCAATCGTAAAAATTCATCATTCGTCAAACCAGCATCCTTGATGATCCTGCTCAATGTACCCTTCTTCAATGTTCCATGAACTGGAACTGTGATCTTGATCGTCTTGCTATCTTCAATCTTCTTAAGCCTAACATGCGAACCTTTTTGGCGTGTTGCTATAAATCCTGCTTTTCTTAGAGTTTTTATCGCATCGTATCCTGTAATTACTGGTAATTTTTTCATACCATAACTTCCACGACTTTAAGTTGTGGATACTGCAATAGTTCGTCTTCATCTGGCTCAAGATAGAGCTCCATCGCTTCTTTGATATTTTCTAACGCCTCTTCGTATGTCTCACCCTGAGATATGCAGCCTGGGAGAGATGGCACATATACTGCATACCCACCCTCTTCTTGTGGTTCTAAGACGACTTTTAGTTTCATCTATTTATCTTTGCATTTTGGATATTTAAAGTTTCAGTTTCAACTATTTCAAGAGGTCAGATATCTATTAATAAATTTTCTTTGTGATTACTCAGCATTTCGACGAGAGGGACTTCGCGCCTTCGCGTGAGTCAGAAAGTAGGGGGGCACGCGAAAACGTGAAGACGCGAATGAGGTGCCTCGTCGATGAATGTGGAAGATGTCTCATCCGTCGTGGTGGATACGGCTTTCCACCTTCATCGGGATCTCGGGCCGGAATTACTCGAATCGGTCTATGTGTCGGTCCTTGCGCGTTATTTGCGGGTGAAACGTCGAGTGCCTGTTGCCTATTTGACTTCAATGGCATGCATTTCGACGAGGGACT
>JAUWQF010000155.1 GCA_030611205.1 Methanothrix sp.
CAGCCCCTCCCTCGGAGCCCAGACTCTCCGCTCTAGAGTTCCTCTGTGCTCCTTCCGACCACCATCTCTTCCACCCAGTCCCAATCGTGATCGTACACGTGGGCGGAGGCGCTCAGGGTGACGATGGCCCCCGGCTCTGACCCCGTCCTCTCCGCCCCGTGCTCCAGCAGCCTGGTCAAGCCGTAGAGGTTCGCCGGATAGGCGCCCGCGAAGTCGTGGCTCCTGAAGAGGGCGGTGAGGTTGAGCCTGCCGTCGCGTATCTTGAAGTCGTCCACGATCATGCAGGGTATCTCGTCCCTGGCGGTGTCCACGGGCGGGATCCAGGTGACGGCGGTGGCCCTCCTGGTCTCGGGGTTCGCCCTCAGGCGGCGGATCACATAGTCGATCTGGTCCACCGGCTCCGCCCCGGGCGCGCGCCATGACCTGAGCCGCTCCCCGTAGGTGTACTCGAAGCCCGGGTTCCTGCCGCTTATGAGCTGTAGGGCGTACTCTTCCAGGCGTTCATCGTTCCAGGAGTACTCCGCCGGGATCATCTCGCTTTGCGGATCTTCCACCACCACCTGGAGATCCAGCAGCTCCCGCGTCCTGATACCCCTCTCGTCGGCGATCTCCTCGCCCTGCCGCCATATGAGGTTGAGACCCCGATACCAGGCCTCGGTGATGGTCCTCGCCCTGATCAACCTGCCAACCTTCATCAAACCCACCGGTGGAAGAGGCCCGGCCTCCTAAAAATAGGTTGAGGTACTGGAGGAGAGACAGGGCATGAGATCGCCCAAAGGATCGAGAGATTGATGCAACATATGGACAAGTGATCTGATAAAAGATGGCGCAAATACAGAGAACTCGTTACACTGCCCAGTACACTGCCCAATTTTTCCAGGTATTGCTGTTATTCCATGCAAGGGTATGGTGCTATATGTACTCACAAATGTCCCCAAAAACGACGATTCGTTCTCGGAAATCTCATTCACCTTTCCAGCTCCCATATTAATCACTTCTATAATTATTTATGCCTCACCCCTCCCGAAGAGGTAAGCTGCAAATAAGACCGTGACAACATCAAAGAGGATGAGTACGCCAAAATCATGCAAGATGTTGAAGCTCCCTGTACCGACCATGATAAGCCTCAATCCATCCACGCCATAGGTGAGCGGATTGAGAACTACCACCGTTGAAAGCCATCCAGGCAGCCTCTCGATCGGGAAGAAAGCACCGCTTAGGAAGAATATGGGCATGACAATGAGCTCCACTATAAGCCCGAATCCCTCCATGCTCTCCATCTGCGTGGCGATCGCAATCGCAAGTCCTCCAAATCCAATGGCTATCAGGCATATAATCGCCAGCATACCACAGTACTCAAAAATATTCATCTTTATATCCAGCATCATACAGAATAGAAGGGTTATCAGTACTGCTCTGATCAGAGAGGTTGCCATGCCTCCAAGGAGCTTCCCTAAAACGAGAGAAACTCTTGATATAGGGGCAACGAGCAGCTCTTTCAAGATTCCAAATTCTTTATCCACGATGATGGACATACCAGAGAAGGTCGATGCGAACAGTACAGTCATCGCAATGATTCCTGGAGCCAGAAACTCTGCATAGCCTATCTCACCATACCTGATTCTAAATGCTGATCCAAGCCCGAGCCCAAATGCACAGAACCAGATGAGAGGCATCGCTATTGATCCCACAATTCTGGACTTTGCGCGCAGGAACCGTATAACCTCCCTCCGAGCGATCGCGCGTATCGCCCTCAGATCGCCTCGCCAGCTTGCACTAACAGTCATCGGCTTTATCTCCAGAATCTCTTGGGGCGATGGCGTCTATTGGTGGATACACTGTCTCGCACATCTTTACCAGTATAATTGAGAAAGACCTCATCCAGGGTTGGGTGATCGCCTTCTAAAATCGATTTCAACTCGTTGGGGGTACCGATGGCAACGATCTTCCCATGGTCGATTATCGCAATCCGGTCACAGAGTTTATCAGCCTCCTCCATATAATGGGTGGTTAGAAAGACCGTGATACCTTCGTTTTTATTGAGTGATTCGATATAACTCCAGATCTTCTGCCGTGTCTGGACGTCAAGGCCCAGTGTTGGCTCATCGAGGAAGAGTATTCTTGGGCGGTGGATCAGCCCTCTTGCAATCTCCAACCTTCGTCGCATTCCACTCGAGTACTCTTTTATAACAGACCCTCCCCACCCATTCAGGTCAAAGAGCTTCAAGAGATCCTCGATCCGATCCTCGTTGACATCGAATATCCCGGCATGAAGTTGGAGATATTCCCTGCCAGTCAACCAGTCATCGCTGGTGTGATCCTGAAAGATCACGCCGATCTCACTTCTGATCTTTCCCTGTTCTCTCGAAAGATCAAATCCACAGACTGTAGCCCTGCCATCATTCGGCTTTAAGAGTGTGGTTAGCATCATGATCGCAGTCGTCTTTCCAGCGCCATTTGGACCAAGAAATCCAAATATCTCACCGGCAGAGATCTCAAAGCTTATATGATCCACAGCTGTAAAATCCTTGAATCTCTTCGTGAGGTTCAGTACTTCGATCATCTCATTCCACGGTTTTGCAGGGGTGCGCCTCAACATCACCGTGGCACGCTTTTATCTCTTCAGGCGTGCACTTCTTTGGATCATGTTCATAATCCTTCAAGCATCCTTCGTGCCTACACATCTTTATCACCTCTATTATAATGCTCTATACGATTTTTAAGCTCCTCGACCGATCTTACGGGTGGTGGTGATGAGATCAGTATTGCATTTGCTGTTGCATCTTGTCGATTCTTGATGCCTACCTCTGTATTGGGCGGCACCAGCATTGCGGTCCCATTGCCTATTGTCACTGTGTCACTTCCGGATTTCACCTCCAGCTCGCCACTCAAGCAATAGATAACACCTTCCATAGAATGGGTATGAGGAGAGACCTCAAGACCTGCTGGGGTCTCAAGATGGATAACCGCCAGCCTCTCGCCGAATATCAGTGGCTTCATCACACCCTCCGAAGTATCCAAACCTTCAACTTCATCGATATTTTGTACCTTTATTCCCATTTGATTATCCCTCCTTTTTTGCAATTACAATCGTTGAATGATCTTCTGGCGTCGCGATATCAATCATCTGCACATCAGAAAACATCTTTTCTTTCAGTAAATCAGAGAATTCGTCTTTGGAATAGACATGATGAGGATATCTAAGAATAGATAACCAAAGATGCCATAATGCAAAGGTAGCCGAGCTTTTTCCATCATCAGTCATCCAGTGATTGGATATCAGGATACCTCCTTTGTTTAGTGCCTCATATGTTTTTTCCAAAAGCTCATGAATAGTCTCATTGGTGTGATAGAACCCTGAATGCGAAACAAAAATAACATCATACCCCTCACCGAACTCATCGCTATCGAAATCTCCTGCCATTACTTGTACCCTTTCTTCCATCCCATATTGGGAGATGAACTCACTGGTTACTTCAACCACTGGTGGAAGATCAAATACAATCGCCTCAAGCTCTGGATTCAGTTGAGCAAAGGCGATGGCATAGAGGCCATGCCCACCGCCTAGATCGAGTAGCTTTCTAGCACTTTTAAATTCAGGTATATCCCTGACTTTTTTAACTACTCTATGGAGAGGACCTCGCGTACTTGCTTCTGCCATTGATAAAATGAAACCTTTGTCAAATGCGCCCTTCTTTTCATCAGGTTTTTGCGGTATCCCTCCATCTTTCAGCGCTTGACCGAGCTTTGGCCAGGCATCATAAGCCGTCGCATAAAGATTGACCAAGTTGCCTTGATAAAACGGTCCATCCTTTACAAGAAAGGTTCTTGCTAATGCGGTATTGGTATATTTACCGTCTATTTCTGAAAGAAGCTGTAACGCAGCTAAAGCATCTAAGAACTTG
>JAUWQF010000160.1 GCA_030611205.1 Methanothrix sp.
GCCCCACAGGATGCGAACCAGGCCCTTCGAGCCGCCCTCGCTGAACGAAGAGCAGCTCGAGCAGAAGCTCAAGGAGCATCAAACAGAGAACCCCAAAGACGGTGAAGAAGAGCGAGATAAGCGAGAGGAGCAGCAACAAGACAAACAACAACGAGAAGAACAAGAAGAGCAGGACGACGAGACCACTCAGCAGGATCAGACCCCACCTCACGAAGACGGCGACGAAGGAAAAACCACCGAGGAAAGACCTGAGAATGAAAGGGTATTCAAGATCGGGGACCCCATCGATGCCGAACGCGTCGAGATGCCGCGTCGGAGGGATAAGAGGGTCAGACGGAAGATGAGCGGCAGGCGGATGAGCTCTCTATCACTCCGCAACTCGGGAAGGTACATTCGCCACCGTCTTCCCCAAGGGTGGCGGGACATCGCCGTGGACGCCACCATCAGAGCGGCGGCACCGTATCAGAAGACCAGGACGGGCTCGAACGTGGTCAACGTGGAAGGCCAGGACATACGCGAGAAAGAGAGGGTGCGAAAGGTGTCCGCGGTGGTGCTCTTCGTGGTGGACGCCAGCGGATCGATGGGATCTACGAGGAGGATGGAGTCTGCAAAAAGTGCTATCCTCTCCATGCTGATGGATTCTTACCAGAAAAGGGATAAGATCGGCATGGTCGCCTTCAAGGGGGACGAGGCCGAGCTGATCTTCCCGCCCAGCTCCAGCGTAGATCTGGCGATGAGATGCCTGAGCGATCTGCCCACAGGAGGGAGGACGCCTCTATCAGCAGGCTTGTCGAAGGGGCTACGCACGTTACAGGGCGAGATCAAAAAAGACGATGAGACGAAGCCGATACTCGTCCTGATCTCGAACGGGAGGGCCAACGTCTCCCTCGGCGGCAAGATAAAAGACGAGCTGATGGAGATCGCCGAAGAGACGCGGATCAGCGGCGTCCACACCGTCGTGATCGATACAGAGGGTGGTCGGGAGATCCTTCATGAATATGCGTCTCGGATACTGGCAAGAGATAGCAGAGGCATCTGATGGACGGTACTATCCCATATCCAGCCTCGGTCCCGAGGAGGTCTTCGGCATAGTCGATGAGGAACAGCAACGCCTCTTCGATGCCAACACCTGACCCCAAGCCACAGCAACTTTTCAGCGGATAGTGGCGTGGTTAGAACAACGGTGTAGTTGTTATGCGGCTGCCGGCACCGGACCGGGCCAGCAGCACGCCATAGATGCCTCGTCACCGGAGACTCATGAGATCTCGGGGTAGAGGAAGATCTTTTCTTCGGGGAAATCCAGGCCCCGTATATCGAGGTACTCCTTATAGACGTCTTCCGGATCCAGATCGGCCTCGGGGTGGAAGATCTTGGCCCAGTAGGTGAGACCGACCACGCTGCCCATTCCGAGGGTTATGTCCCTGAAGATCACGTAGACCCTATCATCCTCCACAGCGACCAGGTTATCTGCACCGGGACGGCTCTCGATCTCGTCCACCATATCCTCCATCTCGGAGGTGTCGCTCCAACCCAGCTGGTTGATGGACGGAGGCACCTTGATTATAATATCGGGCCCCTCTACCAGCACCGACTCCCATTCTACCTTCGGTGTGGAGGTCGTCCCCGTGATCACGTTCACACCCCCAGCAAGCCTTACCATGTCGTCCAGTGCGGAGCCCTCGCCGTAGGTACTCAGGGACCCGAGGCCCCCCGTAGAGCTGCCTTCCACATAGACCTTCGGTCCCTCCAGCCCCTCTACCGCGCTCTCAACGTATTCCTTCTTCTCGCTTACCCAGCTTCTATAGGACTCAGCCTCGTCTTCCTTATCCAGGAGGATCCCCAGGGTGATGATCTCGTCCTCCATCTTCTCTGCGTTGTAGAAGTCGAGACCGACGACGGTGATGTCACCGAAGAGAGCCAGGTTCTCCTCGACATCGGATACCTTGCTGGTATAGCTGATCACCAGCAACATCCCTGGATCGGCTCTTGCCAGATCCGCTATCTTCTCGTAGTTGAACTCTTTCCAGGTTCCCACCATCTCCCAGTCGCCTAGCATCTCCGAGAAGTAGTAGGCCTTGTACTTCTCTACGCTGTCCGTCGTGCCCACGATCTTCCCGGTATCGTCCAGTATGCTGACCGCCTCGGCCGCATCGGAGTTGAGGACGACTATCGCCGTTATGGGGTCCTCGATGGTCACTTCTCTCCCCGCAGAGTCGGTGATCGTTTTCGGATACCCGTCCGACGCACCGCTCCCGACGACCGATGACAGGCACGCAGACAGGACCAAAAGTATTAAGAAACTCTTCTTGTTCAAAGAACAGACCTCCTCCAGTACATAGATGTGATTGTGGCATATCCTTATTAACTAATAAGATCTTCGGTTGACTTTTTATAATTCAATGCCACCCGGAGAAGCTTTTGGAGATTGTCGTGAGAAATATAGGTTCGGCCTCATTCCATATCTTGTTCCATAAAGAATAAATGCTCCAAGTTCGTTGGGAAAGAGGAAAAATAACCCACCGTCTCTAAGTTGGTGTGAAAATGAGAAGATACCATTACGCAATCGTGATCGTGATCGCCCTTCTCGCGGCCCTCGTCCCTGTTGCAACAGCCTATAGAACTCCTGACACGTATTCCGGGGTCGCTACGGAAGAAGAATACGATGTTCTCTTCCAGGTCTCGACGATCGACGCCCTCATGCTGGGCGTCTACGACGGCACCCTATCCTTCGAGGAACTCGAGAAACATGGAGGTTTCGGTATCGGGACCTTCGACCACCTCGATGGGGAGATGATCGGCCTCGATGGAGAGTATTACCAGGTCAAAGTCGACGGCGTGGCGTATCCCGTCGCCGGCAATATGACGACGCCCTTTGCCGCCGTCACGTTCTTCGAGGCCGATGAGACTATCTCGATCGAAGACGCAGAAAATTATACCCAGTTCGGCGAATACCTCGATGAGCGCCTCCCCTCGAAGAACGTATTTTATGCGATCCGGATCGACGGCACCTTCCCGTATATGAAGACCCGGAGCGTCCCGAGACAAGAGAAGCCGTACCATCCCCTCGCCGAGGCTGTGGAGGACCAGACCATCTTCGAGTTCGAGAACGTAACAGGCACCATCGTGGGCTTCTGGTCACCGGAGTTCGTGAAGGGAATCAACGTGCCGGGATATCATCTCCACTTCATCACCGAGGATCGGAAGGCGGGAGGACACGTCCTCGACTTCCAGATCAAAGATATGGAAGTGAAGATAGACGTCACCCCCAACTTCTTCATGCAACTGCCCAAAGAGGGTGACTTTTATAATATAGACCTCTCGCAGGACCTGGGATCTGATCTGGAGAGGGTCGAGAAATAGCCTGAGCCTGCGGGTTCAGAACATCTTTTTTTTTGTTGTACATAAAGTATAATTTTATGTGCTCAAGTAAATCCGACCGAATGGAGGATTTTCTTGTTGTGTGATCCGGGCGCGGTCATCTTGCGAGACCAGCCTCTCCCTCGGAGCCCAGGATCTCCGCCCTAGAGTTCCTCTGTGCTCCTTCCGACCCCCATCTCCCCCCCCCAGTCCCCGTCGTGATCGTACACGTGGGCGGCGGCGCGCCGGGTGCCGCTGGC
>JAUWQF010000054.1 GCA_030611205.1 Methanothrix sp.
AATAAACTAAAGCAGTTCATAGAAGCGATAAAGATAGGGCGATATCCGATCTTTGTCAAGGAGCTGGACGTCGAATGGGGCGATGCAACCGGCGAGTTTGAGTATTTTAAGGTAATCAGGGGAGATTGGAGAGAGGAGCTAGCCGAGAGGTTTGATGTTGCGGGGGCATTGTTGTATCGAAACGTTGAGCTTGGCGAAAAGAGCATCAAACTCAGCGAGGAGAACATCAAACTCGGCAAAGAGAACATAGCCATTGGAAGACACATGCTCGAGAAGCAGGATACGATGATCGAAGAGGTTCGTGGGGTCAGATACGATCTGAAGAGCTACATGGAAAGCAGGTTTGAGAGGATCGACAGCGAGATGGCTGATATCAAGCTGGCCTTGAGACAACGCGGTATAATCTGAGTCTGATTTCCCATGGGTCCGATATAGGCCTATGCGCTCGACCTGCGGGCGAGGTTATGCAGGTACTGTGTTATTTCTGTGTGTTTTTGGCGCGCTTTGCATCTTGTCGGATGGTAACCGACATACATAGGTGCAATTCACGTTGATGGGCATGAGACGGGGGATCATGGTCGTTTACGTGAGCATATAATGTTATACATTATATACAACTGAACAGGATCGATAGACCGTACACCATTTCACAAAAGATAAAACAGAGTTCACAGTTGACAGTCGACTCTTCACAATTGACAACTCACAGTTGTTCACAGTCCCTCGCATATATCTGGCGGCACGTGGAGATCTGGCAGCGGTCGGTATCGGACTCTACTCCACTAGACGATGGTGTTAATTTAGCCACTGATGGTGATTTTAGCATAACCCCGGATACGTGGCCCGTATCGGCTCCCGATAATGGTCGGGTCTCGAACTCACTTCGGTGTAGGTCAGCGCCTCGCTCCAGCCGGATGGGGGAGCCAGCAGCACCGTCATCAGAGGAGACGATGGGACGGACCCCGGTCAAGGTGGATCCGCGCGACGGTCTGATCGGAGAGCAGACAGAAGTAGGCGCAATTGTGAACCCCCGGGCGACTCCTGGCGACCGTGGCACTGAGACGGAAAGGGACCCGAACTCGGATCCGACGACTGGGAATCGCGGATGGTCTTTGGGTGAAGGTCTCATCCATCGGGTCGCGAAACCGTAGTGCCTGCGGCGGTAGCGGTCTGTGCCAATCTTTCGTTTCTCCCTCGCGAAGCCGTTCGTAACCTTCCGGATCGAGCACAGGGCACGGCCGCCGCAGAGGTGGCTACCAACGCCTGGCCGTTTTTCTTGTAGTACATAAAGTATAACTTTATGTGCTCAAGTAAATCCGACCGAATGGCGGATTTACTTGTGGTATATAATGTATAATATTGTATACTCGGCGGTTATCTTCGGTCTCTTATGATCAGGGAACTTCCGGTCATGGCCGACGGTTTCGCCAGGCCGAGCAGATCCAGCACAGTGGGGGCCACATCGGCCAAAATTCCACCGTCCCGCAGCCACATCTCCTGGTTCGTAACGAGAACGAAGGGAACTTTGTTGGTGGTATGGGCTGTATGAGGCTGTTTCGTTGCGGGATCGGTCATCTCCTCGGCGTTCCCATGGTCTGCCGTCAGCAGGACGGCTCCGTCTTTATTTAGTATCTCATCGACGACCCTGCCCACGGACGAATCCACCGCCTCTACCGCCTCTACCGCTGCTTCAAATATGCCGGTATGACCCACCATGTCGGCGTTGGCGAAGTTGAGGATGATCATGTCGTAGGCGTTCTTTCCTATCGCCTCCAGGGCATTCTCTGTGACCAGAAAGGCGCTCATCTCCGGCTGGAGGTCGTAGGTAGCTACCTTGGGTGAGGGCACCAATATCCGGTCTTCGCCCTTCTCCGGTGCCTCTTTTCCTCCGTTGAAGAAGAGCGTGACGTGGGCGTACTTCTCCGTCTCCGCGATCCTCAGCTGTCTCAGTCCTGCCCTGCTCACCGCCCCCCCCAGGGTATCATGAAGGTACTCCGCAGGAAAAGCCACCGGCGCGCTTATGGTCTCCTCGTACTGGGTCATGCAGACGAAGTGAACCTTGAGCGGCTCTGTCCCGAACTCGTCGAAGCCCTGGTCGACAAAGGCCTTGGTGATCTGGCGGGCCCTGTCGGGCCTGAAGTTGAAGAATATGACGCTATCATCCTCGTCGATCATCCCGTCCGGGTCGACTATGGTGGGCTTGATGAACTCGTCGCTCTCCCCGCGCCGGTATCCTTCCTCCACGGCCTCTTCGGGGCTCTTCGCCCTGAACCCTTCTCCGTTCGTCATGGCTCGATAGGCCATCTCGATGCGGTCCCACCTTTGGTCCCGGTCCATGGTGTAGTACCGTCCCGAAACAGTCGCTACATTTCCCACACCGATGGATTTGATCTTCTCTTCCAGCTCGCGGAGGTAGGTAAAAGCGCTCTTTGGGGGCACGTCTCTCCCGTCCAGGATGGCATGGATGTAGACCCGTTCCAAGCTCTGCTCTCTGGCCATCTCCAGGAGGGTGTAGAGGTGGGTGTTGTGGCTGTGTACCCCACCATCGGATAACAGACCCATGAGATGGAGAGATATCCCCATATCCTTCGCCACGTCGACAGCATCGGTCAACGCCGGGTTCTTCATGAACGATCCATCCACTATGGCCTGGTTGATCCTGGTGTAGTCCTGGTAGACGATCCGTCCCGCACCCAGGTTAAGGTGTCCCACCTCGGAGTTCCCCATCTGGCCTTCGGGAAGACCCACGTCCAGGCCTGCTGCCCCCAGGGTTGTGTAAGGATAGTCCCTCTCGAGCCGGTCTATGTTGGGCGTGGAGGCGCAGGCTACAGCGTTGCCCTCGGTCTGGTCGCTGATCCCGAAACCGTCCATGATTATAAGAGTGACAGGCTTCATCACATTATGGTTTTTGTAGGGTAGAGATAATCCTTTGCGTCCGCGCTACAGCTTGAACCCGTACCTTCCGATGAGGGGCACGAAGATCACGCCACCATGATGCTCTATCTTGAATCCCTCTTTGGTCCTGGTAACCAGGAGCAGTTCCTGGTAGCTGGTTCCCACGGGGATGACTAGCCTGCCTCCTGGCCGGAGTTGCTCTTTGAGCGGTTCCGGGACATCGGGAGCGGTACCGGCCACGTTGATCCTGTCGTAAGGAGCATGTTCGGGAAGGCCGACGCTGCCGTCGCCCACCACGACGGTCACGTTGGTGATCTCGGCGGTCATCAGGTTGTGGCGGGCGAACTCCGCCAGCCCGGCCACCCTCTCTATGGAATAGATGTGACCCTCGGGGCCTACCATCTTCGCCATCACCGCCGCGTGGTAGCCCGATCCTGTACCAACATCGAGAACCTTCATCCCCGGATGCAGGTCCAGGACGTCGCACATTATGCCTACCATGTGAGGTGCGGATATGGTCTGACCTTCCCCGATGGGTAGAGGGCAGTCCTCGTAGGCCAGGTGCTTGATATCCTCCGGAACGAATAACTCGCGGGGTGTCCTTGCCACGGCTTCCACTACACGATCCCCCGCCCTGCTCCGCAGCATCTCTAAGATAGCCTCTCGACTCAAAGCTGCGCCCCCCACGCCCGGAGTACGTCCTTGGCCTTGGCCCGGCGGGCAAACCGCCCGTTGCGAAGCTTGATCTTCTCCACCTGGAACCGTCTTTTGTCCAGGGATCGGATATCTCCCACGGATATCACTTCGTTGCCGTCTGTCCGGAGGACGACAGACCGGGTCGTCCTGCCCTTGTGGACGGATACCTTCATATCGACCTCGTCTACCGCCCTGGCCCAGAGGGTCTTTATCTCGTCTGCCCTGGCCTTATCCACCCGGCGCCCGGTCTCGATGGAGGTTATCTCCGCGACCACCACGTCCTGGATGCCATCGTCCACCAGCAGCTCATCTCCTTTCAGGAGGACCTCGTCCTCTGGGAGGGTGATCTGGTAGCGCCGGGAGGTGTCGCCCCTGCTAACGATCACCCCGAGGCTGGCGAGCCTGGTCCGCTCCGGCTCGATGGAATGAACGTTTCCGCAAATCTGGCATCTGACAAGGCACTCGTTCCCCGACTTGATGGTGACGTGCTCCGTGAATGCATTGCAGAACGAGCAGAATATCCTGTCATCCGACATGATACCAGCTATCTCTGAACAGTACTAAAAGGTGACCACCGGTCAGGGCGGGTTCACGGCGAAAAGCTTCCCGTGACCGGGGATCACGTAATCCGCCATCACCAGAGATCTCCGGCGGCTCTCTGCCAGGACCACATGATCGGAGGCGAACTCGTCCTCCAGGTCGATCAAAGACCGGTGATCGGTCTTCTGGACGGCGTCGTCGGGCCACCAGAACAGATCTCCCGCCACCAGGCACCGGCCCTGGTCGGTATCCACCAGCAGGGCTGCGTGTTCGGGAGCGTGGCCTGGGGTGGGCACAACCTCGATCTCCGTTCCAGGGATGCGGCCCTCGTAAGGGATCTCCAGGTCATCCCGGTATATATTATTCACATCAAGGATGTCTTTATATGGAAATAGCCTTATGTTCAGGACGTGGTCCGGATGGTAATGGGTGAGAAAGACCAGATCGATCTTGTCCGGCGCCAGGCCTTCCCTGAAGAGAGCCTCCACGAGTATCTTCGCGTTGGCGCCGGGGTCCACCAGCACATTGATACCCGAGTCCTTGATCAGGGTCACAGATGGTGACACACGAATAACCCCGCCCGGAAGGCGGTGCATGTACCCTCGGGTCAGGAGGGTCACTTGGGCCATCTTTGTCATCACCTCAAGAGAGATGAACGCCCAGGGCGGCGGCCGCATCTAAACCGCGGACGGCGCCCAGGTCGTATCTCCGGCAGAGAGAGTCTCTCAGCTGCTTAGCAGGATCTTGGCGCTGTTGTTCCCGAAGGTGTTGGTGCCGATCCCTTCGATCTCGGTGTTCTTCAGGAATATGCCTCTGTTGTTATTGTTGATGTTGTTCGCGGATATGTAGTTGTTCTCGGATGTGTCCAGGACGATCCCGTCGTCGTCGTTGTTGCTGATCACGTTATCTGTAACCTCGTTATCTCCGGAGTTGAGGAACTGGACACCGTCGTCACCGTTGTTCCCCACGACGTTATTTCGGAACGTGTTCCCTGTGGCGCGGTAGAACATGACCCCGTCGTTGCCGTTGTTGCTGGAGATGCTCTCGGTGATGGTGTTGTTGGAGCAGCCTCTGAGGTAGATGCCCACCCATTTGTTCTCCCAGACGTTCACCCGGGCGATGATGTTATCGTCCGAGTTGACCTTGATCCCCGATTCTGGATAGACGCCTGCTCCGGTCAGGTAGAGACCTTCCAGGACTATCCCGTCTGCGTTCAGGATGACTGTGCTCCCGATTCCTTCGGCGTCTACGACCGGCATCCCGGCGCCGGTGTTCGTTCCCCTGATAACGAGAGGCTTGGTCACGTTCAGGCGCTCGTTGTAGGTGCCGCTATGCACCATTATTGTGTCTCCCGGGTAGGCCGCATCGATGGCAGCCTGTATGCTCTCGTAATCACTGCCGACCGGGAATACGGTGCGGGTCATCGGTTCGGGCACGATTACCGGCTCGATCGGCGGCTCGGCGATGATCTCTTGCGCCGGTGCTGCCTCTTCTGGGGTCGTATCGGTTGCGGGCTCTTCATCGATCAGATCCGGAGTTGCGTCTGCGTCTCCGGTCTCGTTCATAGTCTCGGTCTCGTTCATCGGTTCGGTGACATCTTCAGGTTCGGTAGCGTTTCCTGATTCGGTAGCGTTTCCTGGCAGGGTGGTGTTCCCGTTGGCCGGGGACACGGGCGTGTCCTGGTCGGCAGGGGCGTCACCAAAACTGATCGAACCGGACTCCGTCGTGAATGGGGGGCCCTGATCGTCGGCGGCCGCGGTAAACCCTACCAATAGAAGAACGGCGATCGCTAGGCACGTTTCAATGAAATGTTTAGACTTAAGCATGATACCCTCTCCTTCTGCGCATACAAACGATCACAATATAAAAGCGTTTTTCGGGTTTTATTGTACACAGAGTATAACTTTACGTACAATAAAAAAAAAGAGAGGCCACCGAGTTATGACGACGTGTCTGTTAACATGTGATTAGTATTAACTAGTATTAACTCACGACAGGATCTATCTGCCCAGCTACAGGTGATAGGATGGACGAAGAATTTAGAAGAGCTGCCGAGTTCCACGGGCATTATTGCCCCGGACTGGCGATGGGCTACCGGGTGGCCAGGTACGTCAAGGACTACTACGACAAGGCGGAGGATGAGGAGCTGGTGGCCATCGTGGAGAACGACTCCTGCAGCGTCGATGCGATCCAGTATGTCCTCAGCTGCACCTTCGGGAAGGGCAACCTGATCTTCATGGATCACGGCAAACACGTCTACACCTTCTACTCCAGGGACCACAAGAAGGCCTTGAGGATCTACTTCAAGGGACGCAGCATCTCCCAAAGCGAGATCGAAGCCATGAGGCGATACTTTGCAGGCCGGTTAACAGAAGAAGAGCAAAAAGAGGTCGAGAAGATGAGAGAGGACTATATGGAGTACATACTGGGCGCCGGCGACGACGAGCTCTTCGAGGTCAGGGAGGTCGATCTTCCCGCGCCCGAGAAGGCGCGTATCTATCCCTCGATGAGATGCGAAGAGTGTGGGGAGGACTTCATGGAGATCAAGGGAAGGACCGCAGAGGGGAAGGTGGTCTGCAAGGACTGCTACGGGAAGATGGTGGGGTAGCTTCGGTTTCCGGCGGTTATTCTCTCAACGCCGGAAAGAGCTTGTATCGGCAGGTCGGCGCCACACTGCGCCATCCAAGACCCGGGGTCGCTGGTGGCCCTGACCGATAGAAAGATCTATAACTCCTCCACCCCACCACGCCCCCATGGCTCTGCTGGAGATCCGGGGCGTATCCAAGCTATTCGAGGCCAAAGGCAAGACCGTCGAGGCGCTCCGAGACATCAACCTCTCCGTAGGGGAGAACGAGTTCGTATGCCTCGTAGGTCCCTCTGGCTGCGGCAAGACCACCCTTCTGAGGATCATAGCCGGGTTGGACCGCCCCACCGATGGCGAGGTGCTCCTGGACGGCAAGCTCATCGTGGGACCCGGCCCCCTGAGGGGCATGGTCTTCCAGGAGTACTCCCTCTTCCCGTGGAGGACGGTCCTGGACAACGTGGCCTTCGGCCTGGAGCTGAGAGGCGTCTCCAAGGAGGCGCGGCTCGCCCGGGCCCGCAGCTACCTGAAGACGGTGGGGCTGGAGGCCTTCGAGGCGAGCTATCCTCACGAACTCTCCGGCGGGATGAAACAGAGGGTGGCCATCGTCAGGGCCCTGGTCAACGACCCCAAGGCGCTTCTCATGGACGAGCCCTTCGGGGCCCTGGACGCCCAGACCAGGAACGTCATGCAGTCGGAGCTCCTCCGGATCTGGCAGGAGAAGAAGAAGACGGTGGTCTTTGTGACCCACAGCATGGACGAAGCCATCTACCTGGGAGACCGGGTCGTGATAATGTCCGCCCGGCCGGGGATGATCAGCGATATCATCGATATCGACGTTGCCCGTCCCAGAAATAGAACCAGCCCCGAGGTAAACAGATATCGGGAACGTATCCTCCAAGACCTGCGCGCTCTGAGGAACTGATATAGGTCAAAGACGGGTCTCAGGAGCGTTTATATTTGTAGAAGACGACCTCTACATCCGGCTGGTGAGACCGTTGAGCATATCTAAATGGATGGAGCTTCCACGAAGGGTAGTCGTAGGCAGCGGAGCCCTCTCTGAGGTTGCCGACCTTTCTAGAGACCTCAAGCTGGAGGGCAGGGCCCTCATCGTGACAGGCTCCACCACCGGCGAGACCGCAGGCAGAGAGGTCTCTCGCCGGATGGAGGAAGGTGGCTTCGAGACCATCCTCTTGATTACCAAGCATTCAAAGATGGAAGAGGTGGACCGGGCAGAAGTGGTGGCCAGGGACGAAGACGCCGGTTTTCTTCTCGGGGTCGGAGGTGGACGGTGCATAGACATAGCCAAGCTGGCCTCGATGAAGGCAGGTGTGCCCTTTATAAGCGTTCCCACCGCAGCATCTCACGACGGCATATGCTCCGCTCAGGCCTCCCTCACCGTAGACGGCGAGACGACTTCCATATCCACACAGTCACCCCTGGGGATCCTCGCCGATACCAGCATAATATCAAGAGCTCCAAGAAGACTCCTGGCGGCGGGGTGCGGCGACATAATCTCCAACTACACGGCAATATTAGACTGGAAACTCGCCAAGCGGCTCAGGAACGATAGGTACAGCGAGTATGCCGCAGCGCTATCCCAGATGACCGCCCAGATGATAGTCGACTCCGCATCCACCATAAGGCCCGGCCTGGCCGAGTCCGCCAAGATAGTGGTAACGGCCCTAATCTCCAGCGGTGTGGCCATGAGCATCGCCGGCTCTTCGAGGCCAGCCAGCGGGTCAGAACACAAGTTTGCTCACGCTCTGAACAAGATCGCACCCGGCAGCGCCCTCCACGGCGAGCTCTGCGGGGTGGGGACGATCATCATGATGTACCTACACGGCGGCGACTGGAAGCGGATCCGAGAGGCTCTTAGCCTGCTGGACGCGCCGACCTCCGCCGCCGAGATGGGGATCGAAGACGATGTCGTGGTCGAGGCGCTCATCGGTGCGCGAGAGATTCGTCCAGAGCGCTACACCATACTAGGAACCGGCCTCACCAGAGAAGCTGCCTGGAATGCCGCAAAGAAAACAAAAGTAATATAATATTTATCGAGGCGTAAACATGTCAGAGGCAACTACCCAGATCACACTGATAGGAACAAGACTAGCGACCATAGGAATGGAGTTCGTATTCAACGGTCCCACCTCGGAGTGCGAGACCTGCAAGCTCCGGAACACCTGCACCAACCTGGAAACGGGGAGAAGGTACCGGGTCCTGGGGCTGCGTGGGGAGCTGGTACACGAATGTCCCCTGCATGACGGAGGGGTGAAAGCCGTAGAGGTGACTGAGAGTCCCATAATAGTGGCTATCGACGCCAGGAAGGCCTTCGCCGGTTCCACGATGGTCCTCGAGCTGCCTAACTGCGAGGAGTACTACTGTAGCATGTACGATATATGTCATCCCGCAGGCCTGACAGAGGGCGACAGGTGCACCATCGTGGAGGTCGTGGGCGAGTCTCCCGAAGATTGCCCCCAAGGACATAGTCTGAAGCTGGTGGAGCTGAGACGCTGATCCGTGCATGAAAGCCCGGCTGACCTACTCCAGGAACGTCTTCATACCGGTCACCCGCTTCTGCAGGAACAGGTGTCTCTACTGCAGCTTCCGCAGCGACGAAGGCGGGATCATCGGCAGATCGGAGGCCATCGACCTGATGGATCGGGGTGCTGAAGCGGGCTGCGCCGAGGCGCTCTTCTGCATGGGCGAGCGACCCTGGGACGTCCCCGGTTTCGAACGGGACGGCGAGGCCGTGCTCGACTACCTGATCGAACTCTGTGAGCTGGCCCTGGAGAGGGGCCTTCTCCCCCATACCAACGCCGGCATCCTCACCCCGGCGGAGATTAAACGGCTAGCTCCGTACAACGCCAGCATGGGCCTGATGCTGGAGACGACCGCCGAGCTGGAGGCTCACAGGCTCTCGCCGGGGAAGATACCGGAGGTCAGGATAGAGACCCTATCCACAGCAGGTCGGCTCAAGATACCCTTCACCACCGGCATCCTGGTGGGCATAGGAGAGAGCAGGGACGATAGGATCGAGTCCCTCCGGACCATCGCCGGTCTTCACAGGGCCTATGACCACATCCAGGAGGTCATCATCCAGCCCTTTGATCCCAAGCCGGGCACTCCCATGGTCTCGACCAGACCGCCAGGAGCTGACGAGCTTGCCGACGCCGTAAGGCTGGCCAGGGCGGCGTTGCCGCGGACGGTCGCGGTCCAGGTCCCACCCAACCTAGCCGACCCCATATATCTGGTGGAGGCCGGTGCAGACGACCTGGGAGGGATCAGCCCTCTCACACCCGACTGGATCAACCCGGACAAGAGGTGGCCCACGGTCGAAGAACTGCGTCGGAGATTTCGGGATAGGGAACTGCGAGAGAGGCTTCCTGTTTATCCTCGCTACATCGAGAGAGGGTGGTACGGCAGTCGGACAGGAGACCTGGTTAGGCGGCTGGCCGACCCGGATGGGCTCAGAGATGGGTCGTAAGAGATATCTCACATCAGCTCAACATGAGGGCGATGAGCAAAAAAACGCTGGAGATCGGTGCGAGTATAGGTCTCGTCGTCCTGATGATCGTGCTCATGGCGATGGTGCAGGCGACGATGCCGGAGGGGTTGCAGCCGACTGGGTTCGTGGTTATCGTTCTGGCTTTCATGGTACTTATGGGCGCCGTCGGCATCAAGCTGGCTAGCGCGTAGGTGAGACGCGACAAGTAAATCCTCCCTTCGGTCGGATTTACTTGAGTAGATAATGTTATACATTATATACAACAAGAAAATCCTCCCTTCGGTCGGATTTACTTGAGTAGATAATGTTATACATTATATACAATCCAAAAACATACCTCTCGCAACAGGTGGACGGATATGAGCAGTTTCTTGGACAGGTTAATGGGCAGGTCTGGCGACGAAGACTACGTTGACATAGATCTGGGGCAGTTCGAGGAGGTCTCTGCAAGACCGAGCAAGACCTTTGTCCGGTTCGCGGAGCTGAGCAGCCCAGAGGTCGTACAGGACATAAGGCAGGAGGTGCTCGATAACAACACAGTCCTGATCGACATCTCGCCGATGACGCGGGATAAATCCATGCTGGAGGAGTGCATCGAAGGTCTCAAGACGATCGTGGAGGAGGTCAACGGCGACATAGCCGGGCTGGGAGACGATCTCATCCTGATAGTGCCCAGGGATGTGATGATTGATCGCGAGAACGTTCTGGGAGGCGCGGATTGAAGGTCACCACCGAGGTCGAGTGTCCCCTCTGTGGATCCATGGTAAAGTTTGGCTGGGAGACAACAGACGTACCCCATTTCGGAGAGGTGATGGTGATCGCCGGGACCTGTGAACGTTGTGGGTTCAAGCATACAGACACGATCCTGCTGACCCAGGGCGAGCCGATGAGGTACACCTTCGAGATCAGAGGCGTCGAGGATCTGAACGTCAGGGTCATCAGGTCCACCAGCGGGACGATAAGGCTACCCGATCTGGGGATCGACGTCGAACCGAGTGCGACGTCGGATGCTTACATAACCAACGTCGAGGGCGTCCTCCAGAAGATTAAGGGCGTGGTATCCTTTGCTACCAGATCTGCCAGAGACGCTGGCGCCGAGGAGAACGCCCGGAGGGGTGACGAGATCCTGGAGTGCATCGAGAAGGCCATGGAGGGCCGGTATCCTCTCACCCTGGTGCTGGAAGATCCCCTGGGTAACAGCGCCATAATATCCGACGACGCCATATCTTCCGAGCTGACCGATGAAGAGTGCGAATCGCTGAAGACTGGGATAATCATCCTGGATGGCGATAGTGGTTGAGGAGCTATCTTGATCGTGCTCAGCGGAGGGACGGGGACCCCCAAGCTCCTGGTAGGATTGAAAGAGGTCTTGGACCCTCTGGACCTGACCGTGGTGGCGAACACTGCCGACGACCTCTGGATCTCGGGGAACCTGGTCTCTCCGGACCTGGACACCGTGATTTATACCCTGGCAGGTCTGGTGGACCGGTCCAGGTGGTGGGGGATCGAGAACGATTCGTTCCGCACATCGGAGTTTCTCAAGAGCTTGGGCCACGAAGAGGTCCTCACTCTGGGGGATAGGGACCGGGCGGTGCACATATTTCGCTCGGACCTTATGAGGGCCGGAGCCGGGCTGAGCACGGCCACGGAGGAGCTCTGCAGGTCTTTGGGGGTGAGGGAGAGGGTGGTTCCCATGACCGACGACCCGGTATCCACGATAATATCTACCTCCCTGGGTGAGATGGACCTCCAGACCTACTGGGTGAAGAATAAAGGCAGGCTCCCCGTTGAGGCCATCAGGTTCCAGGGGATCGAGGATGCCAGGCCCAGTCCCGTTTTTCTGGACGCCCTATCCGGCGACGATCCAGTTCTGATCGGGCCCAGCAACCCTGTCACCAGTATCGGGCCCATACTGGCCTTGGAAGGCGTCAGAGAGATGATGAATAAGAAGGATAGGGTGATCGCCGTGAGCCCCCTGGTAGGAGATCGGCCGGTGAGCGGTCCCGCGGCCGAGTTCATGCGCGCCTGGGGTTACCCGGTGACCGACCAGGGGGTGGCCGATTTACTGGGGTGCGTGGACCTCATGGTGGTGGGGCCAAAGAGCAGGTACAAGGGGTCGTGTGTCAGGATGAATACGACCATGAATTGCGAAGATGACAGCGTCAGGCTGGCCAGAGAGATAGTCGAGCTGATCTCATGTTCGTAGGGGTGGATCACGGGACCAGGGCGATCAGGTTCGCCACTACCGAGGGCAGATGTTACGTCTTGCCGAGAGCGGAAGCGAGCAGACTCTCGACGGCGGAGATAACGCAGAGAGTGGAGCGAGGGCTGGAGATCGAAGAGGTCGATCTTCTGGCGCTCACCTATTCAATGGGAGACGGCATCACAGAGATCGTGAGGATCGAGGACGCGGTCAACCGCGGGGTCATCAGGCAGGATGGTGCAGGGGTTCACGTCGGCGGTGGGACGAGGGTCTTTGATGCCGTGAGAGAGGCCGGTTGGCCCGCGATACTTCTGCCCGGCATCCACCGGAAGAGCGGTACCGATCCCCGGATGAACGTCTTCTCTCATGGTGCCAGCCCGGAGAAGGTAGGCCTGGCCTACCGGGTCTACAAGGACGGGGTATCGAGCTTCATAATATCCGATGCCAGCTCTAACGTCGTCACCATAGGCGTCGTCGACGGCAGGATCGTAGGAGCCATCGACGCCCCCATATTCGCGCCCGGTCTGCTTCATGGCCCCCTGGACGTAAACGCCATCCGGCAGGTAGACTCGGGCAAGATGAGCGCCAACCAGGCTTTCACCGCGGGCGGGATTGTGCGCAAGCTGGGCGTCGACACCCTGGACGACTGCGACCCGGATAAAAAGAGACGCGCCCTGGAGACCCTGGCCCTCTTCGCGGCGATGGAGCTGAGCGCCATGGGCGTCCTCTTACGGGACCTGGGCGCGGCCCAACCCGGGCTCTACCTGGCAGGCGATCCTGCCTCGCTCATAGCGCCCAGGGTCTCCGAGCTTCTGGACCGGAAGGTCCGGCCCCTGGCCAGCTGCGATGCCGCCCTGGGCGGTGCTCTGATCGCCCGGGACGTCTACCGGGGCGCAGAGAGCGTGCTGGGGGTGGGGGTGGACGAGAGGGTGCGATATGATCTGCTCAACACGCGCCGGAGATAGACGGACCTGCACCACCCTGGGACTATACAGGCCCTTCTTAGGCACCACAGAAGGGTAGTCTGAGCAAAACTGCAAGTTACATATAGTACAAGAATAAGCACAAGAAAATGCTTGCTTACGCTCGCATTTACTTGAGCACATAAATTTATACTTTATGTACAACAAGAATACGGCCGCCACGCCGCGCACAAGTACCGGTGTGGGGGAATCCACTCCTTTACTCAATTCAAATCTGGCTACCTTTTCCAGAACATTCCTATTCCGGACCCCCTCCTAAAAATGGCAATAATTTCCGACCAGAGTGTTCCCTGGCGAACCAGGGTCATTATAGTCATGAACCTTAGACTTGATACTTTAGGACTTACGCAGTTGAGTCTGTAGGCAACAAATAAC
>JAUWQF010000028.1 GCA_030611205.1 Methanothrix sp.
CTGACTCACGCGAAGGCGCGAAGACGCGAAGTCCCTCTCGTCGAAATGCATGCTATTGAAGTCAAAGGCAACATACACTTGATGTTCCACCCGCACTCTTCAAGCACACGCGCAAGGACTGTCTCATAGACTGATTCGAGTAGCTTGGCAAGTCACATTATAGATACAATCGATAACAGTAGGTAGTGGGAGCGTCAGATATATTTACAAAACATATAAAATACCAATAGCCTCGATTGAGGGTCCAACTGGATTCCCACCTTCGTGGGAATGACAAGTGCATGATACGATATTTTACGCATGACTCGACACTAGGTGGTTATTTAAACACACGGAATAGGTAATTTAGCTGGGAATTTGGAGAACATGGGTTATATACAACAAGAAAATGTTCGCTTGCGCTCACATTTACTTGGGTATATAATGTTATACATTATATAAAACGAGAAGATACCTCGTGGCAACGAGGTTGAAATACTTGGTCGATCTACCGATCTATCGGAGTCTATCCCTTTGCATCCCTGGATATACGAGCACTACGCGGAGCCGATCCTCCTCGACACCGGTTACAACCCGGTGAATACACTGACCTGGGCGCTGATCCTGGGTTTGATGATAGCCATCATCATCAGGCTCTTCCGGCGGATGGACCTCGAGCTGGACGAAAGCCTGGTGGTCCACACCATACCCTACATCCTGGCAGGATCGAGCCTCCGGGTGATCGAGGATGCGGGACTGGTGGCGCCACCCGCCAGTTATCTGCTCATAACCCCTCTCATCTATTTCCTTGTATCTCTGGTGACCTTGACCTCTCTCTTCCTCACCAGGAGCGCCTTCGGCAGCCGGTGGATGAGGGTCTACGCCCTTATAGGCCTAGCTTGGACCGCGATCAACCTCGCGGTCTTGGCCACCCTCGGCGCGGAGAGGCTCTGGGCTCTGGTGGTCATACTGGGCCTGGGGTCGGCGTTCTCGGGCGCGCTCTGGGTGCTCAGATCGCCCCTTAAACTCAAGTTTCTGGAGACGAGACAGAACATGTTGATCCTCTTTTCTCATCTATGGGACGCCAGCTCCACCTACATCGGCATCGACCTTCTCGGATATCACGAGAAACATGTGATACCCGATCTCCTCATCAGGATCACCGGCACCGCTTTTGTGATGTACCCTCTCAAACTGGTCATCCTGCTACCGGTGCTCAGCCTGATCGACAACGTCCTCCGAGACGACCCCCAGCTGAAGAACTTGACCAAGCTGGCCCTGCTCGTTCTCGGCCTGGCCCCTGCCCTGAGAAATACCCTCCGGCTGGTCCTGGGGGTATGACAAAGATAAGATGAGGTCTGGCCCGAGAATCAAATCAGCCGCGGACCTTGCGAACCTCCAGCTTCTCACCCTGGTCCCGCCTTCGCAGTATCTGCCTGGCCATATCCGAAGACTTGGCCATCCTGATATCGCCTCTTCTGCCCACGGTAGCGGTGAAGACCATCTCGTTGCCCACGTATACCTCCATGGCCTCCCCGGCCAGCTCGTCCCCGATCCAGATTATGAGGTGGCGGGCGGTCTCTTCGAACTCTGGAGAGAAGGCAGGACCGCTCTCTATGGCCTGGACGTCTATGTGCATCCCCAGCGACTTCTCGATCCGCTCGATGTTCTTTCCCGCCTTGCCGATCACCTTGGCGGCCTCCCCTTCCGGGACCCTCACCCGTACGCTGGAATCGCTGAGCATCTCCACCTCGAAGGGCCCTTTCAGATGTCGGGACATCTCTCTCTCGATCTGGCGGGAGGCCAGATCCCAGGAGGCGGGCTTCCTGCTGCCGCCCTTGGCAACAGGCATAACCACTATCTCGTTGCCGTAGGAGTACATCTCGTACACCACCTCGCCCGTCTCGAAGTTTTTCACCACGATCACCGGCCGGGCCAGATCGGCCTCGATCATGCCCGTAGGTACCTTGACCACGAACTCCACGTCCAGAACCTCGGTGACCTGACCCTTCTCCACGAAGACCACGGTGTCCACGACCTGGGGGATCATGCCCAGGTCGACCCTCCTGATGAACCTCTGGAGGGCGTCGATGGCCTTGTTGGCGTGGACTACGCCGATCATGCCCACCCCGGCCAGCCTCATATCGACGAATACCTCGAAGTCTTTGGTTTTCCTCACCTCGTCGTAGATGGTGTAGTCGGGACGGACCAGGAGCAGGATGTCTGCCGAGGCCTCCATGCTCCCCTCGAGAGGGCCGTACTGGGTTATCTCCGGGGGTACCTGGAGGTCGCGGGGTGATTCCAGGGTTTTGACCACGTAGCTGCAGTCGAGGAGGTACTTGGCCACCCCCGCGGCGAGAGTGGTCTTTCCGGAACCAGGAGGACCGGCGATCATTATGCCTCGCTGACCCTCCCCCAAACGAGCCTTCAGCTCTTCGGCATGCTTGTAATCCTCCAGATCCACTTTGACTATCGGACGGACGGCGGTTACCTCCAACCCGTCGGAGAAGGGGGGCTGGGCGATGGCTATCCTCATGGGCCCCATCTGGATCACGGTAGCCCCGATCTTCTCTATCTCTATGTGCGCGTTGGGGTCGGCCTTGGTCCGCTCGAGAATCTCCCGGACGATATCTCTGAGCTCTCTCTCCCGAAGATCCCTGTGTCCTATCTTGGTCAGGTTGAACTCGCCCACCTGGCCGCGCTTTGCCATGGGTGGTGCGCCTTCCTTGAGATGTACGGATAGGGTGTCTGGGGTGAAATACTTGTCCAGGGTGAGCGGCTTGATACCGTTTCTCTGGGGCCGGATGTACTCTACATCGATCCCCATGGCCTCGGCCACCCTGGACTGTATCGAGTCGCTGGTCAAGAAGAACGCGTCCATTTCCAGGGCGACATCCCTGATCATGGCGTCGATCTCTCCACCACCGGCCAGCTTTATCTGGTCCAGGTCAGGCCTCACGCCCACGTACTCCAGCTCGATCTTGCCCGACTTGGCGAACTCCGACAGCCTGCGGAGTTCTTCCAGCCCCTTGATCCCTATCTCGCGGCCGTGGTTGGCCTGGGCCTCGAGCTCCGCCACCACGGCCTCGGGGATCACTACACGTTTGCCCAGAAACTCTCCAGACTTGATCCTGGTAGATAACCTGCCGTCGATCACCACGCTCGTATCCGGTACTATACAAGATACCATCTTAATAAACATCCTTCGAAAAGTTATTAGATGTAAACTATATCCATATCTCGCGTCTCGGCGATTTTCTCTAAGATCTCGTCTACACCCAGCTGACGTCTTATCTGGCGGTCGATCATCACTACCATGGTCGTCCGATCGTGATTCTGCACCGTCACTATCTTGGCACTATGCTCGCAGAGCTCTGGATCCAGTCGCTTCAGCAAGCAGATCCTGATCCCGCTATCCACGAAATCGCCGTTGGTTTTGTGCCCGAACTCTATGGAGATATTCTCTCCCACCCGCGGCTTAATCCGAAACTCCACGTCGTAGCTGGCAAAAAGCTTCCTGTCGTAGAGCTTCTTGCCAGCCAAGCCCGGGCGAAGGTCATCTTCCACCACGGCTTCGGCCGTCTCCTGCAGTTCCTTCTGCACCTCATTGGAGTATTCCATGCACTTGGCTATGGTGAAGAGGGCCTGATGGTGTAGCATCTGCTTCTTGGCGTGACAATACCCATGGAACTCCACTATATCCAGGTCGCTTTCTACGGGATAGAATGAGGACGCGTAGTTATCGCAACCTTGACACTTAAGATCTATCAGAGTATCTCTATCCAGGAAAGGGGCCATGCCCACGAGGAACGCCAGGAGTTCGCCTATATGATGGTTGGTACCTTTCGGTAAGCTCCGCTCGACCGCCTTTACGGCGAAGACCAGCTCGTTATCATCATCTTTATCATCGCTCATACGAAGCTCGGGTCTGTAAGGGCATATCCCATATTAAAACGTGCTGATGATCATAGAGATTTCCGAAAAGGCTATATCCAGTCATAGCCTCAGACGGCGGGAGGAGGTCTGCGGTTGAAAGAGATTCGATTACACGGTCGGGGCGGTCAGGGAGCGGTTACCGCCGCCGAGCTGATAGCTATCGCGGCGTTTGAAGATAAGAAGTTCTCTCAGGCCTTTCCCGCATTTGGTGTAGAGCGACGAGGTGCTCCGGTCATGGCATTTGCCCGGATAGCAGACCAACCCATCAGGGTCAGGAGCCAGATCTACGAGCCAGATTATGTCATAGTCCAGGATGTGACTCTCCTGGAAGTGGTCGATGTGGCCGGCGGTCTAAAGCCAGACGGGAAGATCATGATCAACACAGATAGACCCAAGGAGAAACTGGGCCTGGATACCGAAGCAGAGATAGTTACCATCGACGCCACCACGATCGCCCTGGAAGAACTGGGAAGACCTATCGTCAATACCACCATGTTGGGAGCATTCTGTGGTGCTACCGGGGAGATTGGTCTGGAGGGCCTGAACAAGGCGATCCTGGACCGGTTCACAGGTGCTCTTGGAGAAAATAACCTGAAAGCCATAAAGACCGCTTACGAGAGGGTGTCCCAATGACCAGATGTGGAGTAAGTATGGTGGTCGAGCCGGGCAGCACCCAGGTGACCAAGACCGGGGCCTGGCGGACGTTTGTACCGGTTATCGATCACGACAAGTGTATCAAGTGCAGTCTTTGCGAGATATTTTGCCCGGATAGCTGCATTCATCAGGTGGAGGGCAACTTTGTCCCTGATCTGGATTACTGCAAGGGTTGCAGCATCTGTGCCCATGAATGCCCCCGCGGGGCGATAGAGATGGTCCTGGAGGATAAGTAATATGATGAGAGTTGCGGAAGGTTCCTACGCCATAGCCGACGCGGTGAGATGTTGCTCACCAGATGTGGTATCGGTATATCCCATCACCCCGCAGACCCACATCGTGGAGCATCTGTCCCAGTTAGTGGCAAACGGCGAGCTGGACTGCGAGTACATCAATGTGGATTCGGAGTTCTCTTCGCTTTCATCGCTCATCGGTGCCAGCGCGGCAGGTGCCAGAACCTACACATCGACCACCAGCCAGGGACTGGCGTTGATGTTCGAGGTTCTCTACAACGCCTCGGGCATGCGTCTGCCCATAGTGATGACCACGGTCAATAGGGCTCTGAGCGCACCGCTCAGCATATGGAACGATCAACAGGACACGTTCGGGGTCAGAGATTCCGGTTGGATCCAGCTCTACGCGGAGAACGTGCAGGAGGTCATGGACCTCACCCCACAGCTCTACAGGATATCCGAGGACCCGGATATCCTCACCCCATCTATGGCCTGTATGGACGGGTATATCCTCACCCACGTCTACGAGCCGGTGGAGTTCCTGGACCCAGGGCTGGTCAAAGAGATCTTGCCGCCCTTCAGTCCGGTGAACGTGCTCGATCCGGAGGATCCCAAGACCTTCGGGGCCTTTGCCGATCCCAGCTGGTTTACGGAGTTCAGGTACCTCCAGTACAAGGCCATGGAGAGGGCCCTGGATCTGATAGGGAAAGTCGACAAGGAGTTCGAGGAGACTTTTGGCAGAGGTTATGGCGGTCTGATCGATACCTATCAGGCGGATGACGCTGAGATCCTGTTGGTGAGCCTGGGATCTATCGTGGGCACCATCAAGGACGCCGTGGATGTGTTGAGGAAAGAAGGCATAAAGGTGGGACTGGTCAAGATCAGAAGCTACCGGCCTTTCCCGGTGGAGGCGCTGAAGGAGGCCCTCAAGGACGCCAGCGTGGTCGCGGTGATCGAGAAGGATGTCTCGGTGGGGTACCAGAGTGCCCTTCTGACAGATATCAAGGGTGCCTTATACAACACGTCTATCCGGGTACCCATAGTAGGGTTCGCCGTTGGACTTGGTGGCAGGGACGTAGCCATGAAGCAGATCCGAAAGATAGTCGAGAATGCGTCCAAGGTGAAGGATGAAGGCTTAGAGTTAGAGACCGAGTTCGAGATCTTCGGCGTGAATCCGGAGTGCCTTTAGGAGGATTATCAAATGCAAGAAAGTTTGTTTGCTCCTGGTCACAGGGCCTGTGCAGGATGCGGAATGCCCATAGCTATCAAGCTGGTTCTCGATGCTGCCGGACCGAATACCATCGTTGCCTCGCCCACCGGCTGTCTGGAGGTCACCTCGACGCCCTTCCCCGAGAGCTCCTGGAAGGTTCCCTGGATCCATTCCCTCTTCGAGAACCCTGCATCGGTGGCCTCGGGGATCGAGATCGCGCTCAAGAAGTTCGGGAGAACGGACATCAACCTCCTGGTGATCGCCGGCGACGGCAGCACCTTCGATATAGGTATCGGTTCCATCTCGGGGATGTTCGACCGGGGTCACAACATAACCTACATCTGCTACGACAACGAGGCCTACATGAACACCGGCGGCCAGAGGAGCGGGTCC
The DNA here is from genome assembly GCA_030611205.1 of Methanothrix sp. GTDB lineage: Archaea > Halobacteriota > Methanosarcinia > Methanotrichales > Methanotrichaceae > UBA204. The sequence goes on from JAUWQF010000028.1 coordinate 6,406, forward strand.
ACCCCCTTCTACGCCAGCACTACCACCACTCCCATCGGCACCCAGAGCCCGGGCAACCTGGTGAGGAAGAAGGACATGCCCGCCATCGCGGTGGCTCATGGAGCGCCCTACGTTGCCACGGCTTCCATAGCCTATCCCGTGGACCTGAGGAGGAAGGTAAAACGGTCTCTGGAGATCAAAGGACCGGCTTACATCCAGATCAACGCCCCATGCATTACAGGATGGAGCTACGCCGAGGGCGATACTATCGAGCTGGCCAAGTTGGTCGTGGAGACCTGTATCTGCCCGCTTTACGAGTATGTGAACGGTGAGCTGGTCGGCGTCAAGAAGGTGAGGAACAAGAGGCCGGTGGAGGATTACCTCAAGACCCAGGGCAGGTACAAGCACCTATTCCACGTGGAAGGCGGTGAGGAGTACATAGCCAATATCCAGGCCATAGCGGACCGGAACGCGGAGAAGTTCGGCCTCCTGGACTGAGTTTTTTTTTGAGGATCCCATGTACGTGGGCAGGATAGTGGTTCTGGGCCGGACAAAAGGGCGATGTTGGGCAGGCTACAGGGTATCTTCCCGGTCGTTTCCCAACCGCAGGACTTCTGTGGGTGACGGGTGTGTGCTGGTCGCGCCCCTCGACCTTCAGGACATGATGAAGAACCCTTACATCACCTACAACTGCCTCCGCCTGGTGGACGACGCTGCGGTGGTGACCAACGGCACCCAGACGGAGATGATCGCGGAGAAGATCAAAGACGGGATGAAGCCGCTGGACGCTATCGCTATCAGCCTGGTAGCCTACGGGTACGAGAGGGACGAGCTGGAGACGCCCAGGATCGCGGGCGTGGTCAGAGGCGATCAGGGCTGGCTGGGGATAGCCCGGGAGGACGAGGTCCGGGTGAAGCGGTTCTCGCTGGAGGAGGACTGCGCCTTCATGGTGGCCACCTACGAGATGACCGACTTCCTGCCGGCAGATATCACCGGAGACGGCGCGGTTCAGGTGGCCGAGGCGGCTTTCGACCTGCCCTTGGAGAGGTCGGTATGTTCGGCGGCGGCCTTCCGGTCGGGCGACGGGTACGAGCTGGCGGCGTACAACCCAGAATGAATTTTGAGGTTTGGAAATGGAGATAAACGGTGTAGAGGTTGAGGACACCTTTGCGGAGGGTTTCCCCATAAAGGTGGCCAGGGTGCTGATCACGGCCGTTACCGAGCGCTGGGCTCTTGTGGCGGCCCGGGAGGCAACAGGGTTCGGCACTTCGGTGATAGGGTGCCCGGCCGAGGCGGGCATCGAGTGTGTGGTGGGCAGGGACGAGACCCCGGACGGGAGGCCAGGTGTTTACATCCAGATCTGCAACATGAACTACAAGAACCTGGAGAACTCGCTCCTCTACCGGATAGGTCAGTGCGTATTGACCGCGCCTACCACTGCGGTCTTCAACGGCCTGCCCGAGGCGGAGAAGCAGTTCGATACCGGGAAGAAGCTCAAGTTCTTCGGAGATGGGTTCCAGCAGGAGAGAATGTACTGCGATCGCGGTGTATGCGTCATCCCGGTCATGTCCGGCGACTTCGTGGTGGAGGAGCATATCGGAGCGGTGGACGGGATCGCTGGCGGTAACTTCTATATCATGGGCCAGAACCAGGCCAGCGCCCTGATGGCGGCCGAGGCGGCGGTGGGCGCCATAGACAGGATAAGAGGTGTCATCACGCCTTTCCCCGGAGGGGTCGTCGCCAGCGGGTCCAAGGTGGGGAGCAGGTACAAGTTCCTGATGGCCTCCACCAACGAGAGGTTCTGTCCCACTCTCCGGGGGGAGGGGATCTGCACCCTGCCGGAGGATATCAACGCCTCTTACGAGGTTGTGATCAACGGTATGGACAGGGAGGCCATCGAGGAGGCCATTCGCGTGGGGATCAAGGCCGCATGTACGGTGCCCGGCGTCGTCAAGATCTCGGCGGGGAACTTCGAGGGTAAGCTGGGGCCGCATCACTTCCATCTGCGAGAGATCCTGGGGTGAAGGCTCCGGGGTGCCGCTTTTTTTTATTGCACATAAAGTATAACTTTATGTGCTCAAGTAAATGTGAGCGTAAGCGAACATTTTCTTGTTGTAGATAATGTATAACATTATGTACTCCGAGTAAATCCGACCGGCGGACGGATTTTCTCGTTGTACATAAAGTATAACTTTATGTGCTCAAGTAAATGCGAGTGTAAGCGAGCATTTTCTTGCTGATAGGCATCCATTCTGGGATGGACAAAAGAGAACCGCATTTGAATTAGCAGACCTTATCCTGAGGTCTGGCTGGATGAGCTTGAGCTTGCTTATGGTACGCTTGATATGGATAAAATATATAGCCGTATACGTGAGGAAATATTCGAACGGTATGGGACGGGTATACGTGAGAAATACGGCCCCGGTTATTCCGCAACACTCGCAGCTATGAGACGGTTCATATGCCACAAAACCAACACCAGGAGATGACATAAGATGGAATGTCTTAGTGACGAAGATATAGAAAGGATTTGCCGATGTGGGCTATGGGAGCAAAACTCCTCGACTCTTGATGACACCTGGGCAGAGATATACCTACGGAACGGGACCCATTTCCGGGGTCTTATCAAGATCCGTGGTTCTGATGTCGTTACCATATCGGTTAGGGATAGGACAACGTTTGTAAAGAGGGACGAGATAGTCGCTGTGTCTCTGGCTGGGGAATACTGCGAAAGCTGCCATAGGCGGATCCTTACAGGCCGCATGTTTGTCATTGAGACTCTTTCTCCGATATGCGAAGAGTGCTATAACCGCTACAAGGCCCAAGAAATGATGGAAGGAGCCCCGCGCTGAGGCTTCCCCCCATACGCCCGCGGGGCCCCGGCTGCTTCGCAGTCGCCCCGAGGGCGCGGTAATGTGACCAACCGAGGTTCGGATTTTCCAGGGATGGCTAATTCGTCACCCGCCGGGTGACCGATTTCAACGGACCGGTCAGGGAACGCCAGATAGAATATGCGGAAGTATTTCAGGTTGGTGGTAGAGAAGCCTTTCCCATAGTGTTCTGTAAGCCGGCTGGACAACTCCTCGATCAAACGTTTGCCGTAGGCAGCCTTGACTTCGCCCTGTTGCTCCTCCTCAACGATCTCCCTGCCGATCAGCCAGTAAGCAGCCACCATCTGCGCATTGACCGTGCGCACCACATTGGACCGCGCCTGCTCCAGAATAGAAACTACGCGCTGGAACAATGGTGATTGATCCTGTTTCTGTATGTCGTTCACGTCAGCACTCCTGTTCGTGTTTTCTCCCTCGCATTGTGGAACAGCAGCATATTTACCGCATGGCTGCGCTCGTCGAGCATGATGTGCCTGGGCGTTCTGTCCGTTTTCATACCTCACCCTCCCTCTTTGGTCCTGGCTTGAGCATTTTTCTCGCCGCTTCATCAAAATGAGCTTCCACCGCCCGCCTGCTTGAGCCGGTCGTCGTCAAGAGTAAAGCCCTTGATTATGAACTCACGCAGCCGTTCTGTTGCCCAGATGCGGAATTGCGTGCCCCGGTGTGATTTTACCCGGTAGCCAACAGAGATGATGACATCAAGGCTATAATAATCGACCCGGTAGTTTTTGTCGTCTGCCGCAGTTGTTGCAAAATTTGCAACAACTGAATCGAGCACAAGTTCGCCTTATTCAAAGACGTTCCTGATGTGACGGGAGATGACCGATTTGTCTCTCTGGAAGAGCTCTGCCATCTGCGAGAGATCCTGGAGTGAAGGCTCCGGGGTGTCGCTTTGGATTTTTACTGGATTTCCTGATAGTACCGTGGCCAGGTGAGAGTTAGTGGCCGGTCAACCACACGCCAACATCCAGTGCGGCGGTTGTGTGGGAGGGTTTCGGAGGGCAGGGCACGATCATATGCGCGATGAAGACTGGCGGATTACTTAAGATTAAATGCTACTATATACCACAAAGTTCATATCAAATAACGTAGAACGGTTTCATCAAAGGTGGTATAGTATGTCGGAAAAGAGAATCCCGAAAAAGAAGCTGGTGATCTCGGACGCGGCCGTATCTTTCGTGGCCCGAGGGGGTCGCATCTTCGGTGGGCAAGTGATCGACGCCGATCCGGGTATAGTGGACGGGGAAGAAGTCCTGGTAGTCGACAAGAATAATCGCATCATAACCACGGCCCGGGCCATGCTCTGAGGAGCAACCTTGGCGCCTACTTTTTTTATTGTACATAAAGTATAACTTTATGTGCTCAAGTAAATCCGACAGAAGGGCGGATTTACTTGTTCGGCTACGATATTCAATTGCCGCGCAACAGGGCTATTAGCTTTGCCTTCGAGCAGCCGAATAGGGCTCGTGTTTCATCCATGCGAAGGCGGCGAGACGATCTCCACGGACGTGGGCGACCTGGTAGTGATACTGAACAAAGACCAGAACGTCCTATCGGCATCACTTCGAGTGAAGATAGCGCTGGATGAATCACGCTACTTGCAGATATCTGACCGCCGATTATCGTGGTGGTTCTCATCTGATCTGCTAATCATAAGAAATATGTTCCCCGTAAATGAGAGACGAACCTCTTTCGTCTTGCCTTTCTGAACGATATCCACCGATCTGATATCGACTAGCCTGCCGATATGTCTTGATACGGTACTTTCGGATAGGTTCAGTCTCTTTGCGATAGCCGTTATCGTGGTAGGTTGGTTTTCATGCACATCTTTTAGAATTGTATTTGATTTTTCGTCGATTTTGTGCACTATCCTGGGCAGCGCAATCTCGGTCATCGCCCGGTCGATGTCGCTGTAATTTGTGGTTTTGTAGATTTTCTGAGATTGGGAAAGGCATGCTATCGCAAAAGCTAGAAAAATCTCCCTGGGACCGCCGGATATGTTAGCTATGATTTCGCCTTCTGTATTCTTTATCAGACTGATCAGGGAGAGTACCATACCTTCAAAATCCTGGTGATCAACACGATATATTTCGACTTTTATGGTGCTATCTATCTGCCGGGACAGGTCCCGGACGGCCTGTGTGGTGGTCTCACCTCTCTTATCGCGCTCGTCTATTGGTCTAATCAGGACCATCCGGTCGTTGCCTTCTATCCCATATTTTACTATCAGAGATAATATTTGTGAGGTGTCGAAGCCTGATAGAGAGATGTAAGTCTTCATCATGTACTCTATCAAGACTATTGCATAAAACCTTTTTCCATGCAAAATATAAACTTGATCGATGACTAATTGCAAGATAATGAAACTATTGCGATAATCGACAGGTTTATACCTGATGAGGTAATGTCAAAGGTCATAGATGCCGCAGAAGATAACTTTCATCACGAGGCCGAAGACCAGGTTCGAGGTACCCACAAGCGAAGGATACCAGCTATACTCGGCCATCCTGGAGATCATGCGAGAGAGCGACGAGGAGATCAGCAAACATGCCCACGATTCTCCCATAAGTTCGATCTCCATCGGCACGTTGCAGGGAAGGTTCGGGCGCAGCGCCCGCCCGCATCACAAGACGATCGATCCTGCGAATACGTACAGGTTCAATCTGGGCATGACCGACCCCAGGGAGGTCGAAATATTTCAGTCGATCATCCAGCCTTTGATCTTGAGAGAGCGAGATATAAGGCTCGACGGAGGGCTGCTCAGGGTGGAAGAGGTCACCAGTTCTGCCACCACCTTCGAGGAGCTGGTGAACTCGGCGGCGGGCCACAAGGGTTCGCGCATCAGGTTCCGTTTCCGGTCACCGACCTGTATCCAGTACAAGAACACCAGGGTCTTCGAGATGTTCCCCCACAGGATGGCGGTCTTCTCTTCGCTGATATCCAAATGGAACGCGGTCTGCCCGGAAGGTCTGAAGATGGATATCTCGCGGGACGAGATCGCGCGGTATGTGATGGAGAAGCCGCTCTCGTACGATACCCACAGCGTGATGGTGAATACGGTCTTCGACAAAGCGAAGGGGCATCCCAGGCCGATATTTAAGCAGGGGTTCACCGGCGCCTGTACTTATCTATTCGCGAAAGACGCGCCCCGGGACGTGAGGAACGGGGTTCTGGTGCTGTCCAGGTTCGCGGAGTATAGCGGGGTGGGGAGCTCGGTGAGCCGGGGGTGTGGTGGGGTGGAGGTTAGAATGGAGGAGGAGAAGAGATGAATGTTGCACAGGACGATATGTTGGAAGGATATTCAGAAACTGAGTTGGATAAAATAGTGGATGAAGAAGAGGATATTCACACAGAAATAAAAAAATATCTTACGGATTACGTATCAACTGTTGTAGAACCTCTTTTCAAGAAATCCGGACGGTTGGATGCAAAATATGCCCGCGCTTTGAGTTATCCGTCACATATAATTGATGCAGTGTTTACAGGATCGATATTGTACATCTATGGTCGGATATCGACAGGACAGGCACCCCCAGAGGCGCATGAGATAAAATTGCTCTGCACCGCACTTACTCTTCATGATGTGAATAAATACTGGAATGAGATCACTGGCTCTGATTACAGCGGAAATTACCGTAAACTGATTCAGGACTATTTTGAAATTGATCCTTTCGATCTTAAGACATATTTTTCTGATTGGGAGAGTGAATTGGAAGAGATTGTCTTTCTTGTTCAGCACACGCAGGAGTCCGATGATGCACAATACGAAAGCCGTTTTTCTCGGCCGAGATATGCGAAACTTCTGCCTTATGTTAAAATTGGGGATAAAGTTGCAAGTATGAGCAAATCGGAGAATCCGTTGCAAGAGATACACAAACGCCTGAAAAACGAAATGCATGACGTACATCTTCTGCGGCTGCCTGAGATACCACAGCAACTTCTGTCTCAAGCTGTGTATCGGAGTGCAAAGAAGTTTCTGGTAAAATCAGGCGGTGTTCCACTTCTTATATCTCCACAGGGCATTCTTTATCTGTCATCGGATAAAATAGAGATAGATCCAGCGGTATTGAAGAAATTAATTGGTGCAGAACTTGCAGACAAGATGGAGGCTAAGCCAGTATTATCCGATCGAAAATTTGATCTGGATCCTCTTCTATCGATTCCACTTGATAAACAGGATCGATTTAATATTTACCTTAAATCCGTGCGCGAAAAGACGGAATCTGGTCTTTTAAGTGTCCTTGGAAAAACAACTTATCCTCCTGAAAAGGAACTTCAGGAATCGCTTGCATGTATTACTTATTTCATATACAATGACAAAAAAGGTTCTGATTGGACGGAGTTTCCAGAGCTGGAGCGTACCACACAAAAAAACAATCTGAAAGATGAATTGCAAAAAATAGGTCAACTACGCCAGAACTTTGCGAAACAAGATGGTGTGGGTGGACAAAAATGCAAAGCGTACACTGTTCACGAAATTGTGCACAAGCATAATGAATATGCCGAATTACTTCGATCGTTGCGCGATTCTGTAAAGGCTGCTATATTATCAGAGTTGGATGCAGAGTCGTCGGCACTGGATCCAGTAGTAAGGTTGGTTTGTGCACATAATCAAGAAATAACGAACGGACTCGTTAATAACTCTCCAGAAGGAGGTGGAGATGTCTGTTTTATGTGTGGTGCAGTTGCTGATAAATTGTATAAACCAGGAAAGCACTTCCTGCAATCAGGCGGTTTTACCAAACGTGCTACACCCAAAGACCAGTACAAACGGTGGTGCGATGCCTGTCAAATCGAACACCAACTCGTCAATAATTTGATACAGAGCAGCAGTTCCCGCACGAACGACGACTTAGTATTTTTTTATTTCTATTTTGACTCGGTATTTGTCAATGTAGATCCGTTCATGGACCAGATGAGCAAAGTCGAGATAAATGTGCAAGGAACCAAGACTAAAAAACTTGGCTTGGATTTTACACTCGCTGATTTCGATACACCATTCCATATCGAGCCAATGGCAATTAGATTACCACCGAAACAGACGGAACACTCCAGTAAAAGTACACGCAGGGCACGAGCAATTCACACGGCAATAAAAGCTTGCCTGGATTGTGGATGTAAATGTGTTGCGACCAGTCCATACACGCTTGTGCGGATGTACGATGGTCTATTTTACAATGAACAGCCAACAACGCTCGAAAAAAATCTTGGGCTTGACCACATCAAGACCTTCAGAGATGCAAGGCGTATTGTTGCTCAATTGGACTTTATCAATCGTTTCGACGGGATGAAGGGGTTATATCGTGTGCAACGGTTTGAGCCCATAACAGTGATACCGTACGTAAAAAGAGAAGTTGGGACTGATAAATTCGTTGGTTGGGCAAATAAGAATGGTGCTCACTTGCATGGGTTATTAGGAGATGAAACTATGGATATGAAGGAAATAGCAGAAAAAGGGGTCGCCCTTTTCGGAACACACCGCTTCAGCGGTTCATACAAACGAGTGAAGATATTTCGGACTACTCTTGACTCATTGATGGCGTCAAAAGCACAGAACTATCCCGATGACGAGGCTGTGCGGTTTGCGGCAGCCGAAGTTATGAAAGATGTACTGCGTGAGCAATACAGCAAAAAGAAGGGCAAAGACATTCCTGCAGAGTGTCTGGACTATGTTGAAAGCATTGCAGAGTACTTGAAGCAACACGGGCTCTGGAATGTCAAGAAGATATCGCAATGGGGAAATCCATTGGCAGACGTGTATGAATTCGAATATATCTGCGCTACCCAAACAGAAGGTGATACTGAATGAATTGGAATGAACTCAAAGAGAGCATACCAGACGATGGTTTTGCTGAGCGGTATGAAGTGTACAGAAGGGCAAGACCAACCGTGACGATGGTAGTTCTCAGGACGGTAACAGATCCTACCCTCTTTAGGAGTACGGATTCGGAACGGGCTGAAACACAGGAGTTTGGTGGGATTATCCATACACAGGTAAACGGTGAGAAGTTTGTGAGCAAAGAGCGTCTAACCGGTTTAAACCTTTGTAGAGAACTCGACGAGGGAGAGAACATCATTACGAAGGAATATACCTACAACGAGCCGATAAACAGCCTTCCCAAATCCCAGACGGCAGATCTTCTCACCTATGGTCTCGCAGGTACAGTTTCAGGAGCTACATTCTCACAGAAAAGCCATGTAATCGAAGGCTACACATACAGCCTGGAGCCGTACGACCTCATGAACAGGGAAACACACAACGCTCTTTACGAGAGTGGGACGATGCGGAATGAAAAAGGCGGTCAGTCAGAGGCGCTTTTCAACCTTGTTAAAGTACAACCCGGCACACATTTTGTGCATTTCATCACGCTTGAAGCTGGCACAAAGGAGATGCTTCTGTATCTGATCCACAATATCCTCAACACCGGACGATACGGAGCACGTGAAACACGCACTGGTAGGAATCTAAAGAATGAGATTGTTGGTCTCATAACATCTGCCGGCGATAGTAATCTGAGCTGTGGAGAGTTGATCAATGACCATCTGACCGTGGCAGAGGCTGAAATTTCACGAGAGGATATCCAAACTGTGGTATCGGAGTACATAAAGAAACATAAGCGGTCAGATTGGCAAATGTTCTATGCAAGTGACTTCAAACCGAATGATGGGGACGATTTTCCAGAATGGTTATCCAACGTAATCAAGGTGGGAAGCCGACGGGAGGAAGAGAGTTCGGCAGTTCTTACGGATGCGCTGGTAATTCTACGAAAACAGGGACTGGATACAGTCAACAAGAAGAACTCAAAGAAAGGCAAAGATGAGGGAGATGGTGATGTCAACTAAGCTAAACTCCCTGTTGAGTCTGAGTAAGTAAGATGGCAGAGGATTGGTGATTATTGTGGAGGCGACAACATATCATGCTACCCTCCACTCTCCACTCTTTTATTCGAGTTCGGAGGGTGTTCTGATCAGTGCCGATCGGATACTTGGGAGCACGGCACTTACATATTCGCTTGCATACACACTTGGACTTCTGAAAAAGCATTACCTCCTCTTTGGTGAAGAGGCTATCAATCATCAATATCAGGAACTTGCTGGTATCGGTCTTTTTGTGACCGATGGAAAGCCTATTGATGTTAATTACAAAGAAGAAACGTTCAAAAGCACGGAATACCTATCGGAGCGATGTTTTACTGTGACCGTTCCAAGTGGTGCTAAAGGCGACATGGGACGATTTAAAAAAACTGATCCGGATCGGATGGGCAGCAACTCTCCTGTGTCGATTAATAAGGTACGGCGGTATATCGGGCTTGCTCCGGGAAGCACGTTTGAATTTACGGTCTGGTCGAAAGAACCACTGCCAGATGATATTTTTTTAACCGTTGGTATTCGTAGGAGTGGTGAATTACGGTTAAGAAAAACAAAACTTGCAGACAAGGTCCATCTGAATCTGTATATGCTTAAAGAAGTTTACGGAATAGGAGAACAGCCTACAGAAGACGAACAGATAACCCTCTTTGATATCTACAATGCATCAGGTAAATTTGTACGTGGCAGCGATTACAGAAAACAACACTTTCTTGACGTGGACTTTAAATTTACGAACGATGAGATAATACCCTTGATATTTCGGTGATGAATCATGTTAACCGTCGGCGAAGTGTATCTTCCGGTCACTCAAGATACTTATGGTCTCACACCATCTGGAAAGCTGCGTCTTTTCCAAGAGCAGTTCATTAGTTGTGTGAAAAAAGAAAACGCAGATGTTATACAGTTGATCGCACCTACCGGCGCGGGAAAGACGCTCTGTTTTGAGTATCTGCTTCGTGAAGGGAGTAAGGTTCTCTTGCTTTACCCTACAAACGCATTGATTCGGAGTCAGATGGGACGGTTCAAGGAGGAGGGATTTAGTGCCATAAATATATCTGCAAAAATTCTTAAGAAGAGGGGATATGAGCGTGCACAAGAGCTCGGGGGATTGATACAGCGTTATGATATTATATTAACCAATCCGGATATATTCCAGGCAATCATTGGGAAAATGTATGTCAGTCTAGAAGAGAGTTTGATTCAAGTATTTCACCAGTTTGAATATGTAATTTACGATGAATTTCATGCGTACAGAGAGTTTGAATTAAGTGGCATTCTCACCCAGATAGCATTATTTCAAAACATGAGTCGGTGTAAAGTAATTTTGAGCAGTGCAACACCAAAATCAGAAATATTAGAACTTCTAAGCCTTGTGCGTATCGGGGAGGACAGACATGCACCGCTGGTAGAGGATATCATCGCCACATCATGCCACCACGACGAAGGGGAGATTATCCGACACCAGACGATGGTCGAACTTCATCAGGGGAAGATTCTGGATCATTTCGAAGATGTGGCGGATGTGCTCCTCGCTGAAGTAAACGGGATTGAACCGGGTAAGCCACAGATCCTGTTCATATTTGATACCGTAAAAGATAGTAATTGGTTTTATTCGCGTTTATTTAAGGAATATCCAGAGCTATATGAATTTGCAGAGAAAGATAACGGTTACGACACGAACCAAATCGGCGAAGTGCCGGATTTCACCAAGCCGATCCTCATTTCCACAAACAAAAGCGAAGTAGGACTTGATTATCCAATAAAACTGCTGTTTATGGAGGACGGCTTTAGCATCGATTCTTTTGTCCAGCGTTTTGGTCGTGCTGCTCGTCATGAACCTGCTAAGTGCTATATTTACACGAAGAAAGAAATAAACTCACTTTTCACAGATGAAACCATAGGATATCAGAAATTCTTAGATACGATGGAGTATGTTACTGACAGATATAATATTCAGACAAAGAGCGTGCGCACGCTCTTCACATTCAGACAAGCGTTGGCAATACATGCGTATAAACGCAGAAGTGAAGATCTCATGGCATATTTTGCGGTTGAATCCGGACCTAGCTATAAATTATGGCGTACGTTCTTTTTGGTATTGAATAGATACGATAACGAAGGATTAGCGAATAACAACCTGGATCGATTGAATCTGTTCTTAGACGATCTTAAAGAAGCGTGTAAAAGCCTGCGTGGTCGATCCCTGCAATTTCCCGTGAGGTACCAGCGGGGGCATGAAATACGCCAGACGGTGTACGATGTTCTTTCAGTTCTGAATCGAGTTCCGGCAGTGGTGAAGAGAACAGATGACGGTTTAATCATAGAAGAAGATTCCAGAAGTGAGGAGAAGGGTCCTTTCATCCAAGCGATAACCATTTCTTATTTTCCTGCACCAATCAGCTATCCAAAGCGAAGGGAACAATTTAGGGATGAAATAGAGAAGATAGCAAAGAACGCAGTCACTGTCTTTCCAGAAAAGCAGCAAGGCTTCTTGCTCGCCTGTATTCGTTCGTTATACCATTCGATTGACTTGGACAGGATTGTGCTGCCAGAAGAGGTTATTCTCTGGAACAATAAGGTCATACCACTATCTGAGGATGCTATGGAGTTCTATGACGACTGAAGAAGATCTCAACCTCGTCAACGTCTCCGACCTCAACCAGTACCTCTACTGCCCGCGCCGCCTCTACTACCTGATGTTCTACGACACCCAGGGCCTGAACTACTATCTGGCAGATGGTCGGTCCAAACACACACACCAGAGCCGACGAGGAGGATGGTACCGGGAGATGTACCTCAGATCGGATAAGCTTCACCTCCACGGGAAGATCGACCTGCTGGAGGGCAAAACCAGACTAACGCCGGTAGAGCGCAAGCATGGAGATACCTACTACGACAACGACGAGATCCAGCTCGCCGCCTACTGCATGATCCTCGAAGACTACCTCGAAGAGCCCGTAAGAATGGGCTACCTCTACCTCTTCGGCACCAACGAGCGCTATGCCATCACCATAACAGACTGGCATCGGGAGAAGGTCCTGGAAGTCACCCACGCAATCCGCAACATGACCATAGACGCCATCCCCGATTTTGCCGATAACCCGAACAAATGCAAGAATTGCAGCGTAGTCCAGTACTGCATGCCCCTGGAAACAAAGATGCTGGAGATGACAAGATGAAGGCAAGCGAAGGCATGTTCGACGACAGCGTAGTATACGTAACGCGGCAAGGCTCTCAGGTGGGCGTCGACGGCGGCCGCATAGTTGTCGTCATGAAAGGCGAAGGCGAACTGGCATCGTTTCCTATGGGCCAGATCGATACCATCAACATCTTCGGCAACATCAATTTCACCACTCCCTTCGTGGCGCGGGCCAACGAACACGGGATCGTGCTGAACTACTTCACCCAGCTCGGTCGATACCGGGGCAGCTTCGTTCCCGAACGCAACACAATCGCCGAGGTGCGCCGCCGCCAGTATGCTCTTTCGGAAGAAGAAAATCTCGCCATCGCCCAGAGCATCGTTAGGGGGAAGATCCGCAACTCGCGCACCTTCCTGGGAAGAAAAGGCGTTACCAACGCAGGACGGCTGGCAGATCTGGAGAAGGGCGTCTCCAGGACGAGCACCCTCGACGAGGTCCGGGGCGCGGAGGGCGAAGCGGCGAAGATCTACTTCGGCCTCCTAAACGGGTGTCTTGCGGAGGGGTGGACCTTCGAGAAGCGCACCCGGCGCCCGCCTGAGGATCACATCAACTCTTTGCTCTCCCTCACCTACTCCATGATGAAGAACGAGGTCTTGAGCGCTCTTCGCCAGTACAACCTCGATCCCTTCCTGGGGATCCTGCATGCCGATCGACATGGCCGTCCGGCGCTGGCTCTGGATCTGCAGGAGGAGTTCAGGCCGATATTTTGTGATGCCTTTGCCGTCCGGCTTATCAACAAGGGGGTTCTGACCCATGATGATTTTCAGAACGATAACCATCTGAAAGATTATGCGTTCAAGAAGTATCTTGGAAAATTTGACGACTACATGAAAGAGGAGTTCAAACATCCTCGATTCGGGTATACCGTGTCCCGGCGCAAGGCGGTAAGGTTGCAAGCGATACTGCTGAGAAAAGCGATTACCGGCGAACTAAAAAAGTATCATCCACTGGAGTTCAAAAGATGAGACTGGCGGTGGCATATGACATCAGTGAAGACCGCATTCGCACCCGTGTTTATAAGATTCTTGAGAAATACGGCGCGTGGAAGCAGTACAGCGTTTTTGAACTTGAGATCGATGAAGTTCAACGGGTGGAGATGGAAGATGAGATAAAAGCACAGATCGACGCTGGTGACAGGGTAAGAATCTACCAGCTCTGCGAGCGGTGTGTGAAAAATATCAAAGATCTGGGCGAGAAATCTCCAGAGAGGAAATCAAACGTCGTGTGATGGTGTCATGGATCTTTATAAAGTTCGGGTACGGTGGAGGTTCATGATTTGACACTCGATTTTCGAGCGTTTAGAAAGGGTTATAAGGGTAAAGGAGCATTTTAGGGGTACCGTCGCAAGACCTTAGAAAACCCGATAGGGATTGAAACCAATCTCATGACCCAGGACAAGCACACCGAGCTTGAGTCGCAAGACCTTAGAAAACCCGATAGGGATTGAAACTCCAGAACCTCTTACAGGACATGTATCAAAAAGATTTTCGCAAGACCTTAGAAAACCCGATAGGGATTGAAACCATTGTAAGAAATGTGGCAAGCTACTCCATTCGAGCCTATGTCGCAAGACCTTAGAAAACCCGATAGGGATTGAAACACTGGATAACGCGGCTGAGGAGGCACGTTAAAAGGGTGTCGCAAGACCTTAGAAAACCCGATAGGGATTGAAACACGAGTACGTGGCGCTTCCGCCCAATCATCCTATAGTGTCGCAAGACCTTAGAAAACCCGATAGGGATTGCAAC